>NZ_CP029145.1:3142248-3456472 GCF_003149515.1 Hymenobacter nivis
ATGATTGCCGGCTTCCAGCGCAGCGTGCTGCCCCGCTTCCAGAACGGCTACGCCCGCCTCGTGGAGCTGGCCGTGGGCGGCACGGTGTGGCGCCAAGGGGCCATTCTGGCCGGCCTGCTGGTGCTGGGCGTTATCAGCGTGGTGGCCGTGGGGGCCCGCAAGCCCAAGGTAGACTTCTTCCCCAAGGGCGACCCCAAGTTCATCTATACCTACCTGCAAATGCCGGTGGGCACCCGCGTGGAGGTAACCGACTCGGTGACCCGCGAGTTGGAGAAGCGCGTGTACAAGGTCATCGGCCGCCACAATCCCGACGTAGAATCGGTGATTACCAACGTGGCCATCGGCGCCGGCGACCCCTCCGAAGCCACGGCCGCCGGCACCTCGCAGTCGAACCTGGGCAAGGTGGGCGTGGCCTTTAAAGAGCTGAGCGAGCGCAAGGGCCAGGCCACCCACATCTACATGGACGACATCCGCGAAGCCGTGAAGGGCATTCCCGGGGCCGACATATCGGTAGACCAGGAGGCCAGCGGGCCGCCCCAGGGCAAGGCTGTGGCCATTGAGGTGAGCGGCGACGACTATCCCAAGCTGGCCGCGCTCAGCAAAAAAGTGGAACGCTATGTGGACTCGCTAAAAATCGGCGGCATTGAAGATTTGCGCTCTGACCTGCAGGACCGCAACCCCGAAATCGGGGTGTCCATCAACCGGACCCGCGCTAATCGCGAGGGCATCAGCACGGCCCAGATTGGCTCGGAGGTGCGCACGGCCATCTACGGCTACGAGGCCAGCAAATTCAAAACCCCCGACGACGAATACCCCATCCAAGTGCGCTACGCCAAGCCCTACCGCGACGACGTGAACGCCATCGTGAACGCTCCGCTCACCTTCCGCGACGCCACCGGCGCGGTGCGCCAGGTACCCATCTCGGCCGTGGCCGACGTCACCTACGGCACCACCTACGGCGGCATCAAGCGCAAAGACACACACCGCCTCATCACCATCAGCTCCAACGTGCTCAACGGCTTCACGGGCCCCGACGTGGTGGCCAACGTGCAGCGGGCTCTCAAGAGCTTCCCCACGCCACCGGGCTATACCGTGCGCATGGGCGGCGCCCAGGAGGACCAGAAGGAAACCAGCGACTTCCTCGGCATTGCCGCTGTGGGAGCCATCGCCCTCATCTTCCTGGTGCTCGTCACGCAGTTCAACTCGGTTAGCAAGCCGCTCATCATCCTCTCCGAAATCATTTTTTCCATCATCGGCGTGATGCTGGGCCTGGCCATTTCGGGCATGAATATCAGCATCGTGATGACGGGCGTGGGCGTCATCGCCCTGGCCGGCATCGTGGTGAAGAACGGTATTTTGCTGGTCGAATTCACCGACATACTGCGGGCCCAGGGCATGGGCCTGCACGACGCCCTGGTGCTGGCCGGCCGCACCCGCCTCAACCCCGTAGTGCTCACGGCCACGGCTGCCACGCTGGGACTTATCCCGCTGGCCATCGGCCTGAACATCGACTTCTACGAGCTCTTCAACTCGGGCCACCCCCACTTTTATTTGGGCGGCGAGTCGGTAGTGTTCTGGGGGCCCCTGGCCTGGACGATCATCTTCGGCCTCACGTTTGCCACCCTCATCACCCTGCTGGTGGTGCCAGTGATGTATTTGCTCAATGAAAAGTTCCTGGCCCTCTTCTCGGGGCGCGACAAGAACAGCCCGCCGCCCGCCCCCGAAGTCGACCAAGAAGAGGTAGATGCCGCCACGCCGGCAGTACTGGCCTAAAAATTGCACCAAGCTTTTTTAACTTCTCTCGGCTAAAAAACGCATTCCGTCGATTCTCTGCGCCGACGGAATGTGTTTCCGGTTGCTTTGCCACTGGGCCGTCTGCCCCGGCACCGCTTTTTCCCTTTTTTCCTGCCTGCTCTGCTCCAACATGTACTTGTCCACCGCCGCCGCCCATCCCGCTGCTTCCATTGAGCAGCAAGTCTTCCGCATCATCAGTAAGCGCAAGGCCATCCGGGCGTCGCGCGTGCGCAAAACTGCCAGCCTGGCCCGCGACCTGCGCTTCGATACGGTGGACGTGGTGGACATCATCCTCGAGCTGGAACGCAGCTTCCACATCGTCATCCCCGACGAAGTGCCCCTTTACACAGTGGGCGACTTTGTGCGCTTCGTGCGTGAGCACGCCGCCGCTTAGATCGCCCCCCAAAGCCCGGCGCGGCCCCTAAGTAAAAAGGCCCCGAAACGCATGTTTCGGGGCCTTTTTGGTATTAGCCGGGGGTTAGTTTGGGGGCCCTAGCGTACGTTGCCGCCGGTAGCCACGGTGCCGTGGCTGGCGTCGCGGCTGCTGTCGGTGGTGGTAGCGGCCACGTCGGGGCGCGGGGCGTGGGGCCCCTCGGGCGTCGGCGTGGTGCCGGCGTACTTGATTGATTCAGGTGCGGGCACCAGGCCTTCGTGGGGGGCCGGGGCGGCGGCGGCGCGGGCCGTCACGTCGTGCGGGCGGGTCAGTTCCCACTCGTGGAACTTGTCAATCTCAGTTTTAATAGTGAGCGAGAACCAGGCTACCAAGGCCACATCATCAACCAGGCCCAGCACCGGAATAAAGTCGGGGATGAGGTCAATCGGGCTGATGAAGTAAATGAGCACAGCCACCGCGGCCAGCAGCGTGCTGGACGGCACGCCCGTGTAGTCGCCGGCCACGGAGGCGCGGATGAGCCGGAACAACGTCTGGAGCGTCGTCCAGGCCTCGTGGGCGAGACTGCCCAGCTCGTTCTTTTGCTGGGCCTTGGTGTAGGCGGCGGTCAGCAGCTTGCGCAGTAGCGTGGGCTGCTGGATATACTTTTCGGCCTTGCCCAGGAATTTTTTGAAGAAGGCTGAGCCGGCCACGTCGGCACCGGAGGGAGGGGTACGGGGGTCCATAAGAGTCAGGAGAAATAAGCCGGGGCCCCAGCAGGGGGCCCCATGGGGGCATTATACCGCTTGCGCGGGGGCGGGGTTTGGCTGCCCGGCCACCGGGGCCCAAAAAAGCCCCGCACGGGGTGCGAGGCTGCTATTATTTCGGGGGCGGGGGCCCTTATTACTGGGCCATGGCCGGGGCATCGGCGGCGCTGGCTACGGCTTCGGCCAGTACGGCGGCGTCGGCGCGGGCGGCGGCGGGCACGCGGCCGGCGGCGTAGAAGTTGCGGTGGTAGTAAGCTTCATTGAGCGAGCTGACGCGCACGCCGCCGCTGCAGGCCGAGTGGGCAAACTTGCCGTCTTTCAGGTAGATGCCCACGTGGTAGATGGCTCCTTTGCCGTGGCGGAAGAACACCAGGTCGCCAGTTTGCATATCAGATTTGGCCACGTGCTGCACGGCCCCGAACATGGAGCGCGAACTGCGTTGCAGCACAATGCCGTACACCTCGTTGAACACCCGCGTCACAAAGCCCGAGCAATCGGTGCCGCGGCGCGAGCTGGCCCCGAAGCGGTAAGGCGTTCCGATCCAGTCCGTCACGGTTTGGAGCAGGCCCTTATTTTCGGTGTGGGCCAGCGTCAGGCCCAGCGTTTGGGCGTAGTAGCCGTAGGCGAGCGAGTCGCGGGCGGCGGCCAGGTCGGGCGTGGTGGCGGGTACGGGCAGCGCAGCTGGGTTAGTCATCAGGCCCGAAAGCAGCGATGCTTCGGCCACGGCCGGCGCATCGAGGGCGCGGGGCGTGAGCGAAGCATCGGGGGTGCGCTCAAAGCAAAACGAAAGGACCAGGGAAGCGGCGGCGAGGAAATAAAGCAGGCTGTTTTTCATTATCCGTCGAGGAGGGTGGGGTAAGCCCGGGTTCCGAAAGGGGGCGGAACGACCGGCAGAAAGCGTTTCTTGGGCGATAGGCAAGGCCGCAAGCGGCCAGAAGTCAGGGAGTGAAGCGAACCGGCGCGGTGATTAATTATGAAATAATACCACCACCCCGCCGGGTAAAACTAAGGCAAACTTTTGGTACTACCAGCCTGCAAAGACGAATAATCCCTCATTTTATTGACAGGATTATAATTTAACAAAAAATAATCATACATATACCTGCAACCGGCCATAATTATGCACCGTATATGGCGCTCCCCGATTTTTTAATTATTCCTCGATGACCGACGCTTCACTCCGCACTTGGGTGCACTCGCCGCTGGCCCGCATTGCCCGGCTCGTGCTGGGCGGCAACGCCCGCGTGGCCATGGTTATCGGGGGCACGGTGCACCTGAGCGGCGCCACCCGCGCCGAGTTCCTAGCCGACGCCGAGTGGGTGGCCCACGAGCGGGTGCACCTGCGCCAGTACCGCGAGCAAGGCCTGCTGCCCTTCCTCTACCGCTACTTAGTAGAGTCGGCGCGGGTGGGCTACTATAACAATAAGTACGAGGTGGAAGCGCGGGAGGAAGCCCGGCGCGTGGTGCTGGCCCAGCGCACCGGCGGGGGCCCCGCGCCGGCCTAGCGCGCACAAAAAAGCGCCCCGGCCAAACCGGCCGGGGCGCTTTCTTACTACTTGATGACAGGCGCAGGTTGATGACAGGCGCGGGCCTACAGCTGCGCCAGTCGGCCGCCGTCGACCACCAGCGTGGTACCGTTGATGAAATTGGCTTCGGGCGAGGCCAGGAAGCAGATGGCGGCGGCCAGCTCGTCGGGCGTACCCACCTGGCCGGTTACTACTTCGGTGCCGTTCATAATGTTAGGGTTGCTGTGAAGCATGGGCGTGTCGACGGCCCCCGGGGCCACGGCGTTAATGCGGGCGTGGCCGTACGGAATTTCGAGACTGAGGCCGCGCACAAACGCCTCGATGGCGCCCTTGCTGGCGGCGTAGGGCACCACATTAGGAGTGGTTTGGAAGGCGTGCACCGAACTCACGGCCACGATGGACCCACCCTTCATGTGGGGCAGGCACAGCTGGCAGAGCCGGAACAGGGCACGCAGGTTCACGTTCAATACGTTGTCCCAGTCAGCGGGGTCCATTTTCAGGATGGGCTTGAAGGTCATCACGGCCGCGTCGTTGATCAGCACGTCGATGCGGTTCCACTTGGCCAGGGTTGTCTCCACGGCGGCCACCAGGTCAGCGTCGATGCCCACGTCGGCCCGGATGAACATGGCCTGCCCGCCGGCTTTTTCAATCTCGTCCGTCAACGACTTCCCCTCCTGCACGTTGCGGCCCAGGGCGGCCACGCAGCCGCCTTCGCGGGCCAGCTGCAGGGCTGTGGCGCGCCCAATGCCCGAAGTGGCCCCAGTGACGAAGCAAACCTTATTATCAAAACGACCCATTACGAAAATAAAAACTTGAAAAATAGCGTAAAGCGGCAAAAAGCCGGCAGCAGAACCGCTGAGCCGGCGTACTGTTCAGCCCATGGCCCGAAAACCTACGCGCAGGGGCAACTTCCTACCACTGATTTGCGAATAACTACGCCTTACCTGAACTGTACCTTTTCATTTTTTTGCCATTCCCATGCGCTCAACCCCGCACCAAGACCCCGCCGCCGACGCGCCCATCAACGCCCCCGCCGCTGCTAAAACCGTTGCTTCCGAAACCACCGCCGCCACCGACGCCGCTAGCCAAAAGCTGGACGACGCCGTGGCCCAAGGCAAGGAGTGGCTGCAAAACTTTGACGTTCAGCAACTGCTGGAGCAGATTCCGCAGCCCGTGCGCGACCTGGGCACCCAGGTAATTGAGCGGGTGCGCCGCCTCAGTCCCACCCAACAAATCGTGGGCGGCGCCGTGCTGGCCTTCGGCGTGGGCCTGCTGGCCACGAGCGGCAGGCGCAACGCCCGCACCGCCGACGCCAAAGCCGGCAAAAAATACCGCGCCAAGTACGACTAACCCCGTGGGGCCCCGAGCCCTAAGCAAAAAGCCCCCGGCAACTGTGTTGCCGGGGGCTTTTTGCTTAACGATGAGCCTCTTATTGGACTCGAACCAACGACCTGCTCATTACGAATGAGCTGCTCTACCAACTGAGCTAAAGAGGCATTTACCGGCGGCCAGTTACCGCTTGGGAGCGCAAAGATAAGGCGGTGACCGAAAAAACCAGGGTTTGGGGCCCACATTTTTTCGGGCCGGCGGGGCTCAGCGGCTGTGGCCGTACCAGGCATTGTAGCGGCGCACCACCTGCGGCAGGGCCCGGGGCGGATAGCGGCCGGCGCGCAGGTCGCCGGCCAGGGCGGGGCAATCGGCGAAGTACTCGGCGGCCCGGGGCCGGAAGTTCCACCAATAAGTACCTATAAACGAGCCGGTATCGGTACGCAGCAGCACATCGCGGAAGAATGAGTTGCCGCCCCGAATGGGCATGTAGCGCTCGTAGACCTGCACCCGCCCCGCCTGCAACACCCGCAACAGGGCCCCCACCCGCAGCCGCGAAATGGGAAACAGCGCAGCCCGCTGGCCCACCGCCAGCACCACGGGCACCGAGGCCAGCTCGGGGCCGCAGTTGCGGTAGCGCACCGTGTCGGGGCCCCGCACGTAGCCGTAGGCCACCACTTCGGCATCGGTCAGGCGCAGGGGCTTAGTGCTGGTGGCGTGCAGCGGAATAAATTTTACAAACTGCTGCTGCTCGAAGTCGCTGGTCAGGTGCACGGCCCCGCGCAGGCTGTCGCCGCTGGCCAGCACCACGTAGCCGGGGCACACGCGCTGGGCCCGCGCCGCGGCGGCCGGCAGCAGGCCGGCCAGCAATATGCTCCAAAGTAAGCGGCGCATAACCGAATATTTAAGCGGTGATTACGACTCTACCCGGGGGCGGACCCCGCGGGGGTTAAACCAAATATACCCCAACCTTCGTTATGCTACGGGCGGGCCCCAACGCCCCGTTTCCTACCTTCGCATATGTCCTTCTGGCTGATCCTGCTGCTCTCGTTTTTCTTCATCCGCTACATCCTGCCCAACCTGCTGCGGGCGGCTTTGGGCGGCTTCGTGCGCCAGCAGGTGCACAAGGCCCAGCAAGGCGGGGGGCCCTTCGGGCCGATGAATGGCGGGCCTTTTGGGCCCCAGGGCCCCCCGCGGCCCACTGGCCCGCCCCCGGCGCCCGGCCAGGTGCACGTCGATTACGTGCCGCCCACCGCCAGCACGCCCCGCAAAGGCTCCGACCGCATGGGCGAATACGTTGATTTTGAGGAGATAAAATAATAGACAGTGGTCTAAAGCGGGGTGGCCTGGCGACGGAAAAAGTCGCCGGACCACTCCGCTTTAGACCACCTCCTAAAGTTGATCATTAGATCTAAAGACCCAGCGGGGCGACCCATCCGTTAGGGTCGCTCCGCTGGGGCTTTATCGTTGTTTTACTGCCAATTACTACCAACTGGCCGCCCCTACGGAATTAAAAATTACCTTTTTGCGTAGGTTCTCCTCCTAATTAAAAGCCGTACCCGGCGCGGATGCCAGTGCCGGTGCGCTGGCCCGATTGCAAGCCGGTGTAGAAATCGACGCGCAGCGCCTTGAAGATGTGCTCGATGCCCGCGCCCAGCTCCACGTAGTGGCCGGCCTGGGCGGTGTGCAGGTAGTTAAGGGAGAACACTTCCTGCCATTTCAGCTGGCGCAGCAGCGGGACTTTGTTGAGGATGAAGCCGTTGAAGTGGTGGCTGTAGTGCGCCTCCTGGTAGGCGCTGCGGGTGCTGTACTGGTAGTAGTCGAGCAGCTGGAAGTCGGTGAAATTGCCCGTGAGCAGGGTGCGGTTGCCGGAGAAGTGGCGGAAATCGGCGAAAGTGAGACCTTCCTGCTTGCCCACGAAGCCGCCCACGTACACGCGGTAGCTGCTAGTGCCCAGCAGGCCTAGGTCGATGCGCTGGGCCACGCCGGCTTGCAGCAGCAGGTAGCGCACATCGGTGCCCAGCACGTGCGGCACGGCCAGGCGGCCCTGGGCGTTGAAGGTGGGCCACTTCGAGCCCAGGTTGAACTTGCCGTCGGGCCGGTTAATGTAGCGCTGACCGGGCTTGAAGTCCAGGCCCAGGCCCACAGTCAGGGCCTTACTCTGGCCGAAGCCAGTGCCACCGGAGGCCTCCTCGGCCACGGGCTGGTTGGGCGTAAAGGCGCGGCCCTTCACGTCGATGAGCAGCCGGTCGGTGGTGTTGAACAGCTCGCGGCGGTCGAAGTAGCTGGCCGAGGTGCGCACAGTCAGGCCGTTCACGGGCTCGGCCAGGAAGTCCAGGTCGAGGCCGTCGCGACGGTAGAGCTTGGCGTAGTTGCGGTTGGCCAGCAGCGTATACACGGAATTGATGCCCGGCGTGAGCTGCGAGTTACGGTCGAAGTTTTCGACCGTGCGCCCGGCCACCAGGCTGAGCTGGCGCAGCACCACCGGGTCGAACTGCCAGGTAAGGCCCACGCTGGGGTTGAGCTGCTGGTTGCTGAAGCCGTAGCGCAGCACCGGCGTCAGCGACACGAAGCGGCGGTCGTCGGTGCGGCGCACGTAGGCCACACGGGCGTTGGCCACCACGCCCTCCACGGTGTTGTACTGCAAGATGTTGGCCACCGGCTGCACCGTGAAGCTCGTCTTTCGGAAGGAGTTGCGGTAGGTGTAGCCGCCCACCGCCAGGTCAATAAGCTCGAACTTGTTGCGCTTGCGGTCCATCGAGTCCTGGTAGGGGCGCGAGCGGCGGATGACCTCGGTGCTGTCCTTGGTGCGGTAGTCCTTCTGCTCATCAGCCGAGAGCGGCACCGGCCGAATCTGGGCCCAGTAGGCCGTGTCGCGCTCGTTCACGCCTTTTTCCACCAGTTGCACCTCGCCGCGGGGCATGCGGGCCAGCGGGTCGGCGCGCAGCGAGTCGCGGCGGGCCTGCTTCACCTGGCGGCGCACCTGGGCCCCCAGGCCCCGCAGGTCGGGCTTGAGCTTGCGGATGTCGGCGGCGGTTTCGCGGGCGGCGGGGGCCCCGGGCGCGGGCGGTGCGGCCACCGGGGCCACGGGCGGCGCGGGGTAGGTGGGCACCACGGCGGCGTAGTTCGAGAGCACCGACGTGATGTAGGCCGAGCCCTTGAAGCCCAGGCCCGAGAGGTTGGCCCGCAGCTCCTGCGACTGCATCACCCACACGTTGGGGTTGCCGGGCGCAGGCGCGAAAATTTGCCCGATGTGCAGGCCGTCCACGTAGTCGAGCTGGGCCTCTTTGCCCAGGTTCAAATCAACAGAATGCAGCCGCCACGAGCCATCCACGATGTACACGAAGCCGCTGAAAACCGGGTCGGTGCGGCGGCGGGGCACGACGCGGATTTTGTGCACCAGGGCCCCGTCGGCCTGCCGGGTGCTGCCCACCAGCTCGTACTGGTAAAAGAGCATGGCGCTGGCCGAAATCGGCGACACGAAGCCGCGCTCCGAAAAGCCCGATTTTATCAGGTTATCGTAGAAGTTGAGGCCCCGGCCCGCGCTGGCCCTATTGAAGCTGATACCCCGCGAGTCGCCACTCACCCGGCTCGACAACATCCTTTCCTTGACGATGTTGGGCTGGGTGAAGGCGATGTCAGACAGGCTTTCGGAGAGGTAAAAGATGCCGGGCTTGATGTCGGGGCCCAGCTTGAAGAGGCCCATGATTTTGCCCGGCGTTTCAAGGATGCGGCCCAGGCTTTTGCTGTAGAGGCGGGCCCGGAAGGCGGCCACCTCGCGCCGGTGGTAGGGCCGCCACTGCTGCGCCTGCTGGATGATGGCGTAGGCGGGGTCGCGGTCGGAAGCGCGCACCGTGACCTCGCCCAGGCTGTAGGCCTCGGGGGCCAGCTGCACGTTCAGCACAACGGTAGAGTCGCCGCCGGGCACGCGCACCGGCTCGATGCGCGGCCGGAAGCCCACGTACTGGAACACCAGCTCGTAGCGCCCGGCGGGCAGGCGCAGGGCGTACTGGCCCTGGTCGTTGGCGCCGGTGCTGGTGGTGGCGCCCCGCACGGCTACGTTGGCGAAGGCCAGCCCGGCCCCATCGGCCCCGCTGATGACGCCCTTCACGGTGCCAGCCCGGGCCCCCAGGGCCCCCAGCAGCAACCACCCCCACCACCAACTGCACACAAGAACCAACCTCATAAACAAGCAAAAAACCGAGTGAGCGGAAACCGTCCCAAAGTACGTTGATTCGCTGCGGCGCCCAAGGGTTGCCGGGGCCCGGCAACCAATACCTTTGTCGTTCTCCTCCTTTTTATTTGCTGCTTTATGAAAATCCGCACCGGCTTCGGCTACGACGTTCACCAGTTGCACGAGGGGCTGCCCTTCTGGCTCGGCGGCATCCAGGTGCCCCACACCCACGGGGCCCTGGGCCACTCCGACGCCGACGTACTCATCCACGTCATTTGCGACGCCCTGCTGGGGGCCGCTAATTTGCGTGACATCGGCTTCCACTTCCCTGACACCGACCCGCAGTACAAAGGCGTCGACAGCAAGCGCTTGCTGAGCGAAGTACTGCGCTTGCTACGCGAAAAAGGCTACGAGGTGGGCAACATCGACTCGACGGTGTGCCTGGAGCAGCCCAAGGTGAACCCCCACATCCCGGAGATGCGCCGCGTGCTGGCCGCCGTCATGGGCATTGCCGAGGATGACGTGTCCATCAAAGCCACCACCACCGAAAAGCTCGGCTTCGTGGGCCGGCAGGAGGGCGTGGCCGCTTACGCCACGGTGCTGATTCACAAGTTTATCTAGCCCAATTTCTTTTGATAAAAACACGGTCATGCTTATCTGGCGTCCGCGCAGTCGAAGCATCTCTACCGCAGCAGTAATCCTGCTTAGTTAAGCAGTAGAGATACTTCGACTCCGCTCCGCTGCGCTCAGCATGACGGTCTATCCTTGACGTTCTATTCATAACGTTCAAAGAACTGCTCCTTGCCCCTCCCCAATGCTGAAAAAATTTCTGTTGCCGGCGCTGCTGGCCCTGGCGGCGGCCGCGCCGGCGGCGGCCCAGGGCAAAGTCAAAGTCAAAACCAAGCCGGGCATAATGCCCACCCTGGGGGCCCCGCCCGCCAACCTGGTGGATTGGAGCATGCGCTACGCCGACCTCGTGGCGGCCGACCGCCTGCGCACCCACCTGAGCGTGCTGGCCTCGGACGAGTACGAAGGCCGCGAAACCGGCCAGAAGGGCCAGCATATGGCCGCCACCTACGTGGCCGCGCAGTTCCAGGCCGCCGGCCTGGCCGGCCCAGGGCCCGACGCGGGGGCCCCCTACCTCCAGAAATTCCAGCTCGAAAGCACGGCCTGGGGCCCTGGGGCTACCCTGCAAGTGGGTAGCGCCCGCTACCAGTGGCCAAACGACTTCTACGGCCGAGGCACGGCGGGCTTCGACCAGGAAACGGCGGTGCAGCCAGTGTTCGTGGGCTTCGGCATCGAGCAGGCCGGCTACTCCGATTACGACGGGCTGGACGTGGCCGGCAAGGACGTGCTGATTTTGCAGGGCGAGCCCACCACCGCCAGCGGCAAGCCCCTACTCGCCCCGCCCGACGGCAGCGCTACCCGCTGGGGCCTCGACGAGCGCGCCAAGCTGGCCGTGGCCCTGAAGAAAGGTGTGCGCAGCATTTTCTTCGTCGATTTCCGGCCCAACGGCAACTTCGAGAAGACGGCCAGCCGCATCGCGCCGGCCCTGGCCCGGCCCAGCCTGGCGCTGGCCGGTGTGGGGCCCCAGCGCCCGCCGGTATTCTACCTGGCGCCAACCGTGGGCTATAAGCTACTGAACACCACCGCGGCGGCCGCGACCAAGTACCTGGCCCAAACCGCCGCCAAGGGCCAGCCGCTGGCCTCGCCCTTTAAAGCAGGGGCCCTAAAAATCAGGTCCCCCAAAACGCGCACGCCCATTGGCACCGAAAATGCGCTGGGCTTTGTGGAAGGCACAGATAAGAGAGACGAAATTCTGGTCGTGTCGGCCCACCACGACCACCTGGGCATCGTCGACGGCAAGGTGTTCAACGGGGCCGACGACGACGGCTCGGGCACGGCGGCCCTCCTCAACCTGGCCGAGGCCTTTGCCCAGGCCAGAAAGGACGGGTACGGGCCCCGGCGCAGCATCTTGTTCCTGAGCGTGACGGGCGAGGAAGAAGGTTTGTTCGGCTCGGAATACTATGCGGCGCACCCGGTGTTTCCGCTCGCCAGCACCGTGGCCGACCTCAATGTGGACATGATTGGCCGCACCGATCCCGCCCACGAAGGCAAGCCCGATTACGTGTACGTCATCGGCTCCGACAAGCTGGCCTCGCAGCTGAAAGTGGTACTGGAAGCCGAGAACCAGCAGTACACGCATCTCAACCTCGACTACCAGTACGACGACCCGGCCGACCCCAACCGCTTCTACTACCGCTCCGACCACTACAACTTCGCGGCGCGCGGCGTGCCGGTGGCATTTTTCTTCAACGGTATGCACGCTGATTACCACCAGGAAACGGACGAAATTGACAAGATTCAGTTCGACAAGCTGGAAGCCCGCGCCCGGCTCGTGTTCCACACCGCCTGGGCCCTGGCCAACCGCGACGTGCGTATTTTGGTCGACTCAAACAAGCCGTAACTTCTTTTCTCATTTTCCCAAATCCATGCGCAACACGCTCGTTCTGACGCTGGCCGGGGCCCTCCTGGGCACGGCCGCGCTGGCCCAACAGGGCCCCCACGCCAAGGTAAAAACCAAGGCCAAGCCCGGGCGCACCGCGGCGGCTCCCGCCCCTGCGGCTGCCCCGGCTCCGCCCACCGACTGGTCGGTGCCCTACGCCGCCAGCATCACCCCCGACGGCCTGCGCAAAGACTTGAGCGTGCTGGCTTCGGACGAATACGAGGGCCGCGAAACCGGCACCAAGGGCCAGCGCATGGCTGCCGACTACATCAGTAAGCGCTTCGCGGCGCTGGGCTTGACGGGCCCCGTGAAGGGCTCAGACAACCCGTACATCCAGCACTTCCAGATGGACCGGGTGAGCACGGACGCCGCCACGTCGGTGAAAATCGGGAGCAAAACGTTCGTGTTCAATAAAGACTTTTACGCCCTGGTCGACGGTACGTTTGCTGCCCCTACGGAGGTGCAGCCCGTCTTCATTGGCTACGGCATCGGCACCGATGCTTACTCTGATGTTGCCAACGCGGGCGACCTGAAGGGGAAGGACTTGGTGATGTTGATGGGCGAGCCAAAGGGCAAGGATGGCAAGCCACTACTGCCCGCCAACGGCCCCGACGGCAAGCCGCGCCCGGCCTACGGCGAGCCCACTATTCAGTCGTTGATGGCGCGCTCCGGGGCCCTACGCCCACTGATGGCACGCTCCACGTTCTACGTGGTGCCCACCGACGCCGCGTTTGCCCAAATCCCGGCCAATTTCAAAGCCGTTCTGGGCCGCGAGCAGCTGGCGTTTGCTGATACTCCGCCACGCCGGGGCCAGAACCTGTTCATCGTATCGCCCGAAATGGGCGCGGCCCTGCTCGGCACCAAGGCGTCGGGGCTAGCCAAGTACGAGAAAGCCGTGGCCCAGGCCGGCAAGCCGGTGGCCTCGCCCTTCAAGCCCGCCACCGCCACTGTGCAAGCGGTGCAGAAGAAGGAGCCCTTCACGACCGAAAACGTGCTGGGCTACCTCGAAGGCACCGACAAAAAGGACGAGCTACTGGTGATGTCGGCCCACTATGACCACTTGGGCGTGAAGGACGGCAAGGTGTTCAACGGGGCCGACGACGATGGCTCGGGCACGGTATCGGTGCTGGCGTTTGCCGATGCGTTTGTGCAGGCCAAGAAGGACGGGCACGGGCCCCGGCGCAGCATTCTGTTCCTGGCCAACACGGGCGAGGAAGAGGGCCTGCTCGGCTCGCAGTACTATACCGACCACCCCGTATTCCCGCTCGAAAGCACGGTGGCCGATGTGAACATCGACATGGTGGGCCGCGTGGACCCCGAGCACGAGGGCAAGGGCGACTACGTGTACGTGGTAGGGGCCGACAAGCTGTCGTCGGAGCTGAACGCGGTGAGCGAGGCCACGAACCAGAAGTACAACCCCATCGCGCTGGATTACAAGTACAACGACCCCAACGACCCTGAGCACATCTACTACCGCTCGGACCACTACAACTTCGCCAAGCACAAAATCCCGGTGGCTTTCTACACTAGTGGCCTGCACGCCGACTACCACAAGGAAACCGATGAGGTGGACAAAATTGCCTTCCCGGCGATGGCCCGGCGCGACCAGCTCATCTTCCACACCGCCTGGGAGCTGGCCAACCGCGACAACCGGCCGGTGGTGGATTCCAACAAACCGTAGCCCGTTTTGAAGTAGCTTTATGCAGGGCGCGGCCATCCCGCGCCCTGCTTTTTTTGCTCCGCCCGCGCCATGATTAAGTCCCAACAATTCCAGATCGACGCCGAAACCAAGGCCTTCGACCGCGAGCACCGCCGTAAAATCCGGTTCAACATCGGCAAGTATGACGCGGCCGTGGCCCTGGGCATGAACTACTTCCAAAACCACGAGCTGGCCCGCGACCGGGGGGCCTACCTCAAGGCGCAGGTGCTGGAGAAGCTCGACGAATACCTGCTGCAATTTGAGGCGGCCTTCACGGCGCGCGGGGGCCGGGTGGTCTGGGCCCGCGACGCGGCCGAGGCCCTGGCCGAAATCGGCCGGCTGGCCGACGCGCGCGGGGCCCGCACCGTGGTGAAGGCCAAGAGCATGACCACGGAAGAAATCCACGTCAACCAGTACCTGGCGGGCAAGGGCATCGAGTCGGTGGAAACGGACCTGGGCGAGTACATTGTGCAGCTAAACGGCGAGCGGCCCTACCACATCGTAACGCCCGCCATGCACTTGAGCAAGGCCGACATTAACGACATTTTCGTGAAGCACCTGGGCACCGAAAGCACCGACGATGCCCAGCAGCTCGTGCTTACGGCCCGCCACCTGCTGCGCGACAAGTACACGGCGGCCGAAATTGGCATTACCGGGGGCAACTTCCTGGTGGCCAAGGAGGGCGGCGTGGCCGTGACCGAGAACGAAGGCAACGCCCGCCTCTCGGCCACCTTCCCGCAGCTGCACATTGCGGTGGTGGGCATCGAAAAAGTCATCCCGCAGTTGACGGACCTCGACCTGTTTTGGCCGCTGCTGAGCACCAGCGGCACCGGCCAGCAGGTGACGGTGTACAACACCGTGTACTTCGGGCCCCGGCAGCCCGGCGAGCCCGATGGCCCGGAGGAGATGGTCGTGATACTGCTCGACAACGGACGCACCAACCTGCTGGCCCAGCCCGACAAGCGGGCTGCGCTGCGCTGCATCCGCTGCGGAGCCTGCCTGAACGTGTGCCCGGTGTACAAGAACATTGGCGGCCACACCTACGAAACCACCTACTCGGGGCCCATCGGCTCGGTCATCAGCCCGCACCTGAGTGGCCTGCCCGAGCACATGCACCTGAGCTACGCCAGCAGCCTGTGCGGAGCCTGCACCAGCGTGTGCCCAGTGCGCATTCCACTGCACAACCTGCTGCTGCTCAACCGCCAACAGGCCGTACGCGAGGGCCACGCCCCCGCTGCCGAGCGCGCCGCCATCGGTATGTGGCGCTGGAGTATGCAGCACCGCTGGGCCCTGAACGTGCTGCCCGGGGCCCTAAAAGACTGGAGCCTGGGCCGCCTGCTCGACCAAGTGGGCTGGAGCAAGCGCCGGGCCGCGCTGGCCGCCGCACCCCAGTCGTTCGGCGAATTGTGGAAGGCCCGCGCCGCCAACTAGCCCGGGGCCCCAGCCGGCGTTTTGCCCGGCACGTGCGTTAGATGCGGTTATGAATTTAGAATCTTTGCTGACCCCGGCCCTGCGGCTGCTCGCGGCTGCGGGCGGCGTGGTGCTGGTAGTTTCTACCCTGTCGGCCGCCGTTCGGTCGTTCGTGTTGCCCCGCAACGAGTCGGTGCGGCTCAACAACTACATTTTTTCCAGCATCCGCCTGCTGTTCGACGCGGCGGCCAGCCGGGCCAACAACTACGCCCGGCGCGACCAGATAATGGCGCACTACGCGCCGGTGGCGCTGGTGACGCTGCCCATTGCGTGGCTGTCGCTGGTTAGCCTGGGCTATACCGCCATCTACTGGGCCCTGGGCATCGATTCGTGGTTGAAGGCCTACGAGCTGAGCGGCAGCTCACTACTCACGCTGGGCACCACCAGCGAGAACGGCCTGCTCATCAACGCTTTCAACTACTCCGAGGCCACCATTGGGCTGCTGTTGCTCACGCTGCTGCTCTCGTACCTGCCCACGCTGTACCAGGCGTTTTCGCGGCGCGAGGTGACGGTGGCCCGCCTGGAGCTGCGGGCCGGCACGCCCGCCACGTCCACCCACCTCATCGAGTGGCTGAATTCTAGCGGCTCGCTCACCGACGACGACGCGCAGTGGGCCGATTGGGAGCAGTGGTTCGTGGAGATTGAGGAGAGCCACACCTCGTTGCCCATCCTGAGCTTCTTCCGCTCGCCGCAGCCGGGCCGCTCCTGGGTGATGGCCGCTGGCCTGGTGCTGGACACGGCCAACCTCCTCTTCTCGGCCCTCGACGCCCCGCGCACCCGCCAAATGGAGCTGACTTTTACGGCTGGCTGCTTGTCTATCAACCGCGTGTACCGGTTTTTCGACACCAAGGCCAGCATCGAACCCGCTGCCGAGCTGCTCGACCCCATGCCCAGCACCGCGCCCGAACACCCCGAATTCGACCAGGCCCTCGACGACCTGGCCGCCCTGGGCCTGCCCGTGTGCGCCGACCGCGCCGCCGCCTGGACGCACTTCCAGGAGCGGCGCACGCGCTATGCCGCGGCCCTGAAATACCTAGCCAAGCTCACCATGTCGCCCGAAACCCGGGCCCTGTAGGGCCCCGGCGGGCGGGTTATTCGTTGTCGTCGGGCAGGATATTTACGTCCTGCACAAGCACCATTTTCTCAATTTCGCGGCCGCGCTTGGTGTTGGCTAAGCCCCCGAGAGCAGTTTCCTTGTAACGGGTTTCCATGCTCTGGCCCACCTCGCCGAGGGCCGCCACGCACTGGTCCACGGGAATCACCGGGTCAATGCCGGCAATGGCAATCTGGGCCGACGAGAAGGCGATGGCCGCCGCCGAGGCGTTGCGCACCACGCAGGGCACTTCCACCAGGCCCGCCACCGGGTCGCAGACCAGCCCCAGCATGCACTGGATGGTGACGGCCACCGCCGCAAACACCTGTTCCACAGGCCCCCCGAGGCAATACACAATGGCCCCGCTGCCCATGGCCGCCGCCGAGCCGGTTTCGGCCTGGCAGCCGCCCACAGCCCCAGCCAGCGAGGCATTTTGCTCGATGATGAGGGCAATGCCGGCCGCCACCAGCAGTCCTTCCAGGATTTGGCGGTCGGAGAGCTTGTGGATGTCCTGGATGGTGACGAGCACGCCCGGCAAAATGCCCGACGCCCCCGCCGTGGGCGCGGCCACCACGCGGCCCATGCACGAGTTCACCTCTTTAGCCCCCAGGGCCCTGGTGATGAGCTGCTTGAACTCGGGCGAGAGCACCGTAACGGGCGAAGCGGCAATCTTCTTCGCCCCGTTGTTAATCATGCCCGAGCGCGAGGTCATGTCGCCGGTCAGGCCCTCGTGCACGGCGTCGCGCATCACGTCGTAGGCCCGCTGCAAGCCCGCCCAGATTTCGTCCTCCGTGCGGCCCTTCTGCTCAATTTCGTAGTCGAGCACGGGCTGGTGCAGGGGCGCGCCGGTGGCGGCACAGTGCGCTTGCCAGGAAGCAAAATCGTTGAACAAGAGCGACATGGCGGGCGGGAGAGGAAAGGGAGTAGAATACGCAAACGCAAAGCCCCGGCCAAAGGTGGCTCCGGCCGGGGCATAAAACTACGGGGCGGGGCCCTGGCAACGACCTAAGCGGCCGAGGGCAACGGTGCGTTTTCCGTCACGAGCTTGACGCTGGCCGAGTTAATGCACAGGCGCAGGCCGCTGGGCGCGGGCCCGTCGGGGAACACGTGGCCCTGGTGGGCATCGCACACGTTGCAGAGCACTTCCACGCGCACCATACCGTAGCTGCTGTCCTTGTGGTAGCGAATGGCATCTTCCTCAACGGGTTGGGTGAAGCTCGGCCAGCCCGTACCGCTCTCGAACTTCGTGCGCGAATCGTAGAGCGGGGTGCCGCAGCACACGCAGGCGTAGAGGCCGGCCTCGTGGGCCTCGCAGTATTCGCCGGTGAAGGCGCGCTCGGTGCCGTGCTCGCGCGTGACGTGGTACTGCTCGGGGGTGAGCTGGGCACGCCACTCGGCGGCGGTTTTCTCCACGCGGCGGGGCGAGGGCACGGGATGGTTGGCGAGGCGGATGACGTCGTTCCAGGTTTGCATACGGGTTGGTTTTGGCGTTGAAACAAAAAGAGGGACTACGTGCAAAACGCAATTTTTTGCCGGGAAGTTTACTCCCGCTCTTCTTGGGGCCCTACAGCCACTTACGGAGCAGCGCCAATCCCGCTGGCCATTCGCTGTGGCCGCTATCGGCGTTGACGTGGCCCGCCGGGCCCAGGGCCACCAGTGCACTTCCCCAAGCCGTGGCAAAGTGCTGGGCCCGGGCCGCCGTCATCCAGTCGTCGTTGCTGCTGGCTACCACCGTGCTCGCAAATGGCAGCCGCTGCGAGGGCATGGGCACAAAGCCCGTGGTCGGGAACGCAGCGAAGTGGGCGGCTTCGACGTCGCTGGGGGCCACCAGCAGGGCCCCGCGGATGGCTTGCCCATGCTGCGCCGCCCAGTGCGCCACCGTGGCGCAGCCCAGGCTGTGGGCCACCAGCACCACGCGGCTCAGGTCTTCGCCGGCCAGGGCTTGCGCCACGGTGCTTACCCATTCGGCGCGGTCCGGGGCGTTCCAGTCGCGCTGCTCAATGCGGGTAAATTCGGGGTGGAGGCGCTCGAAGTAAGTTTGCCAATGGCGGGGCCCCGAACTGCCGAGGCCGGGCAGCAGGAAGACGCGGGCGGGTTGTTGCATTGCCAAAAGTAGCCTCGGCAATTTTTGGTGCGTTAATAGTCCCATGAAAATCCTCACCGCCGCCCAAACTCACCAGCTCGACCAAGCCACGATGCAGGCGCAGAACATTACGTCCACCGAGCTAATGGAGCGCGCCGCCGGGGCCCTGGCCGAGTGGTTTTATGGCGAATTTCACTCTAACGAGGCCGGCGAAATCCTGGTGCTATGCGGCCCTGGCAACAATGGCGGCGACGGCCTGGCCCTGGCCCGCCTGCTGCACGCGGCGGGCTACGCCGTGCGCGTGGCCCTGCTGCCCACCGAAAAGCAATCGGCCGACTGGCAGCACAACCGCCAGCACCTGCCCGCCGCCGTGCCGGTGGCCGAGCTGGCCGCCGGTGCCCTACCGGCCATCGCGCCCGGGGCCCTGGTTATTGATGCGCTGTTTGGCACCGGCCTGGCGCGCCCGCTGGCCGGGCTAGCAGCAGCTGTGGTGGCGCACCTCAACCAGGCCAGGGCCCATGTGGTGGCCGTGGACCTGCCCAGCGGCCTACTAGCCGACGGGCCCCAGCCCGACCCCGGGGCTCCGGTGGTACGGGCCAGCTATACGCTCGGCTTCGGGCTGCCCAAGCTGGCGTTTTTGCTGCCGCAGAACGCTGATTATGTGGGCGAGTGGCACGTGCTGGACATTGGCCTAGACCAGGATTTCATCGACCAGGCCGCGACGCCCTGGCACTTCACGCAGCTGGCCGATGCCAACGTGGCCCTGCCGCGCCGCGGCCGGTTTGGCTACAAAAACACCTTCGGCCATGCGCTGCTGCTGGCCGGCAGCCGGGGCAAAATGGGCGCGGCGGTGCTGAGCGCGGGCGCTTGCCTGCGCGGCGGCGTGGGCCTGCTCACGGCGCACATCCCCGGCGTGGGCTACGACGTTTTCCAGACTACCCGCCCCGAAGCCATGTGCCTGACCGACGCGCAAGCCGATTTCGTCAGCGAGCTGCCCGACCTGGGGCCCTACCAGGCCGTGGGCATCGGCCCCGGGCTGGGGCAGGCCGATGCCACCCGCGCCGTATTGGAGGAGCTGCTGCGGACGGCCAAGGTGCCGCTCGTCATCGATGCCGACGCGCTGAACCTGCTGGGTGCGCACCGCGAGCTGCTGGAATTACTACCCGAAAACACCGTGCTCACGCCCCACATCGGCGAGTTCACGCGCCTCACCGAAAAGGCCCACGACGACTACCACCGCCTCGATTTGCTGCGCGCCTTCATCCAAAAACACCGCTGCGTAGTGGTACTAAAGGGCGCCTACACCGCCGTGGGGGCCCCCGATGGCCAGGTGTACTTCAACAGCACCGGCAACCCCGGCA
This sequence comes from Hymenobacter nivis, assembly GCF_003149515.1. NCBI lineage: Bacteria > Pseudomonadati > Bacteroidota > Cytophagia > Cytophagales > Hymenobacteraceae > Hymenobacter > Hymenobacter nivis. Next base: position 3,162,418 of record NZ_CP029145.1, read on the forward strand.
TGGGCACCGGCGGCAGCGGCGACGTGCTAACGGGCCTCGTACTGGCCCTGCGCGCCGACCAGCGCCTGGGGCCCCTGCACGCCACCCGCCTCGCCGTGCTGGCCCACGGCCACGCCGGCGACCTGGCCGCCGCCGAAACCGGCGAGGCCGGCCTCATCGCCGGCGACCTGGTGGCGCACATCGGGCCGGCCTTGCAGGCGCTGACAGTTTAGCCCGGGGCCCCTGCCCGAGTTATCAGTTGCTAGCAATTTCACAACCAATTGACTAACAACAAGCAAATGACAACCCATCTACTTTTGCATGGCCCTTTCAGAAGATGAAATACGCCGCGGCTTGCACCAGCAGTACGCCGTCGGTGAGCAGGGCGAAGAAGTAATCGTCGCGCGACTCATCGGCCGTGGCGATGACGGCGGCGGCCAGCGCACCGGGCAGCAGCACGGCCAGCGGGGCCGCGCCGCGCCACAGGCCCAGGGACATGGCCCCGGCCAGCAGCGCCAGTGCCAGCCACCGGGCCACCGGCACTCCCAGCACCCCCGGAAACGTGCGGGTGCCCGCCGCCCGGTCGCGCCCGTAGTCGCGGATATCGAACACAATGGCCAGGGCCAGCACCAGCAAAAACCGCTGGTCGAGCAAGCTCTGGGCCTCGGCCCAGGGGCGGTGCAGGGCCAGCACGGGCAGCCCCACCGTGATGAGCGACCACACGCCAGCGATGAGGAACACCTTCAGCAGCGGCACATCGCGCAAGGCCACCGGACGGCCGCGCCACCGCCCTAGCGGCCACGAGTACAGCAGGGCCAGCGCCGCCAGCGGCACTAGCAGTGGCATATAGTGCCACCAGCCATCGGCAAAAAACAGGTAGGCGCCGCCCAGCGCGGCGGCAACGGCCAGCCCGGCCAGGGCTCCGCGGTGCCGCTGCTGCCAGGCCTTGCGGCCCGACGTACCGGCCGGCTCGCGGTGCTTGAAGGGCAGCACGGCGTCGAGGTTGTACACGAGCAGGGTGGCGGCAAATACCAGCGCCACCACGCGCCCGCCCGGGGCCCCGGCCGCGGGCCACAGCCGCAGGGTGGCCGCCGTTTGGGCGGCGGCGGCGGCGGCCAGCCAAGCGCTGCTGTAGAGCACGGCATCGAGCAGGCGCAGGGGCAACGGGCGGCGGACCATGGGCACAAAGAACGGCCCTGAAGCAAGCGGCTGCTTGCCCCAGGGCCGTCGAAACAGGCAGCTAGCCGGCGTGTTTAGCGCTTGCCGTTGCCGTAGGTATCCTCATAGAGCTTGATGCTGGCGTCGATGATGCGGTAGGCATCTTCGCGGCCCATGAAGCGCTCCACGCTCACGTGCTTGTGTTCCAAGGCCTTGTAGTCCTCAAAGAAGCGCTGCATTTCCAGCAGCATATGCGGGGGCAGGTCGGCGATGTCGTTGTAATGGTTCACCGAAATGTCGTGGGCGGCCACGGCAATGATTTTGTCGTCCTCCTCGTCTTGGTCCACCATCTGCATCACGCCGATGACCTTGGCCTCCACCAGGCACATGGGTACGATGTCGACCGAGCACAGCACGAGGATGTCAAGCGGGTCGTGGTCGTCGCAATAGGTCTGCGGAATGAAGCCGTAGGCGGCGGGGTAGTGCACGGCCGAGAACAGCACGCGGTCAAGCTTCAGCAGGCCGCTCTCTTTGTCGAGTTCGTACTTGCCCTTGCTGCCTTTGGGAATTTCGATGATGGATTGCACCGTGTGGGGGAGGTTGTCGCCGCGCGATACGTCGTGCCAAGGGTTAAAGTGGGAAGTCATTCAGGGATAAGAAAATGGAAAATCAAAAAGGGTAACGGGGCCTGACGAATGCAGCACATACCAGATGTACCCGGCCCCGTTGCCGGAACGGGGCACCAAGTTACTGGGCCCTGGCCGAATATGCCTCAACGCATAAACACGCCCCGGGTTGGGCCAGGCCCCATTCGTGGGGCCTTAATCCGGAGTTCCCAGGCCCGCCAAGGCCTGGGCTTTAGCGGCCCAGCACCTCGCGCAGCGGCGTGCCGGTGCACCCGCTGGGCTCCTGGATGTGCAGCCACTGGGCCACGGTGGGGGCAATGTCCACGATTTTTACCGGCGCGGCCGACTCGCCGGGCTTCACGCCCCAACCCCAGAACAGCAGCGGCACATGGGTATCGTAGGCCCAGGAGGCCCCGTGGGTGGTGCCCTTCACCACCGGAAAACCGTAGGCTTCGAGCCAGCCCGGCTCCAGCACGGCCAGCACGTCGCCCGAGCGCGGGGCGTAAAAGCCGTTTTCCTGGTACATGCCGGTGCTCTCGCTCCAGTGGCCGCGCTGGAGGTCGGTGGCGGTGAAGGCCTGCGCCACGTGGGGCAGGCGCAGCAGCAGCTCGGCCATTTCGCCCTGCACCTTAGCCAGGTCCAGGCCCTTCTGGGCCAGCAGCGGGCGGTTGAGGTACACCTGCTGGTTCTCGTAGTCGAGCACCCAGGCGCCGGGGCCGTGGCGGCGCACCAGGGCCTGCTGCAACGAATCGCGCATGACGTTGGGGCCCACGCCGCCGCCGGGCAACCGGTGGGCCTGCAAGAAGCCCGGCGACTGGTCGGCGGCGTGGTCGGCGGTGAGGAACACCAGCACCTGGCCTTTGCCCACGGTTTTGTCGAGGTAGTCGAGCACGCGGGCCAGGTCCTGGTCGAGGCGCAGGTAGGTATCCTCCGTTTCCACGGCCGTGGTACCGAACTGGTGGCCCACATAGTCGGTGCTGCTGAAGCTCAGGGCCAGGAAGTCGGTTTGGCCGCGCTGGCCCATCTGCTCGGCCCGGATGGTTTCGATGGCAAAATCGGCCGTGAGCGAGTTGCCGAACGGTGTGGAGCGAATCAGGTCCAGGTTTTGGGGCGTAGCCTTGGGCGCGGTTTCGCCGGTAGCTTTCAGCGTAGCGCTCACCGCGGCCGGCAGCCCGGCGCTGAGCCGAGGCAGGTCGTGCGGAAACACAGGTTTGTCCTCGCCCTTAAACGCGCCCTCCCAGGGCTCGTCGTCGGGCGTGCTTTCGGTGTACTGGGCCAGCGGCAGCAGCGTATTCCAGGGCTTGCTGAGGTACTCGGCGGCATGCCCGGCGGCGTTGAACTTGTTTACCCATTCGGGTAGGGCCTGGGTGTAAAACGTGCTGCTGATGAAGGCCCCGTTGGCGCCGTCGTACCAGTAGGCGGCGCTGGCCGCGTGCCCGGCTGGCAAAATGCTGCCCCGGTCTTTGATGCAAACGCCGATGGTCTTGCTCTGGAAATTGGTGGCCAGCCGCAGCTCGTCGGTAATGGTGGTGGTGAGCAGGTGGCGCGGGCTCTGCTGCCCGGCCGCCGCCGAGCCGCCCACCGCCTGCACGGTCTTGTCCTCGGTCACGTAGGTGCTTTTGCCGTCTTCGCGCACGTACCAGTTGTTGCCCACAATGCCGTGGTTGGCGGGCGTCGTGCCCGTGTAGATGCTGCTGTGGCCGGGGCCCGTGTAGGTGGGCACGTAGTTGTAGTGGCAGCTGGCGTAACTGAAGCCCTGCCCCAGCAGGCGCCGGAAGCCGCCGCTGCCAAACTTGTCCCAGTAGCGGTACAGGTAATCATAGCGCATCTGGTCCACTACGATGCCCACCACCAGCTTGGGGCGCGGCACGGGCTTGGGGCCGGGCTGGGAGGCAAATGCAGGGCCCACCAGCAGCGCGGCGGCCAGGGACAAAGCGGAGGCAAGGATTTTTTTCAAAGGCTGGGGCGAAGGCACCACCACGGCGCCGAACCAGGCAAAGGTACTGCCCGGTCTACGGCTGCATCCGCCCCCCGCCGTTAAGTTTCGTAGACCTTTTTGCCCATCGGGGGCCCCTCCTTTTTCCTAACCACTCCCGCTGTTTGCTACCTGCCCTCATTTTCGACATGGACGGCGTTATCGTTGATAATACCGCCTACCAAGCCCGCGCGTTCCATCTGTTATTCCGCGGCCTGGGCCTGACCACCAATACCCGCACTTTGCTGAAACGCCTGAACGGAATGCCCGCCACCGACATCCTCAAGTTGGTATTTCGCCACCCCGTACCCGCCAAGCAGCTTAAGGAATACGCCGCCCAGCGCGGGTTTCTCTACCGCACCTTAGTACTGGAGCAAGCGCCGCGAAACGCCCGGCCTCACCGCATTTTTGCAAGCCGCCCGCGCCGCCGGCCACCCCATCGGCCTGGGCACGGGCTCCGGGGGGGCCATACTGAGCTACATCCTCAACCACCCGGAACTGCGGCAGTATTTCGACGCGGTGGTGGGCGAAGACGACATCAGCAAGGGCAATAAGCCCCACCCCCGATACCTTCGCCGTGGTGGCCCAGAAGCTGGGCGTAGCGCCCGCCGACTGCGTAGTATTTGAAGACGCCGTGCTAGGCGAGCAGGCCGCCCACCGGGCCGGTATGCACTGCGTGGCCATCACGTCGTCGCTCCCCGCCAAGGCTTTTCAAGCTCCGTTGTTAGCCATCAAAGATTTCACCGGCCTCACCCCTGCCGGACTGCTGGCCGCCCGGCAGGCGCAGCTGGTGGGGCCCCGGCCGCCCCGCCGTTAGCTGGGGCCCCTAGCGCAATTTTCAAGTCAGTGTACAGTCCATATATATGGACGGCATGTAGAATGGAGCGGCACTCCGTTCTACATGCGAATGCCAAACGGAGCACCACTCCGCTACGGCACCAAGTACACCGATTCGGAAACCGCTCTAGGCTTGCGCCCAGCCCGGCGCCACCAAGGCCCGCAACAGTTCGGGGGCCGTTGAATATTCGCCCAAATCGAGCGGCAGGAAATGCAACCAGAAGCGTCCCGGAGCCGCCGCCACGGCGGTGAACACGTACCCGGGCTCCTGCCGCAGGTTCACGCGCAGACCCGCGTAAGCGTCCACCAGCCAAATAGCCGTCGCCGAAAAGTTATATAATGCGTCGGCCCACAGCGCGTAGCGGCCCGGGGCCAGGCCGGCTACGCTCAGCGCCACCGTGGTCGAATTGGTGAGTTGGGCCAGCGGCAAGGCATAGGCCACGGCTCCCGAGCGGACCGACAGCCGCAGGGCCCCCGCCGTATTTTCAGCCTCGCCCTCGAAGCGAATCAGGGTGCCCGATGATAGGCCGTCGGGCCCGTGCAACGTCAGGTGCAGTTGTGGGCAGAAATCATCGTGCTCAATGCGGGCCCCTGGCGTGGCGTAGACGTTGGCTAAGAAACGAGGCGCGCGCGCCTGGGCACCAGCAATGGCCTCAAAAAACTGGTTTTGCATGATCTAAGGAAGAGTGGCCTGCACCGAACGAATCTTGGCGAAAAGAAAATGGGCCTCCGGTTCCGCTTTTACCAGGGCCTAGACAGATCAGAAGTGGAGGCACCGCCTACTAGGCAAAGGCGGCTAATTGAGCAATAGATGAAATATTTCGCTAAAATATGCATTTTTTGGCATTTTACCATTCCCAAACACGCATTTCTTAGCCAAATACAATAATTATTCTCCTTAGAAGGCAACGTTCACGGAAGTTCACCCTACGAAATGGTTAGCGGGCGGCCCTATTTCTTTGGCCTCCCAGAGCAAAGTCCAAGTTCGAGCTACGCTACTTCAACTTGAGTTTTGTTCCAGGGGCCCGGCAGGATACCGAGCACAATCCTTCGCTACAGTGACAGCATCGCCCTAAGTGAGGGCAGTTCTAAAAGCAAAAAGCCCCGGAACCAATCGGTTCCGGGGCTTTCCAGTAACGTACTCTTTCCTAACCAGCGGCCAAGGCTTCGGCACCACCCACTATTTCGAGAATCTCAGTCGTGATGGCCGCCTGGCGCGTCCGGTTATAAGTCAATTTCAGCGACTTCAGCAATTCGCCGGCGTTCTCGGTGGCCTTGTCCATGGCCGTCATCCGGGCCCCGTGCTCCGAAGCATTGCTTTCCAACACTGCTTTGTAGAGCTGGATTTTCAGCGACTGCGGGATGAGTGTTTGCACAATATCCTCCTTGCTGGGCTCGAAAATATAGTCCACGTTGCTCGTGGCCACGGCGGCGGCTGGCGCCTCGGCGGGCACCAGTGGCAACAGCTGCTCGGTGCGCACCACCTGCGTGGCCACGTTCCGGGACTCGTTGAACACCATCATCACCTCGTCGTACTCGCCATTGCGGAAGCCGGCCATTGCCTGCTCAGCTGCCACGCGCACCGTGTCGAACGAAAGCTGGGCAAACACGTGCGTGTAGTTTCCCACCAACGGGCCCCGGCGGGCAAAGTAGTCGTTCGCCTTCTTGCCGATGGCCATCACCGAAATGTTAGCCGCCGGCAAATTCGCGTAACGTTGGGCCACCAAAGCGGCCACACCTTTGAACACGTTGGAGTTGAATGCGCCCGCCAAGCCCCGGTCCGATGTGATGGCGATAACCAGCACCCTGCGCACCTCGCGCACCGTGCCGTATTCGCTAACCGTATCGTCGTCAATCGCGCGGGTCAGGTTGGCCAGAATTGCATTCAGGCGCTGGGCGTAAGGCCGCATGCGCACGATGTTGTCCTGGGCCCGGCGCAGCTTAGCAGCCGCCACCATTTTCATGGCTTTGGTGATCTGTTGCGTGCTGCTCACCGATTGGATGCGCGAGCGAACTTCTTTTAAACTGGCCATTAATCCTTATTTAGTATACCCAGCAGTGGTAATGCATTCGCCGTTCAACGCGTGCCAGAGGTCGTTGACTCCCCGCGCAAAACCATCCCGGTGAGCAAACACGTTTAGAACAGACACCATCAGCACAACCCGCCAAAACGAGTTACCTGATTTCGGGGGTTTAGAGGTTGATGCCTTGTTCATGTAAGCACTGTTGAAATGGGATTCTTAAATTACTTCGCAGCGTAGCGCGACGATACATCCTTGGCTACCTCGCGCATGGCCTTGATGCCTGCATCTTCGAGCTTGCCGGCTTTGAGGGCCTTCAGCACGTCGGGGTAACGCGAGTTCATCGTTTGGGTGTACTCCTTCTCAAATTCGCGCACCTTGTTCACGGGCACCTTGTCGAGCAAGCCATTGGTAGCCGCGTAGATAATGGCCACCTGGTCTTCCACTTTCACCGGCGAGAACTGCGGCTGCTTGAGGATTTCCAGGTTGCGGCGGCCGCGCTCGATGGTGAGCTTGGTCGAGGCGTCAAGGTCGGAACCGAACTTGGCAAAGGCTTCCAGCTCGCGGAATTGGGCCTGGTCAAGCTTCAGCGTGCCCGACACCTTCTTCATTGACTTAATCTGGGCGTTTCCACCCACGCGGCTCACCGAGATGCCCACGTTGATGGCCGGCCGCACACCGGAGTTGAAGAGGTTGGTTTCGAGGAAAATCTGGCCGTCCGTAATCGAAATTACGTTGGTCGGGATGTACGCCGATACGTCACCTGCCTGTGTCTCGATCAGCGGCAATGCCGTCAGCGAGCCGCCGCCTTTCACGATGCCTTTGATGCTCTCTGGCAGGTCGTTCATGTCGCGGGCAATGCTGTCCGAGGCGTTGATTTTAGCGGCCCGCTCCAGCAAGCGGCTGTGCAGGTAAAACACGTCGCCGGGGTAAGCCTCGCGTCCGGGAGGACGGCGCAGCAGCAGCGATACCTCGCGGTAAGCCACGGCTTGTTTCGACAAGTCATCATACACCACCAGGGCCGGACGACCCGTGTCGCGGAAGAACTCGCCGATGGCGGCACCGGTGAAGGGCGCGTAGAACTGCAACGGCGCGGGGTCGGCGGCCGAAGCCGATACCACCACGGTGTAGTCCATGGCACCGCCCTTGGTCAGGGAGTTCACCACCTGCGCCACCGTCGAGGCCTTCTGGCCCACGGCCACGTAAATGCAAAATACGGGTTCGCCGCGCTCAAAGAATTCACGCTGGTTAATAATCGTGTCAATAGCCACGGCCGACTTGCCCGTCTGGCGGTCACCGATGATCAGCTCGCGCTGGCCCCGGCCAATCGGGATCATGGCATCGATGCTCTTGATGCCGGTTTGCAGCGGTTCGGTTACGGGCTGACGGAAAATAACGCCCGGCGCTTTGCGCTCCAGCGGCATCTCGTACAGCTGACCCTGAATGGGGCCCCGGCCGTCGATGGGCTGGCCGAGGGTGTTCACCACGCGGCCCACAATGCCTTCGCCCACCTTAATGGAGGCAATCTTGTTGGTGCGGCGCACGGTGGCGCCTTCGCGAATTTCGCTGTAGTCGCCGAGCATTACGGCGCCGACGTTGTCTTCTTCCAGGTTCAACACAAGGGCCTGGAGGCCGTTTTCGAACTCCAGCAATTCGCCCGACTGCGCCTTGGTGAGGCCGTAGATGCGGGCCACGCCATCGCCCACTTGCAACACGGTGCCGACTTCTTCCAGCTCGGCTTCGGACTTGAAATTGGACAGCTGCTGCCGCAAGATTGCGGATACTTCGTCCGGACGTACTTCTGCCATGATGCTGATTTACAGTTTATTTTGATATGAATTTTCTTGCAGAGCGGTGCGCATCTTCCGCAGGCTGGAACGAACAGATTCGTCGAGTTGCACGTCGCCCACCCGCAGCACGAAACCGCCAATCAGCGCCGGATCTACCTTTTCGGCTAGCTCCACACCGGAGTGGCCGGACTGGCGCGTTACCTCAGCGCGCATCTGCTCGCGCAGGGCGGGCGTGAGGGGCACGGCCGAAACAACTTCGGCCGTTTGGATGCCGCGCAATATGTTGTACTGCACCTTGAACTCCGCAGCGACGCTTTCCAACGCGCTTTCTCGGTTCTTATGGGTTAGGATGGTGAAGAAGCGCATGGTCATGTCCGTCACCTTACCCTGAAACAGCGCGGTGAGGATGGCCAGCTTCTTATCGTGCTTCACGATGGGGTTGCGCAACAGCAGGCGCAATTCGCGGCTGCCGCTCACTACTTGGTCCAGCAGGTCCATGTCCTGCTTCACCAGTTCCAGCGTACCTTGCTCCTGTCCTAAGTCGAGGAGCGACTTGGCGTAGCGGGACGCTACTCGTTGGTCAGCCATGTTGAGGGTAGCTAATAGCTATGGGCCGTTAACAAACGATTGGCCCCAGGGCCCGTCAGGAAACAGACCAAGTACCAACCGCTTTTAACCAGCGGCTTAGTTGAGTTTTACTTCTTTCAGGTACGAATCCACAAGCTGCGTTTGGGCAGTCGGGTCAGCGAGTTCGCGGCGCAGGATACGCTCGGCAATGTCGAGCGACAGCTGGGCAGCGGTATTTTTTACTTCGGCCAAGGCCGCGTTCTTTTCGGTTTGGATGGCTTCACGGGCCTGCTGCACGATGTAGTTGGCTTCGCTGGTAGCGCGGGCTTTCTCAGTTTCGCGGTGCTGGTTGGCCGCAACAGTGGCTTCCTGCATCATCCGGTCGCGCTCTAGGCGGGCATCGGCCAGCAGTTTCTCGTTGCCGGCTTTTAGCTGCTGCATTTCAATCTTGGCTTGGTCGGCCATGCGCAACGCGCTTTCGATACTGTCCTCGCGCTCCTTCAGCGACCCCAGGATGGGCTTCCAAGCGAACTTGGCCAGCAAAAGGAAGAGAATCAGGAAAATCAGGGTTTGCCAGAACAGCAAGCCAAATTCGGGGGTGATGAGCGACATATTATCAGCGATTTAACAGCCTGGCTAACAAAAGGGCAAGGGGCTTGGTGCTTCCAAGCTGCCCGTAATGGCACGCCTGGGCAGGGGCCCCGGCCCGTAACGAAGGAAAACCCGGCGCGGCTGGCCCCGGTCTACCGCAGTAGGCTAGGACCAGCCGGCCGGGGCCCACTGATGCAACTATTTTAGGTTCAGTGCGATGAGCAAGCAGACCACCACGGCAAACAGGGCCGCGCCTTCTATCAGAGCCGCTACAATCAGCATGGCGGTCTGAATTTTACCAGAGGCCTCTGGCTGACGGCCGATGGCATCCATAGCGCTACCACCGATGCGGCCGATACCTAGGCCAGCGCCGATAATAGCCAAACCAGCACCAATGCCAGCACCCATTACGGCCAGACCAACAGAATTAACAACTTGCAGTAACAACGAGAGAAGCATGGTAAAAGGGAAGTGTGTTGAAAAAATGAAAACGCAAAAATAGGTACGGAGCGCCGCCCGGGGCCCCATCAGAAGATATTAATATTAGTGAGCGGCTACGTCGGGGCGGGTGAGGCGGCCCAGGTTGGAGCCACCATGCAACTGTTCGGCGGTGCCAAAGTCTTCTTCGTGGTGGTGCTCTTCAACGGCTCCACCGATGTACATGGCCGTAAGCAACGTAAAGATGTACGCTTGCAGGATGGACACTAGCAGCTCCAATAGGCTGATGAACAGGCCGAAAGGAACCGATAGGAAGCCAGCCCCAGCCGAGCGAAAAATGAAAATCAGGCTGATGAAGCTGAGAATGATGATGTGGCCGGCCGTGATGTTGGCGAATAGCCGCACCGCGAGCGAGAAAGGCTTCACAATTATCCCGACCAGCTCAACCGGTATCATGATTATGTAGAGTGCCCACGGCACCCCGGGAGGCGCGAAGATGTGTCCCCAGTAGTTTTTGTTGCTGCTGAACAGGGTGATAATCAGCGTGAGGATGGCTAGCATGGCCGTTACGGCTACGTTGCCGGTCAGGTTGGCAGCCCCGGGCGTGAGGCCCAGCAGGTTGTTGAACCAGATAAAAAAGAACACGGTGAGCAGGTACGGCATGTAGCGCTCGTACTTGGGGCCGATGCTTTTCTTGGCTACCTCATCGCGAATAAATACTACGAACGGCTCTAGGAACGACTGCAAGCCGGTAGGGGCCTGGCCTACGCGGCGGCGGTAGCCGCGAGCCACCGACGTGAACACGAGTACCAAAACCAGGCTGCTCAGCATAAGAGCCACGACGTTTTTGGTAATGGAGAAATCGTATACTTTGCTGCCGTCCAGCGCGGTCAGGTGTTCATGCTCGAGCTTAAGGTTTTCGTAGCTTTTGCCTTCGGTTATTTTTTCCGACGAAAACACCGACAGGCCTTTGCCCGGCTGGTAGGCGATGATGGGGAAATAGCTAACGAAATTGCCGTTGTCGGTGGAGAACCAGTGCCATTCGTGGGAATCGGCGATGTGGTGCAAAATAACTTCCCCCGCGTTGAAGGCTTCGGCCGGCTCAGCGCCCTTGGCGGGCTCTTGGGCAAAAACCGGCAGGGTCAGCAGAAAAAGGAGAATCGATAGTAAATGCTTCATTCAAACGGACTTAATATCACAAACCGAAGTAACTAACTACTGCTCCGGTACTTGTTTTTTTGAAAACGGCCGCAAGTTAGTTAAAATAGCCCAAATTTCAAAGCCAGCAAAGAGAAAGTACAATATGAAGAAGGCGCCCAGGAAGGTGTAAGTGGCCCGTCCGGCGTGGGCCCCGCCGTTGTAGAGGTACGCTAGGACGGCCGCCAAGCCGGCCACCAACCGGAGCGCCACGGAGCCGAAATAGGCCGCCAGAAAATTATCGGGGTTGGCACGCACGGCCCGCGCTGTGATGGCCAAGCCGATGAAGGTGAGGGCCGCCAACCCGGCGAACAGAGACGGCGCCAGCGGATGCACCGCGGCGGCCCCGAAGGCGGCATGCAGCCCGTAGAGGACCAGGCCCACAACGCAACAAAAGGCCACGAATGGCCGCAAAAAAACGAACATGACGGAGCTGGCGCTAGGCGTTGTTGGTGAGGGAGCGTATGACTTGGTAGAGGGCCACGAGCACGCCCGCCAGCATGAGCCCGATGGTGAACCACGGCGTTTTGGTGTGGTAGTGGCCGTCGAGCCACGTGCCGGCCCAGGCGCTGAGGCCGATGGTGGCCAGCATCTGAAAAGCGATGCCCGAATACTTAGCCACGGTGCGCAGCCGGTCGTCGCCGGCAGGGTCGGATTCGGGCCCGGGGCCGGCGGTGGGTGGGAGGGGCATGAGCGGGACGTGAAGGACGGGGCGCAAAGCTACGGCCCAGACCGGCGGGGGTTTGGGAGGGGAAACGTAATTTTACCCGGCGGCCGCCGTTGGTATGGCGCGGGCGCGCGTTGCTGAGCGAACATTTCGGGGCCCCGGCGGCGTTAGGGCCCCAGCAGCCGGCTTTTTCCTTTTCTTTTGGCTTTGACGAATTACTCGCTGAATTTTCGCTGGCTGGCCTGGGCCGGGTTGCTGCTGGGCCTCGGGTGGCTGGCCGGCTGCGCGTCGAGCACCGGCGTGGTGGGCCACGCCATCAACAACGTGGCGGCGCGCGATAATGCCTACTTCCTGGCCCGCGAGCAACTGCGCGCCACCGAAACCAAGCTGTACGCGGGGCGCGTGAACGACTACAACCAGCGGCTACCGCTGTTCCCGACGCTGGACAGCGCCAGCGTGCGGGCCAACCGGGCCGATTTGAATGGCATCATCAAGCGGGCATCGATGCCGATTCAGAACCGGCCAGGGTCGGACTGGACCGACGACGCCTACCTGCTGGTAGCCTGGGCCCGGTTCTACGCGATGCAGTTTGACGATGCGGCGCTGACATTTAAATACGTGAACTCGACCAGCAAAGACCCCAACGCCCAGCACGAGGGCCTGATTGGGCTGATGCGCACCTTCATGGCCACCGACCAGCTGGAGAGCGCCAAGGCCGTGTCGGACCTGCTGGACCGGGAGGTGGGGGCCCCGGCCGACGCCCGCGAGCTGTTCCTGACCCGCGCCGACTACTACCTGCGCACTGAGGAGCCGAAACTGGCCATTCCGCAGCTGGAGCGGGCCGTGCCGCTGATTGAAATCAAGAACGAGCGTTCGCGCACGCGTTACCTGCTGGCCCAGCTGTACCAGGAGCAGGGCGACGACAAGAAGGCAGTGGCGCAGCTCAACGACATCCTGGCCCACAACCCGCCCTACGAGCTGGATTTTTTCAGCAAGCTGCTGCTGGCGCAGGTGTCGGGGCTGGACGCGGAGAACAAGGCCCGGCTCGATAAGTACTTCGCCGGGCTGCTGAAGGACCCGAAGAACAAGGAGTACCACGACAAGATTTACTACGAGCTGGCGCGGCTGGCTTACCGCCAGAAAGACTACGCCGGGGCCCTGGCTCAGCTGCGCACCGCCGCCAAGGCCACTACCACCAACCGCTCCCAGAAGAGCTACACCTACCTGCTGGCCGGGCGCATCTACTACGAGAACTTGCAGAAATTCCGCCTCGCGGCGGCCTATTACGACAGCACGGTGCAGAACATGAGCCAGACGGCCCGCACTTACGTGGCCGTTAAGGAGCGGGCCGACATTCTGAAGGAATTTGCCAAGCAGTACACCATCGTCGAAACCCAGGACAGCCTCCAGGCGCTGGTGCGGCTCGACCCAGGGGCCCTCGACCAGCGCCTCGACCAGTACGCCAGCGCCGAGCTGACGGCCCGCCAGGTGGCGCTGGCCAAGAAGGTGCTGGCTGACAAGGACCAGGCCCGCGCCGCCGAGCTGGCCGGCCGGCCGAGCCTCAGCAACGGCAGCTCGCTGAGCAACTTGCCCAGCGGCCAGTCGGCCATCGACCCGCTGGCGTTTGACCCCACCGCCGCCGGCACCGGGGCCAAGTGGTACTTCGACAACCCCGCCACGCTGGGCACGGCGCGCGCCGATTTCCTGCGCAAGTGGGACAACCGCCGCCTGCAGGACAACTGGCGCACCAGCAGCCAAGCCAACAGCGCCAACCCCGCGGCCAACGGCAGCGTGCCCGTCACCGTGACCGGCAACGGCGACACCCGCGTGAACCCCACCACCGGGGCCCCCGATGGCCCCCGCGTGGCTCCCGCCGTGGATCCTGCCGCCGAAAAGCGGGACCTACTAGTGCAGTACCGCCAGACGCTGCCCACCACGCCCGAAAAGCTGCAAGCGTCTAACAAACAGATTGAAGCGGCGCTGTACGAGCTGGGCAACATCTACAAAGAGCAGCTGAAGGAGCGCGACCAAGGCATTGCCACCTATGCCCAGCAGGTGCAGCGTTTCCCCCAGGGCCTCAACGCGCCCGACGCTTACTACCTACTGTATTTGCATTACAAAGCCCTGCCCGACGCCGCTAAAGCCGCTGGCTACGCGGCCGCTTTGCAGCGCGAATTTCCGCAGTCGCTCTACGCCAAGCTGATTGCCGACCCGCAGTACCGCGAGCACGAGCTGGCCCTGCATAAGGCCGTGGCCAGCCGCGTCGATTCGGCGTTTGTGCTTTATAAAAACCAGGAGTTCCGCAAGGCTTCGGGCGTGCTGGCGCGCACCGAGCGCCAATATCCCAAGAACGACCTCAGCGACCGGGTGGCGTACTTAAAAACGCTGCTCGTGGTGCGTACCCAGCCGCCGCTCACGGCCCGCGGCATGGTGGAGAAGTTCTATAAAGACTTCCCCGACAGCCCGCTGGTACCCGAGGCCCGCGCCCTGGCCAGCACCTACCAGCGGCAGGACGCCGGCCAAATCACCGGGGCCCTGGCCTCGATGGACAAGCCCGTAGTGTCGATATTCCGCCCCGGCGAAATCGACAGCCGGCTGCGCGTGTACTACAGCAACGATGAGTCGCCAGCCGCGGCCGTAACGCCCACGCCAGCCGCGCCCGCCCCGGTGGCGCCAGCGCCCCCCCCGGGAATAACGCCGGCTGCGGAGGCTCCCAAGGGCTCGCCAAAACCGACGGTACCGGCGCGGAGGGCCCCGAAGAATGCGCCCAAAGCAGCCGTAACGGGCGCGCCAGCAACAACTGCGCCCGCGCCGGTAGTGCCCAGGGCCGCCCCAGCGCCGGCCGCCGGCACCCCCACTCCCACTGGGGCCCCAGTGCCAGCCGCCGGCACCCCCACCACTGGGGCCCCAGCGCCGGCCGCAGGCACCCCCACTCCCACTGGGGCCCCAGCGCCGGCAGCTGACCCGAACGCCGCTGCTGCGCCCGCGCCTGCCGCGCCTGCTACGGCCTATGGCACGCAGCTGAGTGCAGCCCACGCCGTGGTGCTGGTGTTCCCGAAGGGTACGCCGCCGGTGGCCAATTTAGATGCGGCGCTGGACGCGTACAACCACCGCTGGTTCCGCGACGTGAACTTGCAGGTGCAAGCCGGGGCCCTCGACGACAAACAGGACTTGCTGGTGGTGCGTGCCCTGGTGGGCGCCAAGGTGGCCCAGAGCTACGCCGTGAAGCTGCGGGGGCCCCAGTCGCCGCTGGGGCGGCTGCGCGGACAAGGCTTCCAGGTGCTGGTCATCAGCCTCGAAAACCTGGCGCTGCTGCAAAGCTCCGGCGACTTGGCCGGCTACCAGGCGTTTTTTCAGAAGGTGTACAAGTAGGACCCCGGGCGGCGGGCTGGTGCTCTTTTTGCTGACAGGCCCGCGGCCCGCGCCGTGGGCTTTATTTTTGCGTGTTGATTTTGCCCTTATTTGCTTATGCCTGACTACTCTGCTGCTACGCCCCGCCGGTCCAATGGGGCCCCTGCGCCGGCCCGGCCGGGGCGCTACACGGCTTTTGTGCGCACGCTGTGGGTGCTGTTTGTGGGCGGTGCGCTGGTGGCCGGGGGCTACGTGCTGGCCGTGAACAGCAACTTCCTGAACCTGTTCGGGCGGATGCCGAACCTGAAATCGCTCGAAAACCCGCGCTCCGAGCTGGCCTCCGAAATCTACTCCGCCGACGGCATGCTGCTGGGCAAGTACTTCCGCGAGAACCGCACGCCCGCCGAGTACAAAGACCTGCCCCAGAACTTGATTGACGCACTGGTGGCCACCGAGGACGTGCGCTTCGAGCAGCACTCGGGCATCGATCCGCGCAGCATTGCGCGGGCGGTGGTAGCGCTGGGACACGGCGGCGGGGGCTCCACGCTCACGCAGCAGGTGGCCAAGGTGCTGTTCAAAACCCGGCCCGACCAGCCCAATACCCTGAACGACGGCCTGCTGAACGGCAGCGGCAAGGTGGGCATCCTGGTGGCCAAAACCAAGGAATGGCTGCTGGCCATCCGGCTGGAGCGCAACTACACGAAGCGCGAAATCCTGCGCATGTACCTGAACACGGTGGAGTACGGCTCGAACGCCTACGGCATCAATACGGCGGCCAAAACGTTCTTCAACAAGGCCCCGCGCCAGCTGACGACGCCCGAGGCGGCCACGCTGGTGGGCATCGTGAACGCGCCCGGCCGCTTCAGCCCCAAGGTGCACCCCGACCGCTCGCGCCGCCGCCGCAACTGGGTGCTGCGCCAGATGGCCAGGGCCCACTACATTCCGGCCGCCGAGCTGGCCGCCGACACGGCCCAACCCATCGTGCTGCACTACAACGTAGAAAACCCGGCCAAGGGCCTGGCCCCGTACTTCCGTACCGAGGTGGCCAAGTCGCTGCTGGCCTGGGCCCGCGAGACGGACCACGACCTGTACGCCGATGGCCTGAAGATTTACACCACCCTCGACGCGCGGATGCAGGAGCACGCCGAAGCGGCCGTGAACGAGCACCTGGCCTTGCAGCAGAAGTGGTTTTCGGCCCACTGGAAGGGCCAGCTGCCCTGGCGCGACGAGAACGGCCAGGTCATCCCCAACTTCCTGAACACTGCCATGCGCCGCACCCAGCGCTACAAGTCGCTGATGAACATCTACGAAGGCAACCGCGACTCGGTGAATTACTACCTGCGCAAGAAGTACAAAATGCAGGTGTTCAGCTGGCAGGGCGAGCGGGAAGTGCTGATGTCGCCGCTCGACTCGCTGGCCTACTACAAGCGCTATTTGCAGGCCGGCTTCATGGCCATGAACCCGCTGAACGGCCAGGTGAAGGCCTGGGTGGGGGGCGCCAACTTTAAGTACTTCAAGTTCGACCACGTGCGCCAGGGCAAGCGCCAGCCGGGCTCCACCTTCAAGCCGATTGTGTACACGGCGGCCATCGACCAGGGCTACTCGCCGTGCTACCCGCGGCCCGACGTGCCCACCACCTTCCCGGCCGTGGCCGGCCGGCCCCCCTACACGCCCCAGAACTTCGAGGGCAACTACTCAGGGCGCACCTTCACGCTGCGCCAGGCCCTGGCCCGCTCCATGAACTCCATCACGGCGTGGCTGGTGCTCAAGCTCACGCCCGAAGTGGTGGTGGGCTACGCCAAGCGCCTGGGCATCACCTCGCCTATTGATGCGGTACCGTCGGTGGGCTTCGGGGCCTCCGATTGCAGCATTTTTGAGCTTTGCGGGGTGTACGCCACCTTCGTGAACAAGGGCGTGTGGACCGCGCCAGTGATGGTGACGCGCATCGAGGACAAGAACGGCAACGTGCTGCGCGAATTCCAGCCCCAGACCAAGGAGGTGCTGAGCGAGGAAACGGCCTACATCATGACCAACATGCTGCAAGCCAGCACCACCGAGCCCGGCGGCACCAGCACCATCCTGCACACGGGCTTCAAGTTCCCCTACGATATCGGGGCCAAGACCGGCACCACCTCCAACTACTCCGATGCCTGGTTCATGGGCATCACCCCCGACCTGGTCTGCGGCATGTGGATTGGCGGCGAGGACCGCAGCATCCACTTCCGCACCGGGGCCTACGGCCAGGGGGCCCGGCTGGCGCTGCCGCTCTACGGCATCTTCATGAAGAAGGTGTACGCCGACAAGGACATCGCCATCAACCGGGGCCCCTTCCCGCTGCCGGCCAAGCCGCTGAGCATCGAGATTGACTGCTCGAAGTACACCGGCGCGGCCCAGCGCGACACCATCCCGTATGACCAGAAAATGGCCCAGCCCGACCTGGAGGGCCCCAACAAGCAGGATATTTAAGGACCCCCCGGGGGCCCTGGTCGGCGGCAGCCAATTTAAATCGGGGGTCCGACCCCCGATTTTGGTCCTCAGAGGATCTATTTTCATCCTCCGAGGACCGAGATAGAGCCCAATTGGCCCGATTTCGGGGCTTAAACCCTTAAAATCGGTCCTCTGAGGGTCTATCTCGAACCAAATTGGCTCCAAATAGACCCTCGGAGGACCGATTTTGAGCTTCCGAGGCGCTAAATTGAGCTTCTGAGGACTGAAATCGGGGGTCGGACCCTCGAAACGGACCCTCCGAGGTCCGAAATCGGGGGTCGGACCCGCGATTTAATTTTTCGGCTTGCCTTTTTAGGGGCCCCGGGGGTATTTGCGGCACAACGGGGCCGGTTTTGTCGTTCTACTCCGCAACTGTTTCCTTTCCCTCGCTTTCGCATGGCCGCTTCCCCCGATTTACAAGCCCAAATCAACCACCTCCCCCACCGGCCGGGGGTGTACAAGTATTTCGACGACGAGGGCATCATCTACGTGGGCAAGGCCATCGACCTACGCAAGCGGGTGAGCAGCTACTTCAACAAGAACGACCACAACAAGAAGACCCAGCAGCTGGTGCGCAACATCAAGCGCCTGGAATTCACGATTGTGGACTCGGAGTCGGACGCGTTTTTGCTCGAGAACAACCTCATCAAGCAGCACCAGCCCAAGTACAACATCCTGCTGAAAGACGGCAAAACCTACCCCTACCTCTGCCTCACCAGCGAGCGGTTTCCGCGCCTGCTGCCCACGCGCAACAAGGTGGCCGACGGCTCGCGCTACTACGGGCCCTACGCCACGGGCACGGCCATGAACGTGCTATTGGAGCTGATCAGGGCCCTGTACCCGCTGCGCACCTGCACCTACAACCTGGCGCCGGCCAACGTGGCGGCCGGCAAGTTCAAGGTGTGCCTGGAGTACCACATCGGCAACTGCAAGGGCCCCTGCGTGAACCTGGAGGACGAGGCCACCTACAACGGCTACATCACCCAGATCAAGCAAATCCTGAACGGCGATCTGCGCATTCCGAAGCAGTACTTCCGCGAGCAGATGGGCCGCGCCGCCCAGGAGATGCAGTACGAGCTGGCCCACCAGTTCAAGGTGAAATTGGACAAGCTCGACGCCTTCCAGGCCAAAAGCACGATCGTGAGCGACACGCTGACCAACATCGACGTGTTCGCCATTGCCTCGAACGAGAAGGCCGCCTTCATCTCCTACATGAAGGTGATGAACGGCTCCATCATCCTCACCCAGACCCTGGAAGTGACGAAGAAGCTCGACGAGCCCGACGCCGAAATCCTGGGGCCCCTGGTGATGCAGCTGCGCCAGGACTTTGAAAGCGAGGCCCGCGAAGTGCTCTCCAACGTGGCCCTGGAGCTGCCGCTGCCCGGCGTAGCGCTGGCCGTGCCCCAAATCGGCGACAAGCGCAAGCTGCTGGAGCTGGGCCTGAAAAACGTACTCTACCTGCGCAAGGAAAAGGAGAGCATGAACGAGCGTGGCAAGGACCTGAACGAGGTGCGCATCATGGAAACCATTAAGAAGGACTTGCGCCTCAAGGACTTGCCCAAGCACATCGAATGCTTCGACAACTCGAACTTCCAGGGCGACAACCCGGTGGCGGCGATGGTGTGCTTCCGCAACGCCAAGCCTAGTAAGAGGGATTACCGCCACTACCACATCAAAACCGTGGTGGGCCCCGACGATTTCCAGTCCATGTACGAAGTGGTGCACCGCCGCTACCGCCGCCTCAGCGAGGAGGGCGCCAGCCTGCCCCAGCTCGTCATCGTGGACGGTGGCAAGGGCCAGCTCAGCATGGCCGTGAAGGCCCTGAAGGACCTGAACCTATGGGGCCAGATCCCGGTCATCGGCATCGCCAAGCGCCTGGAGGAAATCTACGTGCCCAACGACCCGCTGCCCATCTACATCGACAAGCGGAGCGAGTCGCTGCGCCTGTTCCAGCGGATGCGCGACGAAGTGCACCGCTTCGGCATCACCTTCCACCGCTCCCTGCGCGACGCCGGCACCCTCAAAACCGAGCTAACCGATGTGAAAGGCTTGGGGCCCGTCACGGCCGAAAAGCTACTGAACAAGTTCAAGTCCGTGAAGAAGATCCGCGAGTTGAGCGAAGCCGAGCTAGTCGCCGAAGTCGGCAAAGCCAAAACCAAGGTGCTCCAAGCCTACTTCGACCAGCAGGAAGCCGAGCCCGCCGAGTAACCTCGTGGCAACGGCCTCGGCCTAAAGCCAAGGGGCCCCCAGCATTGCTGCCGGGGGCCCCTTTCTATTAAAACGTTCGGCTACGGAACTGGTGACTTAGAAAGACCACAAGTTGTACTCGTACTCCACCAAATCGGCGGCTGTCTGCTGCGCGGCCAGAATGCCTTGCTGCTGCCCACCGTAGATGTCGTCGAGGCGCGCATCCCCGGCGTTCGACACCTTAGTAATGTAGGAGTTGAACAGCCACAGCTCAAAAGCATCGGCCAGGTTCTTGTGCTGGGCGTCGTTCTGGGAGTTGAACCAGATGGCGTTCTGCGGGTTGGCGCGGAACACCTTCACTAAATCGTTGTATTTAAAATAACCGACGGTTTTCTCGATTCCCGACACGTTGGACGGTAGCGTGGATGGCACAAGGATGCCGATAGTCTTGATGTCGTGGTACATACGCGACCGTTTCTTGTCAAAGATCATGTCCTCCTTTAGCTCTAACTGGTACAGGTCCTTGGCCCGATACTCGTTCACAGGGGACACTTTCACCACCGGCGCTGCGGCCACGGCGGGTACCGTCTCGTAAATTACCCTGCCGCGCTTGTCCTTGAGTGGCTTACCGTTGGCACCCAGCTTAGGCCGGCGCGTGGTAGCAGCGGTTGATTTTTTCTTAGCCGGGGCCCCCCAACCGTCATCGGCGGCGGCACCGCCGCCCAGGTCGCTCTCGCTAAAGCCAGCGGCTTTTTCGTCGGCGCTCAGTTCGTTGGTTTTATCAGCATACGACATGTTGGACGACACTTCGGCCGGGGTGAAGGTCGAGGTTAGCGAATCGTTGCGGTAGGCCTGGATTTCGCCCCGCTTCACGGCATCAAGGATGACGCGGCTAATTTCCTTGCCTTCCGAGAACATGGGCTTGTTCTGCTTCTCGCGCAGGTCTATGGCGCGCCAGATGCTTTTGCGGAACATTTGGTCGGACAGCGGAATCGGCCGGCGCGAGCCCGTGCTGCTGGCCGTAGTGGCCTGCTCCTGGGCCATAGCAGCGGTGCTGAGCGTCAGGCTGGCGGCCATAATGGCCAGAGTTTGGGTAGCTTTCATGTGAACGCGGGATAAGCGGGGATAGAAACAGCCGGTCAACGCCGGACCCGGATAGATTAGTATTACAGCAGCGGAATGTTGAAAGTGCGCGATACGTTCACGGACTCCACATTATTCTGGAAGTTCATGCGCTGCACGCCTTTCACTTCAATGTAGAGGCGGTCACCTTCGCGGTAAGCATTTACTACATCGCTCAGGTTAGCATCGGGGCCCGAAATCGTGCGGGTAGGGATAGCGGGGCGCTTGCCGCGCACCAGCGTCACCTCGTAGCTCGACACCCGGAAGCGGGCATCATCGGGCAGGAAGGTCAAGAAACCGGCGTCCGGCACAGCTTTCAGCGTCAACGAACGCACGGCAGTACCAGGGGTTCCTTGCTTCTCGTTGGCCTCACGGCCGCCTACGAAACATTTGATTTCAGGCTTAGGAATGGGGCGCACCTGAAAGGTTTGCGAGCCAATGGCGTTGCCGCCGCTGCTCACGTTGAGGATTACCTCGCGGGCGTTGGGCACCAGCGTCACATCGCCGAGCTTGCTGCCTGTAATGGTAGTAGCACCCGAAGCCGAGAAGCCGGGCTTGTACTGGGCCCCCAGGGCCGGCACGTTCACGGTCAGCTTGTTGCCGCACTTGAAGTACAGGGCCTGCACCGAAGCCGACTGAATCTGCATCACCGGCTTGGTGATGGTGTAAGGGACCAGCACTTTGAAGGTGGTGTCGCGGCCGTTCTGGTTGAAGCGAACCGTACCCGTCCACGAAGCCTTAGCATTGCCCGAAGCATCGAAGCTACCGGGGCGGGCCGTGAACTCTACTTTACCGTGGCCATCGGGGCCCACGGCCAGCGACGAGCCGTTCAGCGTCATCGACGGGTGGATGCTCGAAGCAGCGGCGGTCAGGAACAGTTCGGCCTTGTACTTAGTGCCAGCGGCCACCGTGTTCGACTCAGCCGAAGCGAAAGCGCCGATCTTGTCAAATACAATGGTTTTAGCACCGACCTTCTGCGCTTGGGCCGACAAGGCATCAGCCTCGTATTTCAGCACTTCGGTTTCTTTCTGCGACAGCACGGCGAGGGCCGCTACCAGCGGCGTATTCTCGAAGTTCAACTCGGCGAAGTCCTTGTTGGCCTGCTCGGGCATGGTTTTCACCAGCGGGTCTTCTTTACCGTCGAGCGCCAGCGGCACGGCCGAGGGCACATAGCCTTTGATGTACGAAGAGTAATCGTTCAGCTTGGCCTTCATTGGGTAAGCCAAGCCATTCTTGGTGCCCCCAATCATGGTGATGGCTACCTTATCCTCGGCGCTCATGTTCTTGTATTCGGTAGCACCTTTCACGTTATCCGAAGCCGTTACCAGCTTGTCGCGGAGGTCGCGCAGGTAAGCCACCATCGTCTTGGTCTTTTCGCGGATTTCTTCGCTTTGAGCCAGCACGGCCTTGTCACGGGCCTGGTTTTGGTTTTTAACCACGGCGGCCTCAATGCCTTTTACCGTGCCATCGGCCGCCGCCGATGTTTTATCGTTCACACCAATTAAGCTGTCGTCGATGAACTTGAACTTCAGCAGAATTGCTGAGTTCACTTGCAGCGCAAGCAGAGCGGTTAGCACGAGGTACATCATGCCAATCATCTTCTGCCGCGGTGTTTCTTTTCCACCCGCCATCAGGAATATCCTTTAGAAATGAGTAATAAGGAATAATTAGGATAAGACACTTCCCTTAGGCTTGGGCAGGAACGCGCATTGCGCTCAGCATATTGCCGTACACCCGGTTAAGCGAGGTCAGGTTGCCGGTCAGGTCGGCCACTTGCTTCTGGAACTGCTCAGTGTCCTTGCCGGCCTGGGTCATGTTGTCCATGGCCTTGCCCAGCGTACCGTAGAACTGGTTCATGGACTTGAGATGCGTGTTGGCGTCCTGCAATTCCATTTCGTACACCGCATTCAGGGCCCCCAGGTTCTTAGTCACGTTCTGCACCTGCTGGTGATACTCTTTAGCGTCGCCCGTAGCATCGGCCAGCGACGTAATAGCCGCCGCGGTGTTCGAGTAAGCCACGTTGATTTTGTCGAGCGAATCGGCGGCGGTACGTACTTTCTTCGTGTACTCGTCGGTCACATTGGTAGCATCGCCCAACTGGCCCAACTGAGCCGTAGTGGTGCTGAGGCGGTTCAGGCCCTGGCCCAGGTTAGCAAGGGCTTCGGGGGTTACGTTGGCGTTTTTCAGCATGTCGTCCAGCTTACCAGTCAGGCCGTTCGGCTTGCTGTCGCGGAAACGGTTGTCATTGGTACTGGGGTCGTAGCCTTCGCTCAGTTCGGGGTACACCAGCGACCAATCGTGGTCGGATTGGTGGGGCTGGAAAGCGCTCAGGAAGAAGATAACGGCTTCCGTGCCCAAGCCCACCATAAGCATAATATCAGCACCTTTCCAGTGCAGAATTTTAAATAGTGCACCAATAATAACTACTGCAGCACCGATGCCATACACCTTGGGCATCACATCGTCATATAGAAAATTCTTTTTAGCGGCCATCTTAGTAAAAGTTAAAGAAGTGTGGAAGGTTAATTGTGGGTTGGGTGGTTAATATAAATTAGTTGAGCTTGGAATTGGAACCCATACCGATTTGAATCATCGAGCAGCGGAAGCCGATGTAGGAGCGGGCCGAGTCTTGGTATTCGAAATTGCGGGTACCGGTTTCGAGGAAGTAAGCAATGTCTTTCCACGAGCCGCCGCGCACCACTTTGCGGGGTTCGTTGTCGTCGGGGTTGGTGGGGTTCAAGTCCCACACCACGGGCACCGAAGCTTCCATATAAGCATCGTCGCACCACTCGGCTACGTTGCCCGACATATCATACAAGCCGAAATCGTTGGGGAAGAACGAGCCCACTTCTGAGGTGTAGGCGTAGCCATCGCTGACATAGTCGCCGCGGCCGGGCTTGAAGTTGGCCAGCATGCAGCCTTTGGTATTGCGCAAGTAAGGGCCGCCCCAAGGATAGGTAGCGCCTTCGCGGCCACCGCGGGCAGCGTACTCCCACTCAGCCTCCGAGGGCAAGCGGAAGTTGGGGTCGGCGGCATCGCCACGCTCTTCGCGGGTAGCGTTGCGGTATTTGGTGCGCCAGTTGCAAAAGTATTTTGCCGCGAACCAATCCACGCCTACCACTGGATAATCGTCGAACGCCGGGTGGGTGTAGTAATATTCCAGCAGGGGGTCGCCCATGTGGTAGGTAAAGTCGCGTACCCACACCGTCGTGTCAGGGTACAATTCCGTCATCACGTATTCCTCACCGAGCACATCCAGCGAGTCCTGCTTGATTGCTTCGATGAACTGACGGTATTTATTGTTAGTGATTTCCGTCTCGTCCATGTAAAAGCCGGCGATAGTCACCTGCTTGTTCATGTTCACCATCGACGCGGAAATGTCCTGGTCCGTCTGGCCCATATGAAAGGTACCGCCCGGGCAGGGTACCATTCCAAAAGGTACTTCTTGAGGATTGTAATAAGGCCGGTCCTGTGCGCCGACTAATTCGCCTTCGAAGCCCTTGCTAAAGCTGCAACCCCCCAAAAGGGCTCCAGAAAGCGCGAACAGGGATAATGCTAATAACTTATTCATGGGAGTAAAGAGTCGTGTTGAATTGGCAGAGCTATCGGTTTATGTTGTTCGGCTGGCAAATATACAATTTCCAGCACAATTGCACAATAATTTTTTATCGCAGGTGTGAGCACCGCAAAAGCGTAAAAAATGTCCCGCAACAATTGATGAGCAGATTGGTGCAGTGGGTGCACCAGCAAAGGCGGGGCCATAAAGGGCCTTACCAAGTGAAAAACAGCGTTTTTAACGGTCGCTCGATAGGCTAGAAACTGTAGCGGGGCGTGCGGATGGCCGGCCGGAGAATCAATCCGGGCTTAGGCAGGCGGTACGAGAGCAAAATTTCGTGGGAACTGAGGGCTCGCGCATCTTGATTAAATGCAACAAAATCAAAAGCGTAGCCTACGCGAATTGCATTGTCTTTAGCAAAGCTTAATCCAATTAAGCCCGAAACGGATTCTTGTAGCCTATAGTTTGCACCTATCCAATATTTATCATCAAGGGTGGCCCGTAGCCCTCCTTCAAAAGAATAATTTTTTGTGTTACCAAACTTGTTGCTCGATCCAGAATTGCCGGGCAGTACGGCCTTGGCTAGAATCGTGGGCGTAACAACAACGGAAGAAGATGCCTCAATATTGTATCCTGCCGTGAAATAAGCGTGATTTTCTCCTAAATAAGAAGGAACCGAATTGCCGTACTGGTTGGCGAAGTGATAAGTGGAGCGCAGTAAGTTGTTGGCGCTCAAACCGGCATAGAACTTTGGCGACTCGTACCAAATGCCGGCCCCCGCATCAAACTTGCGGTCGGACCCATTGTAAGGAATGTAAGGGTCGATGGGATCAATGGCCACGAACGTACCCGCGCTGATGTAGGTGAACGTGCCCTGAATGCCGAAACCCAGCTTACCGGCCCCCAGCTTGACGTGCTGCGAATACGACAAAGCGGTGTTGGTCACCCGTACTTCCCCGGCTTGGTCGTAGCTCACGGCCAGCCCCACGCCGCCGTTGAGGGCCAGAATGGGCAGCGAGGCCGTAATCAAGCCCGTGCGGGGGGCTCCGTTGGCGTCGCCCCGGCTATTAGTGAGATTGTAGTATTGGTAGCGGCCGATCAGGTTAACCTCGCCCTGCCCCTTAATGCCGGCGTACGCCGGGTTGAGGTACATGCCATTGAAGCCGTAGTGGGTGAACTGGGGCTGCTGTTGTGCCAGGGCCGGAGCTGCGCCACCGGCCAGTAGGAGAAGGGCAAGTAAGCTTTTTTTCATGGGGTAGAAACCAAGGAAAGGAGAAATAGGCCACAGAGATACGCACAGACCATGGGATGTACGTTCAAATGTAAGGTTAATTCGCGGGCTCGTGACCTGGTACGGGGCCCAACGCAAAACGCCGAAAACAAAGTTTTCGGCGTTTGTGAAATTCTCATCAACGGTTAAAAAAACTGGCTCAAAGGAGGCCTGTTTTATTTTATCAGGCCTGTTGATTGCGGCGAATATATGCCTCGATGGCCCCTGCCATAGAAGGCGCGTTGGGCATGGGGGCCTCGATGTCGAGCTCCAAGTTGGCATCGCGCACGGCCTTAGCCGTGGTGGGGCCGAAAGCTGCGATACGGGTACCGTCTTGCACAAAATTGGGGAAGTTGACGAACAGCGAGCTGATACCCGAGGGGCTAAAAAACGCCAGCACGTCGTACTTCACGTCCGACAAATCCGACAAGTCGCTGGCCACCGTGCGATAGATGACGGCTTCCGTAAACTTGAGGTTGTTGGCGCGCATAAACACCGGCAAGTCGTCTTTGCGAATATCAGAGCACGGGTAGAGAAAATTCTCGCCCTTGTGCTTTTTGATGACGTCGAACAAGTCGGCCGCCGTGCGCGTGCCCACAAAGAGCTTGCGCTTGCGCAACACGATGTACTTCTGCAAGTAGTTAGCCGTCTGCTCCGAAATGCAGAAATATTTCATTTCGGCAGGCATCTCGATTTTGGCTTCCTGGCAAATGCGGAAGAAGTGGTCGACGGCGTTACGGCTGGTGAAAATCACCGCCGTAAAGTCCGCAATATTGATTTTATCGCGCCGAAAGTCTTTGTAGGAGACTGGTTGAACTTCGATAAACTCCCGAAAATCAACCCGAATGCCGTACTTCTCAGCAAGGGCCGAATACGGGGAAACTTCGGTAGTGGGCTTGGGCTGGGTTACCAAAATGCTTTGGATGCGCTTGGTGTGCCGGCCGATGCCCGGCGTGTCTGCACTCTCGGCCATACAAGAAGAAAAGGAGTACTGCTAGAACGATAGAGGAAAGAAAACCTGGGCAAAGGCTGGGCGGGGGCCGCCCGGCAGCAACTAAGTGGTAAACACCAACAGCCTTAGCAAAATGAGCAGGGGCAGTATTTCGGTAGCACAAAGGTAAGCAAACAAATGAAGATTAAGCAGTGACGCCCGCTGGTGCACGGTGTGCAACACCCGCAGCACGGTGCCCACCAGCACCAGCGCGATGACGGCCGCCGCCGTACCGGCCACTGCGGCGGGGTAGCTGCTGTTTAGGCCCAGGTACAGGAGCAGCACAAAGGGCAGGAATAGCCCGGCCAGCAGCGTAGTGCGCAAAAACTCGCGGTATTGCACCGCTACCAACTCGCGCAAGTCGAAGGTGTAGGCCAGCAGCGACACGTACAGGTATTTGCCGAGCACGAAGCCCGCAATGAGGGCCGCGTAGAGCAGCACCCGCGCCACGATGGCGCGCTCGGGCACGGCCACGAACTGCCGCACCAAGGGCAGGTTTTCGAGGCCCGTGTGCAACGCAATGAGCAGCAGCGCGAAAGAGAGCCCGAACAGCAACACCAGCAGCATATTGAGCAACGAAAATGCCGGCCGCGCCAGGAAGGTGCCTTGCTCGGGGGTGTTGCCGAACAGCTCGTCGAACCGGAACACGCGGGCCAAGCCGGGCTGGTAGGTGGCGCGCACCCCGCCGTAGAGCAGCCCCAGCACCAGCAAAAAGCTCAGCAGCACGTTTTGGCCCAGCGGGTCGGGGGCCCGAATCTGGGCGATTTTTGCAGTGGTGTCGGGAGGGGCGTCGGGAGGGGCGGCAGCTGCTGCCGTGAACGAGGCCAGGGCCGGACTGCCGCCGGGCTGCCACACGCCCAGCAGATGGGTGCCCGGGGCCAGACCCGCCGGCAGCCGCTGGGCCAAATCGAAGGTATAGGGCCCTATCTGGTCGGCGGTGAAGATGAGTTGGTTGTCAACAAATAGGCTCAGGCCGCGCTGGGCCGCGAAGGCCACCGGAAACGGCTGGCCGCGGCGCAGGCGTACGTACTGGTAGTAGGCATGGGCCGGGGCGTGGTAGCCGGGCAGGTACAAAATGAGGCGGTTGCGGCCCACGTCGTGGATGAGCCAGTCGGCGGTGAGGCCGGTGGGCGCGGCCGGGGGCAGTGGCAGGTACTCGGCGGCGCGGCCGGGCAGGGCCCCCAGCAGCAACAGCAGCAACAGTAGCCCCAACGCGCCGCGCTGCCCCCGCCCCGGGGCCCACCGACCAGCAACGAAGCGCGACACTGCCATAGCGTGGAACTAGATTGAGGCTGGAATTAAACAGTAACGACCTCGCGGCGCAACCGGCTCTGGTACACGCCAATGAACACACTCAGCAGCACCGAGAAGCCCAGCAGAATACCGATGAGCGCCAGGTTACCGAGGTCGGCGAACTGAATCACGAACAGGATGACGAGCAGGTTGAGGACCCCCAGCAGCAGCACTGTGCTGATTTGCGAGAAGCCCATGCCCAACAGGCGGTGGTGGATGTGGTTGCGGTCGGGCGCGAAGGGCGACTTGCCGGCTGCCATGCGCAGCACAAACACCCGCAGCGTATCGAATAAGGGCACGAACAGAATGCCCAACGCCACCGCCGGCGTGGCGCTGAACGGCAGCCGCGTGCCGGGTTGCCCGCCCAATTCAATGAACTGAATGGCCAGCACCGACACGATGAAGCCGCAGACCAGCGAGCCAGTATCGCCCATAAAAATAGGGGCCCGGTGAAAGTTGTAGCGCAGGAAACCTACCATGCCGCCCATCAAGCACACCGCTACAAAGGCGTAGTTGCTATACGCTTCGCCCCCGTAATGATAAAAGTAAAAGCCGAACGTGCCCATGATAATCAGCACGATGGAACCGGCCAGGCCGTCGAGTCCGTCGATGAGGTTGATGGCGTTGGTGATGCCCACGATGGCGGCCAGCGTGAAGGCGTAGCTGACGCCCACCGGCAGGGTATAGATGCCCAGAATACCCTGAAAGCTGGTAATCCGCACGTCGGCCATGATCATGACGATGCCCGTGGCCAGCAGTTGGCCCACAAATTTCTTGAACACCGACATGCCCACCAGGTCGTCCTTCAAACCCACGAAGAACAGGATGATGCAGCCGGCCAGCAGCTCCTTCACGCCGTTTTGCAGGGGCCCGAAAATGGTGAGAGCCGACATGAAGCCCGCAAACACCGCCACGCCACCTAGCCGGGGCGTCAGCGACGAGTGCACGGTGCGCCCGTTGGGCGTGTCGAGCATGTTTTTAAGGTGGGCAATCTGGATGATGGACGGCACGGCGAACAGCGCCACTAAAAAGGCCCAGCCGGCCGACAGCACTAATTGAATAGCAACGGGATTCATAGCGTAGAAGTAAGGAAGGAAAGGTAGCGGCCGGGGCCCCGCGGCCCGCTAGCTATGCAGCACGCCCACCCGGTCGCCGAGCAGGGCGATGGGAATAAAATTGTCGGCCACGATGGAGTCGGGCACGAAGATGTATTTCTTGTCGAAAATCTGCGCGCCGCGGTAGTAGCTCACCCAGTATTGGTTATTGAGGTGAAACAGGGCGGGGTCGAGGGGCTCGATGGGCACGGCCGTGCGGGGCGGCACCTCCTCGAACAGGTAGCGCAGCGTGGAGGTGCGCACCGTTTCGCCGTCGGGCTGCTGGCCGTAGCCGTGGGCGTTCACGATGACGCTGCGCAGCGGGTAGGCGTTGTGGTTGAGCAGGTACACCTGCCACACGGGCTGGCTGGCGGGCGTCAGGGCCCCGTCTTCGGCCGGGGCGATGGCCACCGACACGCCTTCCACGGGGTCAAAGGAGATGTCTTGCTTCACAGGACCGCAGATTTAACGGATTTTAACGGATAAGAACAGGCTTTTTGGGGGTCCGCGTTGGGGCAGTGCCGGGGCCCCAACTAGGCGGCGTCGAAAAGCTTCTGCAAATGAGGCAACAGACGCTCCTGCACTTCTTCCACCGCCACGGGGCGGCCCAGCTCCTGGGCCAGCGAGGTGACGGCCTTATCAGTAATACCGCAGGGCACGATGTGGCCGAAGTAGGCCAAATCGGGAGCCACGTTCAGGGCGAAGCCGTGCATGGTCACCCAGCGGCTGCACTTCACGCCCATCGCGCAGATTTTGCGGGGGTTGGGGGCCCCTTCTTCCCAGCCCAGCCACACGCCGGTGAGGCCCGCAATGCGGCCGGCGCGCAAGCCGTACTCGGCCAGCGTTTGGATGACGGCTTCCTCCAGCGTGCGCAGGTACCAGTGGATGTCGGGCCGGAAATTGTCGAGGTCGAGGATGGGGTAGCCCACCAGCTGGCCGGGGCCGTGGTAGGTGATGTCGCCGCCCCGGTTGATGCGGTGGTAGGTAGCGCCGTGGGCGGCCAGCGCCGCTTCGTTGAGCAGCAGGTGCTCGGGCTTGCCGCTTTTACCCAGCGTGTAGGTGTGCGGATGCTGGCAGAGCAGCAGGTGGTTGGGGGTAGGCTGCGACGGCCGGCCGGCGGCAGCGGCCTCGCGGTTTTGATTTTTGATGGCCACAGTGGACGCCAACAGCTCTTCTTGCAGGGCCCAGGTGGGCACGTAGGGCACTAAGCCTAGCCGCTGCACGGCCAGCGCCCGGGCGGGCGGGGCGGCAATGGGCAGAGTGGGGGTGGCAGGGGCAGTGGTCATCTGTGCGGATAAGTCGATAAGGATAGCTACTTGTGGGGCCCGGCGACGCGGCCCTACCTTCGCGCAGCCCGCAACGCCCACTCACCACAAAGGTACAAACGGGCACAGAGTTCGGCCCGGGGCCCCAGCCTGGCACGGTTCGTTACAGCTTTTTCTTGTCCCAATGCACGCCCCCCACGCCTTGGGCCAGGCCGGCGAAGCAGCCGCCGCCGAGTTCTATACCGCCCGCGGCTACGAGGTGCTGGCCCGCGGCTACCGCTACGGCCGCGCCGAGGTAGACCTGGTGCTGCGCCAAGGTACCGCCCTGCTGGTATTTGTGGAAGTAAAAACGCGCTCCGGCGGCCAGTACGGGGCCCCGGAAACCTTCGTCTCGGCCCGCAAAAAGGAACTGTTCCGGCTGGCCGCCACCCACTTGCAGGAGGAGCTAGACTGGCGCGGTGACATTCGCTTCGACATCCTGGCCCTCACGCTGCGCCGCGGCGGCGGCTTCCTCATTGAGGCGTTTGAGGATGCCTTTTATTAAGCTGCGGGCTGGGGGCCCTAGCGGCCCTGGGCGCGTTTGGGCAGCACGTGGCCCGGGCGGGCCCCGGCGGGGGCCACGGGCTCGGGCTCGCCACGCTTGTCGATGTTTTTCTCCTTGTCGTACACCGCCAGGCCGTCGCGGGTGAACTGCTTGAGTAGCTCGGGCTCCTCTACTTCGGGATCGTAGCCACTTTCGGGGTACTGGTATTCGAAGTGGCGGAAATTGCGTTTTACCGGCCAGTAGTTCGTCCACACACCCACGCGGCGGCCGTTCTCAAACTGGCCCGACCACTCGCGCTGGCCCGTGGCGGTGTAGCGGGCGTAGTCGCCCTCCAGCTTGCCGTTCACGTAGGGCACCACTTCCTTCAGCATGGTGTGGCCGGCGTCGAAGTACGTGATGTTGGCGTCGCGCGGGAAGCCCATCTCGTAGTGGGTTTTGCTCAGCAGCGTACCGTTGCGGTCGTAGCGCTCCCAGCGCAAGTGCTTCACGCCCAATGCGTAGAAACCGGTTTCCATCACCTTGTTGTTTTGCAGCTTTTTGTAGGGCCCATGTAGAACCTTGGCGCCGGGATCCAGCTCACCAGCGGCGGCTTTGAATATTTTATGCTTCTTCGGGTCGTAGTAAAAGCGCGCCGGTGCCTGCACATTAGGCTGCTGAAAATACTTGAGGTAGTAAAATATTTCGATGGCCTGGTTGCGGCCCTTACCCCCCGACTTGGCAAAGCCCCGCTTGACGCGCTCACCGAGGAAAATTTTCTTTTTCTTGGATGGCTTGCGCTGGGCGTCCTTCTCCTTGTCCTTGGCGGCGCGCTCCTCGGCCTTGCTCATGACCACGCGGCGAGCGGTGCTGAGCGAGGGGCGGCCGGCCACCGAATCGGCGGCGCGGGTGAGCGTATCGGCGGCCACAGCCATCGTCGCCGGGGCCACTTCGGGGCGCGAGTTGAAGGAAACGGGGTGGCGGGCGCAGGCGCCGGCAAGCGCCAGCAGCAGCACCAGCCATGGAGCACCCCAACGGAAATTTGGCATGAGCGGCACGGATTTTTTTCGCGGCATCAACGCAAAGGTAGCCGGTTTCGTGCCCAGCTGGGGCCCTACCCCACCACCCGCCGGGTGGCCAAATCGAGCCGCTGGCCCGCTACCAGCAAGTGCGTGGTAAGCCCGTGGCCGCTGACGGGCTGCCGGGGCCCTGGGCCCACTAGGCTGATGTACTGGGCCGTGGCCGCGTCGAAAGCGAACACTACTTCGTCGCCGAATACTTCGGCGGGCTGGCCGGGGCGCAACAGTAGGCCGGTTTCTTCGCTCAGGCCCAGGCCCAGGCAAGTGGGGTGGGCCAGCACGGCGTGCAGCAGGCGCGGATAGCGGTGGCGCTCGGCAAAGTGCTGGTCGAGCACCACGCCCGGCAGCAGGCCCAGGCCGGGCACCACGGCCACGCCGCCGGGCAGCAGGCTGCGCCAGCCGCGGCCCTCCACCAGCATAAACTCGGCTAGGCCGGCGGCCCCGGCGCTGGTGCCGGCCAGTATAAAGCCCTCGTCGGCCCGGCAGCGCTCTCTCAGGACGGCCAGAAACTCGGTGCCCAGCAGGAACTGGGTGAGGCGCTCCTGGTTGCCGCCGCTGATGAACACCAGCGCCGCCCGGCGCAGGCGGGCCAGCGTGGCCGGCGCGTCGGCGGGGTGGGTCTCGTCCACCTCCAAGTGGCCCACATTTGGGCAGCCGCGCGCCTCCCACGAGCGGGCGTAGGAGGCGGCGGTGCGAGCGGGGTTGGCGGTGCTGGCAGTAGTGAGCACCTCGATGGGGGCCCCGGGGTGGGGCAACAGGCCGGCCAGCAGCGCCACCAGGGCCTCGTCGGCCCCGCCGCCGTAGAGGGCCAGGGTGGCGCGGGGAGCAGCGGAAAGGTCGGGCATGGGGCAGCGGGTAAGCGGTAAGGGCGGCAAGATGGGCAGTATCGGGCAGATACTTGGGGCCCCGGCCGTGCGGGGCATACGGCCTGGGGCGGGTTTCGGCGTAATTTCGTGGCGTAATCCCTTCATCAACCTTGCTTGCCTAGCGAAGCACTACCGCCCGTCCTGCCATGATGCCATTGTCGCCATCCGTGGAAACCATCACAACTCTGATTCAGGAGGGTGAATTTTTTAAGCTTAAGCAAATACTCCGCAACTTCCAGCCGGCCGAGTTGGTCACGCTCATCGAGAACGAGGACGAGCGGGAGCAGCTTATCATTTTCCGCCTGCTGCCCTTGAGCCTGGCCACGGAGGTATTCGAGTACCTCGACCTGGACGTGCAGCGGCACTTCCTCGACAACCTGGCCCAGGACAAGATGGCCGACATTCTCAACGAGATGTCGCCCGACGACCGCACCACCTTGCTCGAGTTCCTGCCGGCCAATTTTGTGGCCGAGCTCATTCAGAGCCTGTCGGAGCCCGAGCGCAAGGTGACGCTGGAGCTACTCGGCTACCCCGAGTACTCGGTGGGCCGGCTGATGACGCCCGACTACATCGCCATCCGCGAGAACTGGACCGTGCAGCAGGTGCTCGACTACGTGCGCCAGCACGGCGGGCAGTCCGAAACGCTGAACATGCTGTACGTGACCGACGCGCACGGCGTGCTGACGGACGACATCCGCATCCGCGAAATTCTGCTGGCTTCGCCCACCGTGCGGGTGCGCGACGTCATGGACCGCCGCTTCGTGCAGCTGCTGGCCGGCCAGGACCAAGAGGATGCCATCGACGTTTTCCGGCGCAACGACCGGGTGGCCCTGCCCGTGGTGAGCGACCAAGGCATTCTGCTCGGCATCGTGACGCTCGACGACATTCTCAGCATCCGGGAGCAGGAAGACACTGAAGACATCCAGAAGTTCGGCGGCTCGGAGGCCCTGGAGGAGCCCTACCTCACCATGCCCCTGCTACGGCTGGTGCAGAAGCGCGCCGGCTGGCTCGTTATCCTGTTTTTGGGAGAGCTATTGACGGCCTCGGCCATGCAGTTTTTCGAAGGCGAACTGCAAAAGGCCATCGTGCTGGTGCAGTTCATTCCCCTGATTATCAGCTCGGGCGGCAACTCGGGCTCGCAGGCCACGTCGCTCATCATCCGGGCCATGGCCCTCGGCGAATTCAAGCTCAGCGACTGGTGGCAGGTGCTGCGCCGCGAAATAGTGGGGGGCCTCCTGCTGGGCCTTATCCTGGGCATAGTCGGCTTCAGCCGCATCGCCATCTGGCAGAGCATCACGCCCATCTACGGTCCCCACTGGGTGCTGGTGGGCCTCACGGTGGGCTTCGCACTGGTGGGCATCGTGCTGTGGGGCTCGCTGGCGGGCTCCATGCTGCCGCTCATCCTCAAGAAGCTGGGCCTCGACCCGGCCACGTCATCCGCGCCCTTCGTGGCCACGCTGGTCGACGTGACGGGCCTCATCATCTACTTCTCGGTGGCGCTGCTGGTGCTCCGCGGCACACTTCTTTGACAATGAAGCCGTTTAGGAAGTCGTCAGACCGTCATGCTCATCTAGCGTTCAATTTTGAATTTCCAGACTTCCTAAACAGCTTTAATGAGTGAGTTAGCGAGTTGGTGAATTAAGGTAATTCCTGCTTTAAATTCACCAACTCACTCATTTACCAATTCACTCCGGCCGCCGGCGGTTGGCTTTTTTATCGCTTTGGATCTTCTTGCCTTCCAGGCGCTTGCGCACGGCGCCACGGCTGGGCTTGGTGGCGCGGCGCGGCTTAGGGCGGTGCAGGCTTTTGAGCAACAGCGCGTGGAAGCGGGCCAGCACGATTTCCTTGTTGCGG
This sequence comes from Hymenobacter nivis, assembly GCF_003149515.1. Classification (NCBI taxonomy): domain Bacteria; kingdom Pseudomonadati; phylum Bacteroidota; class Cytophagia; order Cytophagales; family Hymenobacteraceae; genus Hymenobacter; species Hymenobacter nivis. The sequence goes on from NZ_CP029145.1 coordinate 3,197,199, forward strand.
AGCTGGCTGCGGTCGTCCTGGGCGGTGAGCAGCAGCAGGCCGTCGGCCGTGAGCTGGGGCCCCAGTTTTTCGAGGATGAGCTGCTTCTGCTCATCGGCCAGCACCTGCGAGTCCAGCAGGTGCCAGCGCAACTCCACGCGGCTTTCCACCTTGTTCACGTTTTGGCCCCCCGGGCCGCTGGCGCGGCTGGTCTGGAAAACGATTTCGGGCAGAAACGCGGCGGTGGGCGGCAGCATGATTTTCAGTGAGTAGTTTATAGCCGTTCAGGCAGCCCGAACGACTGTTAAATGTTCATTGCTCACTGATAACTGTTAACTATTTGGTTAGCAGCATGGCGCCGTATGAGTAGCCGCCGCCGAACACAGTGACGATGACGTTGTTGCCGGGGCGCAGCGTGTCCCAGACTTCGGCCAGGCCGATGGCGGCGCCGGCGCAGCCCGTGTTGCCCAGGCGCTGGATGTTGTTCACGGCCCGCTCGGGGTCGAGGCCCAGCTGCTTGGTCACGTTCACCGAAATGCGCAGGTTGGCCTGGTGCGGGATGAGGTAGGTGAGGTCGTTGGCCACGAGGTGGTGGCGGTCGAGCAGCGTCTGCGTCACGCGCGTCATGTAGGTGCAGGCCTGCTGGAACACGTCGCGCCCGTACGGCATCACAATGCCTTTCTCCACCGGCTTCAGCGTCACGGCCTCGTCGGCCTTGCCCACGGGGGCCGCCCCGCCGGTGATGACCTCGGCAATACGCAGCGGCTGGGGCCCCAGCGGCTCCTTGGTGATGAGCAGGGCCGCTGCGCCGTCGCCCCACAGGTGGCCGGCAATTGTATCTTCCTCGTTGTTGTAGGCCGTGTTGTGCTCGCTCACCACTACCAGGGCACGGCGGGCCTTGCCCATGGCGAAGTACCCTTCCACAATCTCTACGGCGTTCAGCAGCGACGAGCAGGCCGAGGAAATGCTCACCGTCGGAATGTCGTTGATGTTGAGCGCGCGCTGCACAGCGTGGGCGGCGGTGTAAATGGTGTCGTGCGGGGTGTAGGTGCCGACCACAATCAGGTCGATGCTGGATGCGTCGAACGCCGGAATTTCGGCCAGCAGCGCCTGGGTGGCGGCCACGGCCATGGTATTGGCGTTTTCGCCAGGACCCGCCTTGCGGCGCTCCCGGATACCGGTGCGCTCAGTGATCCAGTCGGAAGCCAGTCCGTTGAGGCGGGTGAAGTACTCGTTGGTGACGACAGCCGTCGGCAGGTAAGCGGCCACGTGGTGTAAATACACGGAGGGTGGTAATTAGCGCGAGAAAAGACCGATATGGTCTCCCCATGAAGAAAAGCCAAAGCTAAACGGCCGCAAAAGTACGGGGCCCGGGCCGCCCCGGGTAGCAGCCGCCGCGCCCCAAGCGTATCAAAAAGGCCCTGTTGCGCGTTCAAACGCCCGATGCCGGGCGAAGTTCACCGGCGCCCGGTATAAGATTATGGCCTTTTTTCGTCTCCTTTTGAAACCCAACACCTTGCTGCTGATACTGCTGGGGGCAGGACTGGCCCAGCCCGCCGCCGCCCAGAAGTACCGCACCGCCGCAGGCCTGCGCCTGGGCAGCCCCTACGGCATCACGGTGCAGCAGGCGGTGGCCTCGCGCGTGACATTGGAAGGCCTGGTGGGCCTGGCCTCACGCGAGATAACGGGCACGGTGCTGGGCGAGTACCACTTCGGCATTCTGGGGCGCAGCCTGAACTACTACCTGGGGGCCGGCGGCCACCTGGGCAACAACAAAGACACCGGCCGCTTCGGCGGCTTCGACGGCATCATCGGCATCGAGTACAAAATTGCCTTCCTGCCCCTGGTACTCAGCTACGACTTCAAGCCGAGCGTAGAAATCCACAGCAACGACTGGGCGCGGTTCCCCTCGGCGCTGTCGGTGCGGTTCGTGCTATTCAAGCAGCGCAACAAAACCATCGGCGAGCGCACCCGGGGCCTGTTCGACAAAGTGCGGGGCCGCTAGGGTTGTTAGTTGCTCGTTGTCAGTTGCTCGTTGTTAGTTGCTCGTTGTCAGTTGCTCGTTGTCAGTTGCTTGTTGTCAGTCAATCATTTACAAATTAACTAGCAACAAGCAACTGACAACGAGCAACTTAAAACAGGGCGGCGCCGGCCAGCCCCACGGCCAGCACCACCAGCAGCAGCACGCCGCTGTAGGCCGCACCCAGCAGCAGCGACTTCGCTACCGTCTTGCCCCAGCTTTGCTGATAAAAAGTGTGCAGCGCCACCACGAAGTACACGATGGACGCCAGGCGGAGCAGGTTGCTCAGCCAATTTGGGACGTGCAGCTTATCGAGCCCAATGAGTAAGCCGATGAGAATGAACAAGAAGCACTGCATGTGGATGGTGAACACCAGGTGGCTGAGGTAGTAGCGGTGCTGCCGAAAATAAGCTCCCTTGAGCAGCAGCGCGGCCAGCGGCATCAGCAAAAACAGGAGGACGGAGCCCGCCCGCAGCGCCTGGTGCACAGTTTCCTCGCGGGTCGAGTCGCGCCAGCGCACCGCACGCCGCACCGCCAGCCGGCTGAAAAAGCTTGGCACTTCGCCGTAGCTGCGCAGCACCGAATCGGCCTGGGCCTCGGTGGGGTGCACCGGCAGTTTTTTTATTGCTGCGAAGGCAATTTGGATGCCCCCGCCATTGCGGGCCGCGGCCACCGTGCGCGCTTGTACACGCCGCGCAATCTCCAATACTTTCTGCTGTTCGGGCGTGGCCGGGGCCGCCGCTAGGCTGTCTACCGTGGTGGCCAAAGCCTTCCGAATGGCTTCGCTAGCATCTTTCCTGGCGGCTCGCCCGGCCTTGGGGCCCTGAAAGAACGTGATGCTGTCGTCATTGGCAACGAGCGCGGGAACGACGTTTTTTTTCGTGGCGGCGGGCTTCGCGATTTGTTCGGGGGCCTCTTCTTCTTCGTAGCTGAAAACTGTGCCCAGAAGCAGAAAAAAGACGAAGCTGATGAACACGTACAGCCGGATGGGTGGCACGTAGGGCACGCGCTGCCCGGCCAAAAAGCGCCGCGTCAGCTCGCCGGGCCGAAACAGCAGCAGCCCCGCCGTGCAGAACACCTTGCCGTCGGAGTGGAAGATGCCCTCCAGAAACTCCTCGACCACGTGCCCGAAGCTGATTTCAACGGCGTGGTTTTGCTACCCGCAGCGGGGGCAGAATTCGCAGGGCTCGCCGGGCACGAAAGTATAGTGGCAATTGGCGCAGTCGGCTGGTTGGGTAGCGTGGTGGGCCATGAGCGCCAACGGAGGAAAAGGCCCCAGCCGCGGCGGCCGGTGGCCGGGCCATTGGCGCAAACATATCGTGCGGGCCCATCCCGGCGCGGGCCGGGCCCCAGGGACCCCGGCCCGCTGGAAGCCGCAACCTGCGCCGGTACCTTTTCCGTTGAAAGTGCTTCATTACCTTGCCGTATCCAATGCCGGTGCTTCTGCCCGGTACGCCCGCCCCACTGGCCCTGCCGCGGCCTGTGGGGCCCGGGTTGGCTCGGGGCCCTGCTGGCGCTGGCTGTGTGGCCGGGCTTCCGCCCCTGGCTGCGCCGCACCTCAGAAAAGCAAGTCGCCCAGCAAACGCACGGCCAGTATCGGCTAACCAGCAGCAGCTTGCGCGCCCGCTTGCTACCGCGGGCCATGCACCTGCGCGGCCTCGTGCTCGGCTCGCTGCACTTGCACGTGGGGGCCCCGGCAGCCGGCGCCCCACCCGGGGGCCCGCCCTACCAGTAGAGGCCGGCGCGGCTGAACCACGGGGCGGTGCGGCACACCAGCGGCGGCTTCGGCCCGGCCGCCCCCCCCGCCCGCACGGAGGGCCCCGGGGGCCCTACGTGCGGGCGTCGCTCGTCAAAACTCAACGTGCACACGCAGCGCCACCACATGAATGGGGCCCTTGCGGTCGTGGTTGTAACCCGGATTTATGGCCAGCTGATAATCCGGCGTAATGGCGGCGTGGTACTTTGGAATATCAATGCTATAGTACAGCTCCGTGATGAACTCGGGAGCATAGTTCAGGGCCCCGTCGCCGAGCATGAAGCCGTAACCGCCAGCGGCCAAGTAGTTGCGGTGGCCGGGCGAAATACCGTTGACCACAGCGGCCAGCCCCAAGCGGTCGGTGGCGCGTTGCCAGCGGGCACCCGTGCTCACCAGGCCCAGGCTCAGGCTTTGGTCTACCTCCGTAAAAGCCCAGGTTTCATTCTTACCATCATTGTAGCTCAGGCGGCCAAAGGCACCCAGCTCACTGCTCAGCTCCTGCTCCACATTGATGGCAAAGCCGGTTTTGCCATGGCTGGGGCCGCGCACGCTGATAATGTTGGGCCGCCCTTCTACATAGGGCGACACCAGGGTTTGCGCGTAGCTGCCCATCGCCGCCACATTGTGGAAGCCCAGCACGCGCACCGTGCCCTGGTGGCCGCGCATATGGTAAGTTCTTGTAATTTCTACGGTTTCGCCGTGCGCTTTGGAGTAGTTGTAGTCGAGGGCTGGGCCGTTGGCATAGGTGGGCAGTAGTGCCGACGAGGCCCGCACCGCGAAACCGGGCACGATGTACTCGACAACGCCGCCCACGGTGTAGCCGCGGGTATTGGCGGCGTAGTCCCAGGCACCGGCACTCATCAGCGTCCAGTTCATAAACTGGGTGCGCGGGTCGTGCGAGTAGCTGTTCTGGTCGAAGTAGTCGGCCAGGCAGATTTTACCGGCCGTGATGCTGAGGTAGCGCACCGGGCGCGACCCACCCACCTGGTTGAGGTCGTCGTCGTCGTCCACCTCCTCAGGGCCCAGCGCAAAGCGCTGCTGCAAATACAGGCGCGCCAGGTAGAGCACCGGCTCGGGCGAGCCCACCCGGAAGGTTTCGCCGTTGAGGGCGCCGCCCAGGCCCGAGGCGCTGCTCAGGCCATTGCCCCCCGATACCTCGGGGTTGAGGATGGCGGTAGCATTTTTCCAGAGCCGGCGGCCCAGGTACAGGGTCGTCGTGAGCGACGTCTTGGCGTTTTCACGCGGCTGTAGGCTTAGGCTATCCGAATACGGCGCCGAAAAATTGGCATGCCACTGCCGGATAATAGTTTGCTGAAAGTGCAGGCTCCAGCCGTGGTAGTCGTTGGGCTGGCCGTTGTCTACGTGCACCGGCTCCTGGGCCGAGGCCCCTGCCGGGGGTTTGCGCGGCGTGGCCGATGAGGGCGGCGTCACGGCGCCCTGGCCGTAGGCTGTGCCAGCGAGCAAGCTTAGGGCAGCTACCCACGGCACCCGCGAGAAGTAAAAAGACATCAATTGAAAAGGCTAGAGGCGCGGGCAATATGCCCGGTAAAGGTAGGCCACTCGCCGGAGCCCGCACATTATTCACCTAATCTTCATGATATTAACTCACTTGCTGCACCGTGCCTTGCAAAAAAATATGGGCCGCGGTGAAATAGCTAAACTGCCCCGGCACATCCAAACGGGTAGCCACAAAGGTGGCCGGGGCAAAGCCAACAACTAACCCATGTACAAGCCCAGGATGCGAGTCGTCAGAAGCGCGTTGACCGGGCATGGGCCCCTGCTATTGCGTAACACCAGCTGCTGAGGACGAGCTACAAAACTGCGCGGTGGGAGCCGTAGCTGTAAGGTTTTTGGTGCATTCATAAAGTATAGCCAGCAGGAGTAGTACGGCGGGCCACGCTGCCCTGCTTCCTAAAACTCGACGTGCACCCGCATCCCCAGCACGTGCACCGGCCCCGGCAGGCGGTTGGTATTGTAGCCGGGATTAAAAATAATTTGATAGTCAGGGCTTAGCGCGGTGTGGTAGCGCGGAAAGTCAATGCTGTAATACACCTCCCCGATATACTCCAGGCCGTAGGCGAGTTGGCCATCGCCAAGGATAAAGCCCGAGCCGCCGGCGGCCAGGTAGGCGCGGTGCTCGGGCGAGAGTCCGTTGACCACGGCCGCCGCGCCGAGGCGGTCGGTGGGGCGCTTCCAACGCGCACCGGTGCTGGTGGCGCCCACGCTCAGGCTATGGTCAATTTCGGTGAAGACCCAGGTTTCGTTGTGGCCATCGTTGTAGCTGAAACGGCCAAAAACACCCACCTCGGGGCTCACTTCCTGCTCGGCGTTCACTACGAAGCCGTATTTGGTGCGGCCGTTGGTACGCACGGACGTGATATCGGCGCCATCGGGGCCAATGTCGCGCACGGCCAGCCGGTAGCTGCCCATCGCGGCCTGGTTGCGGAAACCCAGCAGGCGCACCGCCCCTGGGTGGCCGCCCAGGGTGTAAGGCTTGGTCAGCTCCACGGTCAGGCCCTGGGCCGTGCCGTAGTGATAGTCGAGGATAGCGCCGTTGGCATCGGTCGGCATTGAAGTAATAGCCGCGCGCAGGGCCATTTCGGGGGATACGTACTCCAGCACTGCGCCCACGGTGTAGCCACGCACGTTGGCGGGGTAATCCCAGCCGCCGGCGCCCATCAGGCTCCAGTTGAAGAATTGCGTGCGCGGGTCGTGCGCGTAGCTGTTCTGGTCGAAGTAGTCGGCGATGCTGAACTTACCCACGTTCAGGGCCAGGAAGCGCTTGGGGCGCAGGCCAGCCACTTGGTTGAGGTCGTCCTCAAATTCCTCGCCCTGCTCGGCGCCTATCGCCCACAGCTGGCGCAGGTAGAGCCGCGCCAGGTAAAGCTGCGGCGCGGGGTCACCAATGCGGAAGGTTTCGCCGTTGGTCGGGCCGCCGATGCCAGTGGCCCCACTCAGGCCGCTGCCGCCGGCCACTTCGGGGTTGAAGTACACGGCTGCCCCCTTCCACAGCCGCCGCCCAACGAAGAGCGTCGAGGTGAGCGAGAGCTTGGCACTCTCCCGCGCTTGCAAGCTCAACGGCCCTTCGTAGCGCGGGCTCAAGTCATTGTGCCACTGCTTGATAATAGTCTGCTGAAAGTGAACGCTCCACTTCTGCGACTTGTCGTCCGGATTGAAATGAATGGGCTGCTGGGCCGAGGCCGCCGCCGGTTGCTGGGTCGGTAACTTGTCAGAGGGTGGCGTAACCCCACGTTGGGCCAGGGCACGACCTGCCAGCAGTGCCAACGCGCCTGATACCAGTACCCGCGAAAAGTACAAATTCATATAGGTAAAAAATAAAGAGGTATGTTGTGAGCCATGTAAGACAAGGCACGAGGTTAAATTTTCACGCTTAATTTATTTGATAACCAGCGAGTTGTGTAAATTCCTTCTCTACCTCGGCGATAACCGGACTGATTGTAGCCGAAGCCACTGCCTCGCCTGTTGGCTACCGGCTGCGTTGTAGCCGTTTGCTTCACTCCGGTCGCCAACCAAGCACCGGTGTTGCGGGCCTCGGTAAGCCGAAGGGTGGCCGTAGCCAAGCTTCTGCTTTGCGCGGAGGACCACCTGCGCCAAGCCGTTTTTTAGGGGCCGGGCAGCTTGCACCTCCTGGTCCGGCCGGGGGGCAGGGGAATCGTGCACTCATTTTGGTACCAAGAGCCGCTACGCACACTTTTCACCAGCTCTCCGAAGCGGGCGCCTATACCTCAGTAGATCAGCCGCTTGTGCTCGACGGTGGGGCCGGGCCGGAAATAACGTCAACCAGCCGCACCAAGACTTACGCAAGGAGAATTTCGCCCAGGGTTGCTACCCTGCCAAACTCCGCGCGAAATAGTTACTGGCATGCCGCATACGATACATATTTTTGTATTTCAAGGAGATAAGTCATAAAAAAGAAAAAAGCAACGGCACAGCAAGCCCAGGGCCACCGGTAATGGCCACAATGGAAAGCGGTAAAAAGCGCTGAAGTAGCCTCGCCCTGGCCACCAGCTGCGAATCAGGTAGCGTTCAATTGTGGCGAGAACGGCTCAAAGGTAACAAATCTTTTAGCATAGACTAAAAATATTTTTAGTCTATGCTAAAATATTCGTTAAGAGCTTTGGCAAAAACGTGATTTTGGATGCCCCGGCGGTCCTCGGCAAAAATAGACGGCCACCGCAGGCCCGAAGTCAGCATACCAGTCGGAACGGCCTGCCCAAGCAGGCTTACCCAGCGCACAAACTGATTAGCAATCAGCCTAATGCAGGTTGTAAATTATCAACTGTCGGTTCTTAATTTTAGATAATATCCTGACCAGTAACAGATCGTTAGGATCACCACACTGGGGCGTTGATTCTGCTAATCAATTCCTTACTACCGACGGGCCGCCCCGCTGGGGCTACTGGGTGCCCAGTTGCATAAGTCCCAATTCACTCATTGTCAAAGAAGCGTGCCGTGCAGAAACAGATAGGCCACTGAGAAGTAGATAACCAACCCCGTCACATCCACGAGTGTGGCGACGAAGGGCGCCGACGAGGTAGCCGGGTCGAAGCCGACCTTTTTGAGCAGCAGCGGCAGCATGGAGCCGGCCAGTGAGCCCCACAGCACGATGCCCACCAGCGCAGAGCCCACGGCTAGGGCCAGCGCCACCCAGTGGGGGCCGTAGTCGCGCAGGTGCAGGCCCTGCCACAATGCAATGCGAATGGTGCCTACCATGCCCAGGATCGCACCCAGCGCCAGGCCAGTCAGCAGCTCGCGGCGCATTACCTGCCACCAGCGGCCCACGGTCACTTCGCCCAGGCTCATGGCCCGGATAATAAGCGAGGTGGCCTGGGAGCCGGCGTTGCCGCCGCTGCTGATGACCAGCGGCACGAACAGGGCCAACACCACGGCCTTTTCGATTTCGCCCTCAAAAAACCCCATCGCCGTGGCCGTGAACATCTCGCCCAAAAACAGTACCACCAGCCAGCCGGCGCGCTTCTTCACCATTTTGACCAGCGGTATTTCCAGGTAAGGCTCGTCTAATGATTCGGAACCGCCGAGCTTTTGAATTTCGCGGGTGTCTTCGCGCTCACGCAGAGCCAGGATGTCGTCGAGCGTTACGATGCCCAGCAGCATGCCCGCCGCGTTGGTCACGGGCAAGGCCACGCGCTGGTAACGGCGGAAGTCGGCCAGAGCCGCGTCCTGGCTTTGCAGGGCATCGAGGCACACGAAAATATTGTTGCGCACCTGCTGCACGCGGGCCGTAGGCTCGGCCACCAGAAACTCCCGAATGTGCACGTCGTCGAACAGCTTGCCCTGCTCATCCACCACGTAGAGCATCGTCACGGTCTCGGCGCTGGCCCCATGCCGCCGGATGTAGTCGAAGACCTGGGTCATGGTCCAGTTATCGCGCACGGCGATGTAGTCGGGCGTCATCAGGCGGCCCACGCTGTCGTGCGGGAAGCCCAGCAGCTCCAGTGTCACGCGGCGCTCGTCGGGCGAGAGGCGCTCGACCTGCGTTTTGACGAAGGCCGCCGGCAGGCGCTGGAACAGGCCCGTGCGGTCGTCGGGGGCCATGTCGTTGAGCACGTCCGTGACCTGCTCGGGCGTAAGGTGGCCCAGCAGCTGGTTTTGGGCGGCCGGGGCCAGGTAGCCGAACACGGCCGCCGCCTGGGCCAATGGCAGCAGCCGAAACAGCACCAGGAACTGCGCTTCCGGCAGCCCAGCAATAAGACGGGCCAGCTCGGGCGCGGGCCAGTTTTGCAGCGCCCCCTTCAGGGCCCTAAAATCGTGCTGGGCCAGCAGCTTGCGGACGTTGTCGGCGGGCGTGGCAATGGTATAAAGTGCCATAAATAACGAAGGGAAATCTTTTTCTCGCGCATACGCAAACGGGCCCCAAATCGCCGTTTCGGCAGCCTGGGGCCCGTTTGCGGAGGTAAGCCACAACTTACCAGATTTTTACCCGGGCCGAGTCGGGCAGGTAGAGCTTCTGGCCCGGCTTCACCCCAAAGGCTTCGTAGAAAGCGGGCACATCGGCCATGGGGCCGTTCACGCGGTACTGGGCCGGCGAGTGCACGTCGGTGAGCAGCTGCGAGGCCAGGGCTTCGTCGCGCTCGTGCATCTGCCAACCCAGGGCATAGCCCAGGAAGTAGCGCTGCGTGGGCGTGAGGCCGGCCACTTTTTTGCCCTCTTTGTACTCCTTGGTTTTCTTGAACGCGTCGAGGCCGATGACGATGCCGCCGAGGTCGGCAATGTTTTCGCCGGCCGTGGCCTGGCCGTTGATGTGCATCGAATCAAGCAGCGTATAGCTATTGAACTGCTTGACAATCACGGCTACACGCTGGTTGAAGCGCTTGCGGTCGTCCTTGCTCCACCACTCGTGCAGGTTGCCGTGGGCGTCGTACTGGCTGCCCTCGTCGTCGAAGCCGTGGGTCAGCTCGTGGCCGATGGTGCTGGCTCCGGCGTAGCCGTACACCAGCGCGTCGTCGGCATCAGCGTCGAGCAGCGTGGGGATGGCGAAGGCGGCGGCGGGCAGCACAATCTCGTTGTTTGAGCCGTTGTAGTAGGCGTTGTAAGTCTGGGGCGTCATGCCCCACTCGGTGCGGTCCACGGGCTTGCCCAGCTTGTGCAGCTGGTAGTTGTACTGCCACTGGTTGGCGCGCATTACATTGGCTGTCAGCGAGCTGCGGTCGATGGTCAGGTTCGAGTAATCCTTCCACTTGTTTGGGTAGCCCACCTTGGGCGCTATTTTGTGGAGCTTGTCCAGGGCCACCACTTTGGTGGGCGCGCTCATCCAATCCACCTTCTGGATGTGCTCGGCGAAGGAGGCCACCACGTTTTTCACCAAGGTATCGTAGCGCGCTTTGGCCTCGGGCTTGAAGTACTCCTTCACAAACAACTGGCCCAGGGCGTCACCCAGCGCATCTTCCTGCATGTCGAGCACGCGCTTCCAGCGGGGGCGCATGGCCTTAGCGCCGCGCAGCGTGGTACCATAAAACTTAAAGTTCTCCTCAACAAACGGTTGGCTGAGCGTGGGCGAATACTCGCGGGCCACCTGCCAGGTGAGATAGGCTTGCCAATCGGCCACGGGCTTGGTCTTTAGCAGCTGGCCCACCGTTTGGTAAAACTCGGGCTGGCCCACGATGACGGTATCAACGCGAGGGGCCCCCAGCTGGCCGAACCAGGTTTGCCAGTCGATGCCCGGCGTCAGCTTATCGAGCTGCGCGACGGTCATTTTGTTGTAGTTTTTGTAAGGGTCGCGCAGGGCTTCCAACTTGCGCGACGACTTAGCCAGGCTCGTTTCCAGGGCCATGACCCGCGCCGCATTTGTCTTGGCGGCGGTTGAGTCCTGGCCCAGCAGCTTAAAGGTGCTGGCCACGTGGCGCAGGTAGGCGCGGCGGATATTTTTGGTGCGGGTGTCGGTGTTGAAGTAGTAGTCGCGGTTGGGCAGGCCCAGGCCGCTCTGATAGAGATGCAGCGCCATCTTATCGCTGTTTTTGTCGTCCTGGCTCACCCGGGGCCCAATCAGGGCCCGCACGCCCAGCTGGATTTCGTGGGCGATGACGGCCGGCACCTCGGCCACCGTTTTCATCGCCGCAATGCGGTCCAGCTCGGACTTGATGGGTCCGTAGCCCAGCTTATCAGCCTTCACCGAATCGATGCCCACGGCCCAGAAGTCGCCAATTTTCTGCTGGTTGCTGCCGGCCGCTGCGTTGGCCTTCGCTGCCTCGATGCTGGTTTGGCGCAGGCGGGCGTAAATTTCCTTCTGCACCTCAATGCCGATGCCCGCGTTGCTTTCCGACGCCGGAATCGGGTGGTTCTTGATCCACGTGCCGTTGGCGTAGCTAAAAAAATCGTCGCCCGGGGCCACCGTGGTATCGAGGGCGGCGCGCAGCAAATCGGGCTTGGCGCCGGCGCCAGCCCCGGTGGGCGACGAGTTGCAGGCGGCGGCCAGGGCCGCCAGCAGCGGCAGGGCCAGGATGTTTTTGTTTATCATAGGGCGGCGGCGTAGGGCCCCGGGCGGGGCGCGGTTTTCGGTTCGGCAATGTTAAGCCAAAACCCGCCCCCGGGCCCTCTTTGTTGCTGGCCGCTAGATGAAGCGCCGGTGTTTTGCGTACACGGCGCATCGCCCACCCCTACCCGCTTTTCGCCGTGTCGCTCCGCTTGCTGCTGCTACTCAATTTTGCCCTGGCCGCCTACCTCACCGGCCTCATCTGGACGGTGCAAGTGGTGCACTACCCCGGCTTCGCGCTGGTGGGCAAGGCCGAATTTCCGCGCTACCACGCTGCCCATACCCAGCGCATGAGCTACGTGGTACTGGTGCCCATGGTGCTGGAGCTGGCCCTGGCGGCGTGGCTGGCCTGGGCCGGGCGCGAGGCCCTGCCCCGCGGTGCCGGCTGGTGGAGCCTTGGGCTAGTAGTGTTCGTCTGGGCCGTCACATTCTTCGTTTCCGTTCCGTTCCACAACCGCTTGGAGGCCAACGGCTACGACTACATTACCATCGACGGCTTGGTGCGCACCAACTGGCTGCGCACCCTGGCCTGGACGGCCCGGCTGACGCTGCTGGGCTGGCTGCTGAAGTAGGGCCCCCGGCGCGGGCTACCGGCTTTTCCGCCGGCAGCCCGCTAATCGTTGCATGTATGGGTAAATCCGGGCGCGGTTGTTCAAAAGCAAGCCGTTCGGCGATTACCGGGCAGCCGGCGAAAAAGCCGGTTGCCCGGCCCGATTTGCCTTGGTTATGCCACTATTTCGAGCGTGGTGCGGAACGAGGCGTACTTGCCGGCGAAGCGCCGGTCCATGTCGGCGCGCAGGGCTGGGGCGAAATGCGCCTGGTAGGCTTCGAGCTGCTCCAGGCTCAGGCAATAATATTGAGAGGCGTAGGTAATGCCGTCGTCCTCTTCGTTGAGCAAGCGGCAGAGCTGGCTTTTGATGAAGCAGCCGGTGGCCATCACCTCCGGCATGTGGGTGTCGCGCATGTAGGCCACCCATTCGTCGGCCACGGCGGGCTCCAGGCTGGTCGTAACGTTGTAAAGAATCATAACAAACTAGAAATCAGTAATTACGGGTAGGTGTCAACAAAAGGCTGGCCTACGCAGCGCGCGAAGCACGTGCGGCGGGGCCCACCTTCCAAAAAAGTGGCCTCAGACCCGCATGGTATCAAACTGGAAATCGTTGATGCGGGCCTGGATGTCGGCGGGCGAAAGCTTCTCTTTGGCCGCGGCCTGGGCCAGGGCGGGCAGTTCGGCGTCGCCGGCCAGGCGCAGGCGCAGAATCTGCTTCAGCGACAGGTCTTTTTCGAGCGGGGCAAACCGCTGGCCACTTACCTCAAAGTAGCGCTGGCGCACTTCGAGGCGGCAGATGCGGTCTTGCAGTGTGAGGGCGTAGTGCTGGCGCAGCATGAGCAGCACGCCCAGGCCCACCACTGCCAGGGCCCCCACCGTGAACCACAGGCGGGCAATCTGGTCGTCGTCGCCGGCCACGTGTACGTAGCGCGTTATGCCGTAGCCTGCCAAAATCAGGGCCGCGGGCAGGAGCACAAAGTGGTGCCAGAGATATAATTGAACGGGGTTTTTGGCAGCCATAACGGAAGTGAAAAATCAATGACAAACGGGCAATAAAAAACCCCGGCACCGGGCCGGGGTCTTCCCTACGGACAAGGGATGGGCCTAGTTCGCGGCCTTGGCGGCTTGTTTCTGAGCTTTTTCCATCTGTTTGGCGGCTTTGGCTTGCTGCTTGGCAGCCTTTTCCTGGCTCTTGGCAGCCTTTTCAGCCGTGCGCTGCTGCTTCATTTGCTCCTTGGCTATTTTTGCCTGGGAGCGCTGAGCGCGCATCTGGCTTTTCTGGTCTTTCAGCATACGCTCCTGCTCCCTGTAAGCATTTTTGCTTTCGCGGGTGGCCTGGCGGGCGTTGTCGGCCTGGGCCTGCTGCTGCTTGTAAGTATCGCGCGCATCGGCGGCGCTGGGCAACGGCGCAGCCACGGTCGTAGCGGGGTCGCCCGTAGTAGTCGTGGTTGTGGTAGCGGGAACGGTGGTTTGGGCGCGGGCGGCGGTGCCGGCCATCACCAAAGCGGCCAATACAAAAATCTTTTTCATAGCAGTTGAATGATGCAACACAGAGATGTTGCCTGCCCTATACGCAGAGGCTTAATCCGAAGTTTAGACAATGTACTATAGAGAGATTTTTCGTTCACCTGCACAGTCGCGCAGTCCTTACCAACTCGGCAGACGAGAAAGTATAAACAAAAATATATTTCTTTAATTAATTCAAAACTGTATTTTCATAGCCCTCCATCAGTAGTTGTGACACATTCTTTTACTTTTTCTCATTTAAATGGGTATAGTCAGCATATCTCTTGCACTTCCTTACTGCAGCAAGGATAATCATCAAGATGAACGGGCTTTTTTCTATAGGACTTACGCACTTTGAGGTAATTTAGGCAAAAACGCGCGCTCATACTGACTCAAACCACTTACATCGAGTGCCTGCTCAGTACGCCCACTAACTACACCTGTACGCATTTGGCGGCCCATCTGCCCGACGTGAGCCACGACCAGATAAACCGGTTTTTGCGTACGTATATACTGACCATCAACTAGTTGCGTGAATTAGTTGCGCCTTTACTCCGCGACTCCCCCGAGGCTTTTTTGCTCGTTGACGACCGTGTGCAAGACAAGTGCTACAGCCACTTCATCGGCGTGGCCAAGCGCCAGTACGCGGGCAACGCGCATGGCATGGTCACCGGCATCGGGCTGGTCAACCGGGTGCACAGCAGCGGCGAGGCGGGCGATTTTCTGCCCCTGGACTACCGCGTGTACGCGCCCGATGCCCACGGGCAAACGAAAAATGACCATTTCCTGACCATGTTTGACGAGGTAGTGGCCGAATATAAACTACTAGCCCGCAATATTTTATTCGATTCCTGATACGCGGGCAGCACGAATTTGAAGCGCATTCACCGCGCGGGGTGGACGTTTTTCACGACCCTGAAAAGCAACCGCTTGGTGAACCTGGCCCAAGGAGAGCGGCTACCAAGGCCTCGACACGCGCGAACCGCCGCCCCAGGGCTGGGGCCAGGGCGTGGAAATATGCCTCAAAGAAGTGCCCTTTGGGGTAAAGCTCTCCAAGCTGGTGGCCACGAACGGCGACATTGAATGGATCATGACCAACCACTTGGCCGCTCACTTAACGCGCGGAATGGTCATTGAGGCCGTGCAGGTGCGCTGGCAGGTCGAGGAATTTCACCGCAGCTTCAAGCAACTAACCGGGTCGGAGAAATGCCAGTGCCACAAGGCCACGGCGCAGCGCAATCGTTTGACTTGTTGCTAGTTGGCCTGGATATCGCTCCACCAACACGCCTGCCGGCTGGGGCAAACGATTTATCAGGCCCACCAACAGCAATGGGCGCCCTACCTGCGGCAGTTGCTCCAAAAACCCCTCATTCCAGCACTTGTGTAGTCGAGTGCGTAAGTCCTATTCTACATTGTGTGGTTTGTAGCCAACGGCGAACCAAGCACTTCATTCGCTGCTACTTCGGGATATATTGCTAAATCTGCCGCCACCTTTGAGGCAATCTATTTTGAATGAGTACTTAAAGAACGTTTCTTCGCCCTTTTACCCAGGGCCCCAGCAGCACCTTCGGCCTTGAAAACGAATCGCTTTATATCAATGAGAGTAAGCATCATTGTACCTATCTATAAGGTCGAACCTTACGTTGAAGCGTGCATTCAATCGATTATTGATCAGACCCACAAGAATATAGAGTTGATTCTTGTGAACGACAAGACGCCCGATGCTTCGTTCGAGCTAGCAAAAGCGGTGGTGGCCCGCAACAACTACAACGCGGTATTTATCGAGCACGAGAACAACAGCGGGTTATCGGCGGCGCGCAACAACGGTTTGGCCGTGGCCACCAGTGAGTTTGTGCTATTCGTGGACAGTGACGACATGCTAGAGTCCACCATGGTAGCGGAAATGAGCGAAAAAGCGCAAATTCCGGAGGTTGATATCGTGGTTTGCAATATGTACCGCGTCCCCTTTAACCAATCGCGGCCCCCCAAAGTGTGGGCATATCACACTCAAGGGTTAGTAGATAGTGAGACGGCCGTGAAAGCCGTTCTGGGTTTTAAGGAACGGATGTACGTCTGGTCCAACTTGTACCGCAAATCCATCTTCGACACTATCAAATTCGTCGAAAACGTTTATTACGAAGACATTATCATCCAACCTATGCTTTGGAAAGCCACGCGAAAAATGTATTTCCTAGCCAAGCCGCTGTACAACTACTTTGAACGCAGCGGCTCCATTACCACCACGCTGGGCGATTTAAACAAGTACGTGAGCATCCCAGCGTGCTTCAGCCAGATGGAAGCGAGCTTTTTTCAGGACCCCAAGGTGAGCCAAGAGATCCGCGGCGATCTGTTGTTATTCATGCATACTTGGGTTAGAAACTTGACGCTGACCATTTTGTCGGCAGGCTTGCCGTATAGCCAAGTAGGCCGCATCCTGAAGAAATACCAGGAGTATCTAAAGGTTTCCAACATCCGACGGCTGGGGTTTGGCCAAAATCGACGGCTAGCAATTTTTCTACTCATCCTGAAATTCAGCCCTTACCTGTACTGGAAACGGTTTTCTTCCCAGTTGCTCGCCCCTAAATTAGGTGCCTTTAAGGTAAAGTAGGTTTCCACTCCTAACCGACAGCAATCTGTGGGAGTTTTTAACTCGGCAGCTTCTAATTATTCTGTTGCCAAAATACTTTCGTGCTGTTTGAGTTTTAGCGGGTCGGGGCAGCCGCTGTGGCAGCCACCGGGCAGTTCGCTGTCCTCCACCTGCACAGTGGTGTGGTGAATGTGGAACTCGCGCAGCAAACCGGCCGACAAGTTGGCCAGCCAAGCGGCATCGGCCCCGCCAGGGCGCACCAGGTGGGCCGTGAGGGCGGCGTCGTGGCCATCGCTACTCAGGCTCCAGATGTGCAGGTCGTGCACGCTCTGCACCTGCGGCTGCCGCACCAGAAAGGCTTGCACGGCCTCCAGGTCGATGCCGTCGGGCACGGCTTGCAGGCCCAGGCGCACGGTGTCGCGCAACAGGCCCCACGAGCCCACGGCAATCACGCCAAGTAAAGCCAAGCTAATGATCGGGTCGAGCCAGGCCCAACCGGTGAAGTAGGTAATGGCTCCGCCCACCACCACACCCGCGCTCACCAGCGCGTCGGTGAGCATGTGCAGGTAGGCCCCACGCACGTTCACATCGCCCTTTTGCCCGTGCCGAAACAGCCAGGCCGTTAAGCCGTTGACCGCAATACCTAGCCCGGCCAGCAGCATCACCGAGCGGCCATTCACCGGGGCAGGATGGCGCAGGTGGTCTACGGTTTCCCATAAAATAAAGCCCAGCGCTGCGTAGAGCAGCGCCGCGTTCAGTAGGGCTGCCTGAATGGTGGCGCCCCGGTAGCCGAAGGTGTAGCGCGCCGTGGCCGGGCGGCCCGCCAGCCAGGCCGCGCCCCAGGCCAGGGCCAGGGCTAGCACGTCGCTCAGGTTGTGGCCGGCATCGGAGAGCAGGGCCGCCGAGTTGGCCGACAGGCCCCCGATGACTTCGACTACGATGAAGGCCGAATTGAGGGCAATGCCTCCGGCAAAAGCGCCGCTGAACGCACCCCCGGCCGGCGGCGTGGCATGCACATGGCCGGCGTGGTCGTGGCCGGCGTGGCTATGGGAATGGCCCATGGGTAATGGCAATGAAGCGAGGTACGAAGGAAAGCAGTGCCCCGCTAACCACAGGACCCGGCGGCGAAGTTCGGCGCGGGCAGGCAATAGATTTGCGAGGCGGGGCCCCAACCGGAGCCCCTGCCGCACTTTTGCAACCTTGTTGTTATCCCCTTACTTGCTTGTTGTTATGGCGCTGCTTCCTACTTTCACCATCAGCACCGATCCGGCCCGGCTCGACGTGGCCGCCGTCCACCGCTACCTCAGCGCGGAGTCGTACTGGGCCCGGCACATCCCCTACGATACGGTAGCGCGGGCCCTGGCCAACTCGCTTTGTTTCGGGGCCTACGCCCCGGACGGGCGCCTGGCTGGCTTCGCCCGCGTCGTTACGGACCGGGCCACGTTTGCCTGGCTGTGCGACGTGTTTGTACTGCCCGAGTTCCGGGGCCGGGGCCTATCCAAACAGCTAGTAAGCACTATGCTGGCCCACCCCGATTTGCAGAACCTGCGCCGCCACCTGCTAGCCACGCTCGACGCCCACGGCCTCTACCGGCAACAAGGCTACACGCCGCTAAAAAACACCGAGCGCTGGCTGGAAATTGCGCACCCCAACCCGTACCCAGCTCCGTAGCAACTGTAGCGCGGACTTTGTAGTCCGCGGCGCTGCCCGGTCGCTGCCCGATAATCAACAGAACGAAGCGAGAGCCGCGGACTGCAAAGCCCACGCTACAGTTGCGTTACAGCCCTACTTGAAGCTCAGCGGTACCACTACTTTGAAGCTCACCGTGCGGCCCATGTTGAAGACGCCCATGCGGCCGGTGGTGTAGTTGAGGTCGGCGTATTTGAGCCGGCTGAGGTGACTTTGGTAGGCCACGTCGAAGAGGTTGTTGGCCGTGACGAAGAGCGAGAACAGCGTGCGGCCCCGGGCATCGGCCACATCGGTGCCCACGCCGGCGTTGAAGAGCGTATAGGCGGGCGTAGCAGTTTCGGTACCGAAGGCCGAAAAATACCGATTTTGAGCAAAAGTATGCTCCATTTGGAATCGCACATAGCTGTTGGTGAGGCGCTTGCCCTGGCGGCGGAAGTTACCGCGCAGCTCCGATTGCAGGCGGTCGGCGGGGATGAAGGGCAGGTAGCGTTCGGCGTCGCCCACGCCCAGCTGGCGGGCGCGCACCATCGAAAACGAGTTCTCGAAGTGCAGCCAGTCGAGCGGGTGCGGGTGCACATCAAACGTAGCCTCGCCGCCTATCAGACGGGCGCGGCCCTGGGCGTACTCGTATACGCCCACGCTGGGGCTTTCAGGCATGGCCACGGTCATCGAGTCGGTGCCGGCGCGGTTGAGGATGCGGCGCGTAAAGATGTAGTTATCAATGCTGTTCTCGAACGCGTCCACGGTCAGGCGCACGTGGTCGGTGGCGTAGCTGATGCCGCCATCCACCTGCAAGCTGGTTTCGGCCTTGAGGTCGGACTGACCAATTTCGTAGCGAATCGTGCCCTCGTGGCGGCCGTTCGAGCCCAGCTCGGCAATGTTGGGGGCTCTGAAGCCGCGGGCCACGTTGGCCTTCACCGTAAGGCGGTCGCTCAGGTTGTAGGCCGCGCCCAGGCTGCCGCTGTAGTTCTTAAACGTGCTGCGGAAGCCGCCAAACTTAGTTTCAGAGTCGGGGGCCCCAGAAGTGGTGGGCCGGCCGTTGGCGTCCAAAAACAGCGCATCGGCCCCGAGGCGGCGCACGTCGTAGCGCAGGCCCCCGCTGAGGTCGAGGTTACCGATGGTTTTTTTGGCCACGCCAAACACGCCGGCCTCGTTCATCACGTAGCCCGGGATGAGGAATTCCTGGCCCAGGTTGCGGTTTTGCTGGTGCAGGCCGCTGGTGCCCACGGTCAGGTTCCAGCCGGCCATTTCGGGCAGGTAGTAGCGCAGGGCATAGTCGAGGGTGCGGAGCTGGAAGTAGAGGTTGGTTTCGGCGGGGTCGAGGGCGTTGCCGAACTCGCGGCGCAGGTTCTGCTGGTAGTTCACTTGCAGCGCCAGCCGGGCCCCGCGGTCGCCAAGGACGAAGCTATTGTCGGTACCAAATCGCAAGTGGTTGATTTGCTGGCGCGGCACGGCCAGCTCGTAGCCACTGAACCCAGTGTTGGCCACCGGCACCGAAAACAGGGCCCCGGCGATGGCGTAGTCGCGCACGAAGCGCCCGCTGGCCGAGTCGCGCCGGCCATCAATCAGGCCCAGCTGCTGGTTGAAGGTACTGAAGGTGAGGTGCGAGTAGCCCCAGCTTTTGTTCAGGCCCACGTAGCCGTTGGCGTCCCACTCGTTAAAGCCCGAGTTGAAAACGCGGCCGTCGTAGCGATTTTGGTAGTCACCGGCCACTTTGCGGGTCCCGCGGGCTAGCCAGTTCAGGCCATTGAGGTTACCCGCGTTTTCGAACGAGTAGCCCTGCTGGCGGTTGTTGGTCTGATAGTTGGCCGTAGCCGAGCCGATGATGTGGCCCTCGGCGATGGGCTCGGGGGCCAGGAAATTGATGACGCCGGCCATGGCATCGGAGCCGTACAGCAGCGAGCCGGGGCCCTTGATAATCTCGACCCGGTCGATGCTGAACTCGTCGATTTCGATGCCGTGCTCGTCGCCCCACTGCTGGCCTTCCTGCTTGGCGCCGTTGTTCAGGGTCGTCACGCGGTTATAGCCCAGCCCGCGCACCACCGGCTTGCTGATGGCGGCCCCGGTGGTGATCTGGCTCACGCCCGGCGTGTGGGCGATGGCGTCAATCACGTTGGTGCCCGAGGTTTGGTTGAGGCGGGTGCGGTCGATGACGGTAGTGGGCACCGGCGAGCGGCGCGCCTCGGTGGCCGCCGACACGCCCGTGACCACCACCTGGCCAATTTCGGTGGCCGCCGGGCTCAGCTTCACGGCCAGCGGCTGGCCCGCGCCCGTATCCAGGGTTAGGCTCACGGTGGTATAGCCCAGCGAACGAATTTGCACCCCGAACCGGCCCCGCGGCAGGTTGGCAAAGCTGAAGTTGCCGGCCACGTCGGTAGCCGTACCCTGCTTGAGGTCGGTGAAGAGCACGGTGGCGCCCGGCACGGCCTCGCCGGTGGCGGCGTCCGTCACGCGGCCGGTGAAAGCCGGGCTAGCCGCGGGCCGGGCCCGTGGCGCGGAGACCGTGGTTTGGGCCCCGACGTGTTGTGCTAACCCACTTAATAGCAATGTATTGATGATCACCAGGCGCAAGCCGTTGCGGGCCCCCAGGGCAGATTGAAAACCTATCCGCGGCCGGCCAGCTACCGCGCAAGAGAGCCCCGGCCAAGGGCCAAGGCCTCCCCGCAATTTCCCTAAAACCAACCGGGAGAAGGCAGAAGCTGCCAACCGCGGCAAAGCGTACTTATTGAGTCGTGCAGGAATACCCATACTTAGTTGTGTTATTTAAATGCGTGGCCATCAGCAGTAAAACCTGCGCAAAGCAGCGTGCAAACCGCCCCAGGCGCCAAGCCGGCGGGCACGGTAGATGGCCCCGGAAAATTAAGTGAGCGGCAGGTGCCCCAGGGCCCGCGCCAAATGATGCGGCGGCGCTACGCCACCGGGGGCCCCCGCAGGCAGCGCTGCGCCGCCACGACTTCGGCCCACACCGACGCCGCGAAGGGCGTGAGCACCCCCACCACGGCCGAGCGCCGGGGCCCCGGCACCACCAGCGGCGCCGCCGGCTGGAAAGCCGCGTCGTAGAACGACTCTTCGTGGCAGTGCCGGTGCTGGCCACTCAGCAGGGCCTTGCCCTTAGCGGGGCCAAAGCTGGCGCGCCGCGCTGGCTCGGCGGTGGTGTGCGCGTGGGCGTGCAGCGCCAGCACCCACGCCTCCGGCGGCAGCACCCGCACGAAGCAGAGCAGCAGGAAAGCAGCACAGAGTTGGCGACGCAACGGCACGGGCAACGTAGGTGAGGGGCTGGCGGCGGCCCACGCGGCCCGCAGGCCGGCAGCCCACCGGGGCCCCAAAGGTATAACACTGCAACATAATTGCGCTAAGTTTTGGTGGGAGCGCTACTTTTTGGCAACTAGCCAGCATTGCCCCTAACTCGTTAGTAAACACTAACACTACATAATTAAACGACCCTGCAAATCGGAATTTCCATAAATGCAACATAGTTGTATTTATGGAACCCTACTCATCTCTATAAGGCCATGGCCGCCGGCAACGCCGTGGGCGCGGGCTTAAGCAAGCTGCCCGTTGGCAGGGTGCGGCGCTGGGCGGCACGAGGGGCCAACGGCTTGCCACTGGCGCGGGCCACGCAAGTACGCTAGAGCGTTTTTCAGGTCCGTGTACAGCCCGGTCCGCCGGCTTTTTCAGCTGGCCGACTACTTATCGCCAGGGAGAACAAATGGCTGCTAATCAACCGGTCGGTCGGCTGAAAAAGCCGGCGGACCGGGCTGTACACGGACCTGAAAACTACCATAGGGGCCCCAGTATACTTGCGCGGCCCGCGCCAGCAGAGAGCTTGTAGTCGTATTTTTACCGACTGCCCCGCCCTGATATTTATTTCCCACCCATGCTCCTCCCCGTTGTCGATTCGCTCGTGGCACAGGCCGACGCGGAGCTGCGCCTGCTGCGCTTCCAGTGGGCGATACCATCGGAGGCCCACACCCGGCCGGCGTTTATGCGGGGGCTGGCCTTGCTGGCCCAGCACCAGGCCACCCGGGTGCTGGTTGATTTCACGGGGATGCCGCCCACCTCCGTCACCGAGGAAATCTGGCTGGCTCAGCACTGGCTGCCGGGCATCCCCCGGCAGGCCTGCCTGCTGCAAGCCGCGATGGTATTCGACAATGAGTACGATTTGCACAACTGGGCCAAAATGGAAAATATGCTGGGCCCCAGCCACTTGCGCAGCTTTCAATTTCAATTCTTCGACGACGCAGCTGCTGCCTTGCATTGGCTCACTGGCTCCGACGCGGCCGTGCGGCGCCTGCAAGCCGAGTGGACGGCCGGGCCGGGCCCTACTGGGGCCCCGCCGGCCTGAGCCCCCGGAAACCCTTCGCGGCCGGCGGTGGTTTTGGTGGGGCGGGGCAGCGCACACCGCCCCTTGTCCGTAGTTTTGACCCATGCCCCCCGCCGCCTCTGCCCCCGACCGTCTCGCTCAAACCATCATCCGCCACGGGCTGCGCCAAACGCCCGTGCGCCGCGCCGTGCTGGCCGCCCTGGCGGGCAAAGGCTACGCCCTCACCGGGGCCGAGATTGAGCAGGAAACGGGGCCCGGCACCGACCGCATCACCCTGTACCGCACCCTCAAAAGCTTCGAGCAGAGCGGCCTCATCCACCGCGTCATCGACGATTCGGACGTGCTGCGCTACGCGGCTTGCTCCATTGAGTGCAGCGCCGGGGCCCACTTCGACAACCATGTGCACTTTAAGTGCAGCACCTGCGCCCACACGTATTGCCTGAGCCAGGTGGCCATTCCGGCCGTGACGCTGCCCGGCGGCTTCCAGGCCAAGCGGCGCGACTACTTACTTTCGGGTACGTGCCAGCTGTGCCAACCCGCTGGCTAAACCCGATTGGCCGAGCCGAGCGGCTTACCGACCGGGTTTTTCACCCCGTTGGTCTAGATAGTAAGGCCCAGAAGGGGGTTTTTTCAGTAGTTGAGGCCCTAAAGCGGTGCATTATTTTATGCGGGCCGTTGCGTACTATTGCATTCATCTAGCTGGGTCCTGCGCTGTTAGGCGCTGTTTCTATATGATTATCAACGAAATTGGCGAGCTGCTGATGCAGTACAGCGAGCCCTTGAGCTTGCTGCGCATCAATTGGGCCGCGGGCCGCGACATGAGCCAGTTCCGTGGGGCCCTAACCCAGGCCCAGGCAGTTGCCCAGCGCCTGGGCGTGCGCCGGTGCCTGTTTGAGTTGGACGCCTTGCCCGACATTTCGGCCTACGACCAGGCATGGTTGGCTATCCAATGGATTCCAGGTTTACTACAACTACCACTACAACAAGTGGTTATCATGCTATCGCCCCGCCGCATCTACAACCACCAAGCGGTGGAAAACCTCTTGCTGGTGGGCCGCCCGTTCATCAAATTCGACGTGCAGTTCTTCTCGCATCCGGTGGCCGGCTTGCGCTGGCTGACCGAATACTCGCCGCTGGTGCCTGAGCTACTAGCGGAATGGGACGAGGCCTTCGGGCCCACGCCCCCGCCGCCGGGCGGCGTGCAGGAGCCCCGCGCCTACTACTACCGCCCCTAAGGGCCCCTGCGCTGTCAACCTGACAGCTTTTTTCGGCTTGGAACGCGCTTTGAAGCGGCCCCGGTGGCGGCTCGCCCCGGCGTGCCCGGCCAAAATTTCCATTTCGCCCTCATTCAACTTATTCTGCCATGCAGGAAACCGGCTCCATCTCGATCCACACCGAGAACATCTTCCCGATCATCAAGAAGTTCTTGTACTCCGACCACGAAATCTTCCTGCGCGAGCTGGTGAGTAACGCCGTCGACGCCACTCAAAAGCTGCAGAGCCTGGCCCGCCAAGGCGAGTTTCAGGGCGAGCTGGGCGAACTGAAAGTGCGCGTGACCGTGGACAAGGAAACCCGCAAAATCACGGTATCGGACCACGGCTTGGGCATGAGCGCCGAGGAAATCAAGAAGTACATTAACCAGATTGCTTTCTCCGGGGCTACCGAGTTCGTGGAGAAGTACAAGGAAACCGACGCCACGGCCAAGGATCAGATCATCGGGCAGTTTGGCCTGGGGTTCTACTCTTCCTTTATGGTAGCCAAGGAGGTCGAAATCTGGTCGCAGTCGTACCAAGAAGGGGCCCTGACGGCGCACTGGACCTGCGACGGCAGCACGTCGTACACCATCGACGAGCCCACCGGCGAGCACGCCAAGGCCGAGCGCGGCACCGACGTGGTGCTGCACGTGGCCGACGACTCGGACGAGTTTCTGGAAGTGGAGCGGCTGCGCACCATCCTCACCAAATACTGCAAATTCCTGCCGGTGCCGATTGAGCTGGAAGGCCAGCTCATCAACGACACCACCCCCATCTGGACGAAGCAGCCCAGTGAGCTGACCGACGAGGACTACCTGAAGTTTTACCAGGAGCTGTACCCAATGTCGATGGACGCGCCGCTGTTCTGGATTCACCTGAACGTGGACTACCCATTCAACCTGACCGGCATCCTGTACTTCCCCAAGGTGAAAGACGAGCTACAATTCTCGCGCAACAAAATCCAGCTCTACTCGCACCAAGTCTTTATCACCGACGAGGTTAAAGATGTGGTACCCGAGTTTTTGATGCTGCTGCACGGCGTGATTGACTCGCCCGACATTCCGCTGAACGTGTCGCGCAGCTTTTTGCAGGCCGACGCGGCGGTACGCAAAATCAACACTTACATCACCCGCAAGGTGGCCGACAAGCTCGGCGACTTGTTCAAGAAGGACCGCGCCGGCTACGAGGCGAAGTGGTCGGACATTGGCATGTTCGTAAAGTACGGAATGCTGTCGGACGAGAAATTCTATGACCGTGCCAAGGACTTCGTGCTGCTGAAGAACGTGGCCGGCAAGCTGTTCACCCTCAGCGAATACACCGAGCACGTCCAGGCTAATCAGCAGGACAAGGACGGCAACACCGTGGTGCTGTACACTAACGACGCCGAGGCCCAGCACGGCTTCGTGGTCGCTGCCCAGGAGCGCGGCTACGACGTGCTGAACCTCGACCAGGTGCTCGACTCGCACTTTATCGGCCAGCTGGAGCAGAAGCTGGAAAAAACCAGCTTCAAGCGCGTGGACGCCGACACGGTGGGCAAGCTCATCGAGAAGGACGAAGCCACCGAAAGCGTGCTCAGCGAGGACGACCAGACTAAGCTGGCGGAGGCCTTCAAAACGGCCATTGCCAACGACGCCATGCACGTGAAAGTGGCCGCCCTGAGCCCACAAGATGCGCCGGTGGTCATCACCCAGAACGAGTTCATGCGCCGCATGAAGGATATGCAGCGCACCGGCGGCGGGGGCGGTATGCAGATGTTCGGGGCCTTCCCCGAGAGCTTCGACGTGACCGTGAACGCCAACCACCCCGTGGCCCAGCGCGTGCTGGCCGAGGGCGGCGAGCAGCTGGCCCGGCAAGCCTTCGACCTGGCCCGACTGGCCCAGGGCCTGCTGAAAGGAGAGGCCCTCACGGCCTTCGTAAAGCGCAGCACCGAACTGCTGTAAGAGATTGGTTACTGATTGTCAGTTGTTGGTCAACCTGTTGCATAAATCCTGTTAACTGATAACCAGTAACCAACAACTAATCGAAAAGCCCCGTGGCCGGACTGGCCGCGGGGCTTTTTTATGGGTAAATGCCGGGCTCGACGTAGCTTGCTGTATGAAAGCACTTCTTGCCATTGCCTTGCTGGCGGGCACGTTGGCGGCCACGGCCCAGCCAATTAAAACTCCGACTACGGGCCTGCAAAACAACCAGGTGAAAGTTATCAGCGGCGCGCTGGCCGGCAGCGTAGCCACCAGTGGCATCCGCGAGTTCAAGGGCGTACCCTACGCCGCGCCGCCGGTGGGGCCCCGGCGCTGGCAGGCCCCGCAACCGGTGCAGCCGTGGGCCAACGTGCGGCCGGCCACCCAGTTTGGGCCCCGGGCCATGCAGCTGCCGCTGTTCGGCGACATGAACTTTCGCTCGAACGGCGTGAGCGAGGACTGCCTGTACCTGAACGTGTGGACGGGCGCCAAGTCGGGCCAGGAGCGCCGGCCGGTGCTGGTGTATTTCTACGGTGGGGGTTTCGTGGCCGGCGACGGCTCGGAGCCGCGCTACGACGGCGAAGCCATGGCCAAGCGGGGCATTGTGGCCGTGACAGTGAACTACCGGCTCGGCGTGTTTGGCTTCATGGCCCACCCCGAGCTGACCCAGGAATCGCCCCACCACGCCTCCGGCAACTACGGCTTACTCGACCAGGCCGCGGCTTTGGCCTGGGTGAAGGCTAATATTGCGGCCTTCGGCGGCGACCCGCAGCACGTCACCATCGCCGGCGAGTCGGCCGGCTCGTACTCGGTGAGCGCCCAAATGGCGTCGCCGCTATCCAAAAATCTGCTGGCGGGCGCCATCGGCGAGAGCGGCTCGCTGCTGGGATTACAGCCGCTGCCCACGCTGGCCCAGGCCGAGCAGACCGGTGTGGCTTTCGGCGCCGCGGTGGGGGCCCCCACGCTGGCGGCGCTGCGGGCCCTGCCGGCCGAGCAAGTGCTGGCCGCCACCGGCAAACCAGACGCGCCTCGCTTTTCACCCAACGTAGACGGGTATTTCCTGCCCCGCTCGCCCACTGAAATCTTTAGTGCCGGCCAGCAGGCGCACGTACCGCTGCTGGTAGGCTGGAACTCGCAGGAAATGGGCTACCAGATGCTACTGGGGCCCAACCCGCCCACGGCGGAAAATTACCAAGCCGCCGTACAGAAGCTGTACGGTGAGCGCGCCGCCAGGGCCCTAAAGCTCTACCCCGCCGCCACGGCCGAGCAGTCGGCCACCGATTTGGCCAGTGACCGGTTCATCGCCTACAGCACTTGGAAATGGGCCGACTTGCAGACCCAAACCGGCGGCCGGCCCGTGTACCGCTACCTCTACGCCCGCCCCCGCCCGGCTTTGGTGCCCGAGCTAGGCAATGCCACGCCCGGCCTGGCGGGCGGCGTCATCAAGGGCGGTGCGGGGGCCCCGGCGCCGCCGGCCAAGGGCGCGGTGCACTCAGCCGAGATTGAGTACGCGCTGGGTAACCTGCCCACTAACAAGGTATTTGCCTGGACGCCCGACGATTACAAAGTATCGGAGCAGCTGCAAGCCTACTTCGCCAACTTCATCAAAACCGGTAACCCCAACGGCCCCGGCCTGCCCGCGTGGCCGGCCGCCCAGCAGGGCCCCGGCGGGCAGCTGCTGCGCGTGGACGTGAACACCCGCGCCGAGCCCGACCAAACCCGGGCGCGCTACCTCTTTCTGGAGCAGAAATAGGGCCCCACCGGGGCCCCGGGGTAGCCACGCCGGGGCCCTATTTCAGGTTTTTGGCCACTACAAATATCCGGTCGCCGAAGCGGCCGGTGAGCTTGTTGAGGTAGTAGGTGGGGTACTGGCCGGCCAGCTTGCTCACCTTCTCAATCATGCTGCCGCCCAGGCGGATGTGCTTGGGCGGCTTCACGGGGTTCAGCAAATCGACGACTTCAAACCCGTTCTTCTCCAGCATCTTGCGGATAGTATTGGGCGTGAACTCGAACAAATGGTAGGGCGGAATATCCATCTTGCGCTCCTTGCCTAGGGCCCCGTAGGCGGCAAAGCCCAGGCGCACTGAGGGCAAGTTCAGCACCGACGGCAGGGCCAGCACCAGCAGCCCGCCGGGGCCCAAAATGCGGTGGAACTTGGCCAGCGTGGCCGAGGGCGAGCGCAAGTGCTCCAGCACGTCGCCCATGTAGGCCAGGTCGAACTGGTCGGTGTGGAAGTCCTCGGTGGTTTCGATATTACCGGTCACCACGGGCAGGTGCAGCTCGTGGCGGGCGAATTCTGCCGCGTGCTCGGATATTTCGAGGCCGTGGGTGGTCCAGCCCAGGGCTTGCAGGCTTTTGAGGGTGTAGCCGGGGCCACAGCCCACCTCCAGGTAGCGAAATTGCCGGCCCGGGTAGTGCGCCAGCACATAGTCGGTGAACTTGTCGGGCCGCAACTGGTTTAAGGCTTCGTTCTTCTGCCCGTCTTCGATGAACTTGACGTCCTGCTGGGTACGGTCGTAGTTGGGCCGGTCGGTGAAGTATTCTTTGCCGTAGAGCCGCTCCAACTGGGCCGGTGTGGGCTGCGGTTCGAGGAACATCAGCTCGCAGCGACGGCAGCGGGTGCCTTGCAGCTTTTGGCCCTCAAATTCGTAGTAGAAAGGCAGCTTTTTAAAATCGGAGCTGCCGCACAAGTCGCAGGTACGCATGGAAATAGCGCGAACTTGCTGGTTTGCGCCATTGCCCAATCAATTCTGGTACAACAACGCGGGGACGCGCATCACAAAGGTCGCCCCACTTTACGTAATTAGCTTAGCTCCTTTCTTTATGCTCGATGTTCTTGTAATTGGGGCCGGCCCCGTGGGCCTGGCCTGCGCCCTCGAAGCCCAGCGCCGCGGCCTGCAAGTGGCCGTAGTGGACAAAGGGGCCCTGGTGAATTCCATCGTGGGCTACCCCTACAACATGGAGTTTTTCTCCACGCCCGAGCTGCTCGAAATCGGCGGCTACCCCTTCCCCACTTTCCACTACAAGCCCCTGCGCGAAGACGCCCTGGACTACTACCAGCGCGTGGCCCGGTCCGAAAACCTGGCCCTGCGCCTGCACGAGGAGGTACTGAGCCTGACCGGCGAGCAAGGCAATTTCTTGGTAACGACCAATAAAGGCGTCATTCCGACCCGAAACGTGGTGGTAGCCATCGGCTTCTACGACTTACCCAACCCGCTGGGCGTACCGGGCGAAGATCTGCCCCACGTGAGCCACTACTACCGCGAGCCCTACCTGCACGTGGCGCAGCGCGTGGTGGTCATCGGGGCCAAAAACTCGTCGGCCAAAGCCGCCTTACAACTCACCCGCGCCGGGGCCCAGGTCACGCTCCTCGTGCGGGGCCCCGAGGTGAGCGACTCCGTGAAGTACTGGATTAGGCCCGACCTGGTGAACCGCATCAAAGAAGGCAAAATCACGGCCTACTTTAACACCACCATCACGGCCATCCGGCCCGACGCCGTGGAAATTCTCACCCCCGAGGGCCCGCAGGAAGTTCCTACCGATTTCGTGTACGCCCTCACCGGCTACCACCCCGACGAGGCCTTGCTCGGCCGCCTCGGCATCGAGCCCGACCCCGCCGACGAGGCCCGCGCCCCCCTCTTCGACCCCGCTACCCACGAAACCACTAACCCCGGCGTATTCGTGGCCGGCACCGTGTGCGGCGGCCGTGCCACCAGCCGCTGGTTCATCGAAAACGGCCGCCACCATGCCCAGCTCATCGCCGCGCACCTCGCGGCCGGCGTGCCCGCCTAGGGCCCCCAACGGTCGGTTTCAGCACAAAAAAGCCTCCTTCCCCAGCTGTGGGAAAGGAGGCTTTTGCTTGGGGCCCTGGGGGCCCTGGCTTACTGCGGGAAGACCACGCCGCGGTATTCGTTGATGTTTACCGTCGGAATGGACGCGCCATAATAATTATTGATATTGCGAATGAACTCATTGGCCAACAAGGCATAGCCACGGGGCGTGGGGTGCACCCCATCGAGGCCAAACAGGTTGCCGCTGACGAAAGCTGACGAGTTGGCCACTGCGTTGAACGCCACGCCTTGCTGCGCCACGGTCGTAAAAAAAGTATTCATATCCGCCAGCGCCACTTTGTTTTGGCGGGCAGTTTTAGCAATAATGGCGTTGAGCTGAATGGTCCGGGCCACCACTGCTGCGGCTTCGTCTGCGTCGAGCACATACTTATTGGGAAGCGGATTGCTAGGCGTCGAGCCCGCGCCCGTGGCCACAACGGCTTGGGCGGTAAGGGTCAACAAATCGGCGCTGGTGGCCAGCCGCACCGGGGTCGTTGTACTACTGGTCTGGATGAACACGCCGGGCGAAGCCGCGTTGGCGGCTTTAAACGCCGCAGCTACAGCAGCCACTGTTACGGTGGTGAAATACGGAATGCCGGTTACGTTCGGAATGTTGGCCGCAATGCCGGCCACCGTGCCTTTCTTCGACATGGTGCCCAGAATGGCCCGGTAGCCGATGCCAAAGCGCGTGGTATCGGTGAGGTTGCTGAAAGGGTCGGCAGCACTGGCCACCCCGCCGTTGGAGGCGTAAGTCAGCACGTCGTTGTTGCCCATCCAGCAGGTGAAGAAGGTCGGCGTCTTCTGGCCGATGTACGTTACGTAATCCTTGCTGGGCTTTTCGGCAGCCGTAAGCAGGCGCTCATAAAACGGGTTGAGCAAGCCGTAGGGTGCCAAACCGCCGGTGAAGGCCGATACGCTGCTCAGCACCGAAATGCCGGGCACACCCAGGTTGTCTGGCTGCGCACCGGTGTAAGCGGCTAGCTGCGGCTGGCCGCTGGCCAGAGCGCTGCCGGTAGCGGCCAGTTTCTCGCCCAGGTAGCCATTAGCGGCCGAAGGCACCACGGGCGCCAGGGCCCCGTTCACAATTTGCAGCTTGACGTGGCCCGAGCCATCTTGCTGGGCGGGAGCGAACGACGGCTGCGCGAAGCTAGCGGGGCCCTTGCCCGTTTTGCCGAATTGCTGGGCCAGGATGGCGGGGTACGACGTGGCCTGCGCCTCGTTGTAGAGGCCCCCGTCGGAGTAGCCCGACGTGAGCGAATTGCCCACAGCCACGTAGCTGGTGAAATCGGCCGTGCCGGCCGCCGCCGCGGGCGCGTCGATGTTGGGCTGGCAGCCGCCCACCGCCAAACCCAGCAGGCCCAGGGCCGGCGCAGAATACTTAAATATCCGGTTCATAAATACGTATGCTTGTAGCGAGGAGAAGATTCGTTAGAACGAGTAGCGCACCCCGATGCCGGGAATGAAGATGTCGGTGCGGTAGGTGCCGGCCACGCGGTCGGTGGTGCCATTGTTGAGCAGGTCCGACTGCGACTGGCTGCGCTTAGCGAAGCGCTCGAACTGAAACGAGGCGTCGATGCCCAGGTGCGGGTTGGGCTGGTAGGTGAGGCCGGCGGTGGCGATGTAGCGGTCGGCGTCGGGGGTTTCGGGCGTCACGTAGCCGTCCTTCACCGCCGCAAAGTCATAGGCCGAGCCCAGGCGCAGAATTAGCTGGTCGGTGGCCTTGTACTGGCCGCCCACGCGGAAGGCCAGCGCGTCCTGGTAGTAGCGCTTCGAGGTGCTGGTGGTGCTGCCGCCAACTAGGCCGGTGTTGGCGGCGGTGGCGGTGCCGCCGTTACCGTTATTGCCCGAGAACGCAAAGTCAAGGGTGCGGTAAGCGCTCCAAAACACCAGCGAGGCGTCGAAGCCGATGGTGAGCTTCTCGGTGGGCATGATGCCGATGCCCACCGACGCCATGGCCGGCAGCGGCAGCGTGGCGTCGAAATTCGTGGCCGTGAAGCCGCGGTTGACGGCGGGGGCCGAGGCGCCGGTGGCCAAGCCAGAGTAGCTTACGTTACCGCCCTTCACCTGGGCGTCTATCTTCGAGCGGTAGCTAATACCGAGGCTCAGCTTATCGCTGGGCTTGAAGTACAGGCCGGCGTTGACGCCCACCTGAAACTTGGTGGTGCCGTCGAGGGTGAGGTGGGCGGGGCCCGTGGGCAGGGGCAGGTCCTTCTGCAAGTTCACCGAGCCGTAGGCCAGCATGGTCACGCCCACGCCCACGCTAAACTGGGGCGAAAACGCGTAGGAGAACGTGGGCTGCACGTACACCGACTGCAAGTTAATCTCCGTCAGGCTGTAGCGGCCCTCCCAGTTGTCGGCGTAGCGCAGCTGGCTGCCGTAGGGCGTGTACACAGCCACCCCGAACTTATACTTGCCCGCCTTGCCAAACGCAGCGTAGAGGTTGAAGGGCGTCACCAGTAGATGTTGCAAATCGCGCTGCGCACCGCCGTTGTCGCTCGCGTAGGCCCCGCGGGCCAGGGCAAAGTTGGCGCCCACCTGCACGCCGTTGGCGCGCACCATGGCCAGGGCCCCGGGGTTGTAGAACATAGCAGCCTGGTCGAGCGAGAGGCCTACGCCCACGCCGCCCATGCCAATATTCTGCTGCCCGCCCAGGTTTATCTGGAAGCCGCTGGCCGCGGCCGTGGCGGCACTGCCCAGCAGGGTTCCGCTAGCAAGGAGTAAAGTTTTTAGCATCATAAAAAAAGAAACGAAGAGTAGATAATGATTCTGGGGCTTAAATGTAATGGGAAAACATGCAATCGATTTCTAGTAATACTCGGCGTACCTACTACATTCCCCGGGTTTTGTATCTTAGTACCGTCAAAAGGCGCCTTGCTGCGTATTTTTGAGCGTTTATCATCCACTCATTTTCACTTCTGGCTCCGGCCCCCCCGCAGTTATGCTACCTGACGTCATTTCCTCTATTTACCAACTTAGTGAAGAGCAGCTAGCCGTGCGCGACGCGGCCCGCGATTTTGCCCAGTCCGAACTGTGGGCGGGTGTGATTGAGCGCGACGAACACCAGAAATTTCCGGCCGAGCAGGTCAAAAAAATGGGCGAGCTCGGCTTCATGGGCATGATGGTGAGCCCCGAGTACGGCGGCTCGGGCCTCGACACCGTTAGCTATGTGCTGGCAATGGAAGAAATAAGCAAGGTTGATGCCTCGTGCTCGGTCATTATGAGCGTGAACAACTCGCTCGTGTGCTGGGGCCTGGAGCAATACGGCACCGAGGAGCAGAAGCAGAAGTACCTGCCGCGCCTGTGCTCGGGCGAAATCATCGGCGCCTTCGCCCTGAGCGAGCCCGAAGCCGGCTCCGACGCCACCAGCCAGCGCACCACCGCCGAAGACATGGGCGACTACTACCTGCTGAACGGCACCAAGAACTGGATTACCAACGGCACCACGGCCTCGGTGTACCTGGTCATCGCCCAAACCAACCCCGAGCTGAAGTCGCGCGGCATCAACGTGCTGATTGTGGACAAAGACACGCCCGGCTTCATTCAGGGCCCCAAGGAGAACAAGCTCGGCATCCGGGGCTCCGATACCTGCTCGCTGATGTTTACCGACGTGGTAGTGCCCAAAGAGAACCGCATCGGGGCCGACGGCTTCGGCTTTAAGTTTGCCATGCAGGTGCTGGCCGGGGGCCGTATCGGCATCGCGGCGCAGGCCCTGGGCATTGCTTCGGGGGCCCTGGAGCTGAGCCTGAAGTATGCCAAGGAGCGCAAAGCCTTCGGTGTGCCGATTGCCCAGCACCAAGCAATCCAATTTAAGCTGGCCGATATGGCCACCAACATCGACGCCGCCCGTTTGCTGTGCTTGCAAGCCGCCACCGACAAGGACCACCACGCCGATTATGCTAAATCCGGGGCCATGGCCAAGCTCTTCGCGTCGAAAACGGCGATGGATGCGGCCGTGGAAGCCGTGCAAATTCACGGCGGGTACGGCTTTGTGAAGGAATATCACGTTGAGCGTTTTATGCGCGATGCCAAAATCACTCAGATTTACGAGGGAACTTCTGAGATTCAAAAAATTGTAATCTCGCGGGAAATCCTCAAATAAGGTGAATTGCCACATTTTCAGATTATTTGCACAAAACCCAGCTAAAAAAAGGCTGGGTTTTTAGTTTTTCTCGCTGTTTATCTGTTGTATTGTACTCGGATTGTATCATTTACTAGAATTTGCATTAGAACTACACTTACTAACCGCCCTACAAGGATATTTTAAAATGGAAGATTACAATAAAGTCATTGAATCGTTAGGTGTCCGCTACATCAAATCCAAGAATTTGGTACTGCAGCAACCCTTTACTGTGCGAAATTTTTATGATGTCGGCAACACCCTTATCCTGCTGCACAAAGGCCGCGTTTCCTTCGGTGAGGACTCGCACGTGGTTGAAGAAGGCGAGATGCTGTTCGTACCCGGCGGCCGGGCTACCCGCGTGGGCTACGGCAACGAGCCGGGCGGCCGCGTTATTACCAACGACGACCTGATTACCAACAAAGACAAGTTTTTCTCCTCCAACGACCACATCGACCTGATTGGCGACGCCGAGCAGAGCCACAGCTTCGTGAGCTTCGACGCCAAGGTGTTCGACTCGGTGAACTTCTTCGCGTCGCTCGACGTGCCGGCGTTCCTTATCAACAAGAACAAAAAGATGGCCAACCTCATCAAGCAGGTGGTCGAGGAAAACATTCAGGACCTGCCCGGCCGTGAGCGGCTCATCAGCATCTACACCGAGAACCTGGTGGTGGAAGTGGTGCGCTACGTGCTGCAAAACAACATGTTTGTGGAGCAGCTGGCCACCAATAGCACCTACTTCAAAGACCCGCGCCTGATTGACCTGTTTAACTACATCAAGGAGCACCTCGGTGGCGACCTCTCGAACAAGGTCCTCAGCGGCGTAGCTAACGTGAGCGAGGACTATGTGGGCCAGTACTTCAAAATGCTGACCAACATCAACCCGCAGGATTACATTGAGTACCAACGCATGGAGCGCGCCGTGTTCCTACTGCGCACCACCAAAAAGAGCATCCGCGAAATTGGCAAGGACGTGGGCTACAAGGATACGGCCTACTTCTGCCGCCGCTTCAAGATGATGTTCGGCATTCCGGCCGGCAAGATGCGCCGCCGCGAGTCGGCAATGAACATCTAGCAGCGCCAGGCAATCGGTTGCAGCAAGTTATCATCCAGCAGGGACCCCACGGCCAGCCGCGCCGTGGGGTCCCTGCTGTTTTTGGGGCCCGCAGCCAATGCCTCGGGGCCCCCACGGCGCCCAAACTACACCGCCACCGCGGCCCCGCGCACCGCAGCCACCGCGGCGGCCAGAAACGCCGGCTCCTCGGCGATGCGGTTGCCCACCACCACTACATCGGCCCCGGCAGCGAGAGTAGCCGTAATTTTCTCGGCGGTGTTGAGGCCCCCACCCACGATGAGGGGCGTGGCCACCGTGGAGCGCACAGCGGCAATCATGGCCTCAGATACAGGGTACAGGGCCCCACTGCCACCGTCGAGGTAGGTGAGGCGCAGGCCCAGCTGCTCCCCGGCCAGGGCCGTAGTGGCGGCAATGCCAGGCTTATCGTGCGGCAGCGGGGCGGTGCCGCTCATGTACGAAGCCGTGGTGGGCCGGCCGCTATCCACTAGTAAGTAGCCGGTGGGCAGCAGTTCCAGCCCGCTGGCACGCAGGCGCGGGGCCGCTACCACGTGCTGCCCGATGAGGAACTCAGGGTTGCGGCCCGAAATGAGGGAAAGCAGCAGCAGGCCGTCGGCGGGGCCCTCCAGGTGCAGGCTGTGGCTGGGGAAAAGCAGCACTGGCACCTGGCTATGGGCCTTTAGCAACGCCAGAAGGGCAGCTTGGTGCGCACTCAGCACCAAGCTGCCCCCCACAAAAAAGTAATCAACGGGATGCTCGGCTACGCGCGCCAACAGGTCGCGCAGGCTGGCTTCGGTAAAATCATCAGGGTCGAGTAGCACAGCCAGCGCCTTGCGGCCGTGCTGCCGGTGGGCAATAAACGAATCAAGCAGGGTGCTGGCGGGGCGCATCCGGGGTGCTGGGCTGGGCGGGGGAAAACGGCCCCGCGGCCCCCGCACCAGCGGCAGCCGCGTCGGCGCGGGCCGCAAGGTCGGGATTTTTGGGCGCTTGCGCATCCTCCAGAGCCGAGTTAGCGGCCTTGTGGCTCACCAGCGCCGCAATGCCCGCCGCCGCGGCCTGCGAAATCAAGCCCCGGGCCACGTCCGACTGCCAGGCGGCCTTTGCCAAAGCGCCCAGCGTACTAGCAGCTTCCGATTTCAGCCACGACTCCTTAAGAACCGCTGGTTTTGCGGGAGCCGCTTTTTTGGAAGCGGGCGCCGGCCGGGCAGCTACGGCCTTGGGAGCCGAGGCGGCTGGCTGGGGCTGGGGCTCGAACGGATCAGGCTCGTGGACTACGGGCTGAGCGGCCCGGCCTACCGGGGCCGCGTCGAAGCCCATCATTTCCTGAAACACCGCTGCCGATGCCGCCGCCGATTTGGGTCCGTTGGGGTCTGGGGGCCCTTTTTTATCTTTTTTACCTTTGGGGGGCGCTACGGGGCCGCTCTCGTTGGCAAAGCGGCGGTGCTTTGGCTTGCGGCTGCTAAAGAGACGGGTGATAAGCCACACACTGCCCGCCAAGCCCGCACCGGCCAGGGCCACTTTGCCCACTTGCACGGTTTTTTCTTTTATCTGCTCGACGTCGCCGCGCAGGGCGCGTTCGTACTCAAGTTTTTTTTGCTCCAGAAACTCTTTTTCGCTGTCGAAAAGCGGGTTGTGCAGGTCACTCATGGCGAAAGAATGGGAAGAAACGGCGGGTATTAGTGCTTGTCTGATTTGTAGATGGTGTCTTTCAACACTTTGTCGGCCACGCCTTGAAACACTTTTTTATCGACACCCACCAGCACCAGCACCAATAGCAGCAAATAAAAGCCAGCCACGGCCGCGAAACCCAGTGAAGAACTGTTGAACACGTCGTTCAGGGCCAGCGCGGCGTACAGGTTGAGGAACAGAAAAAACATCAACCCGAAAAAGGCCAGAAATACGCCATGCAATACGTTACCGAAGAGAACGTTAGCTCGCTGTTGCAACTCCAGGCGAATCAGGTCGATACGGATATCGAGGTAGCCGGTGAGGTTGCTGATAAGGGTTTCGGGGCGCGGGGCGGAGGAATGGTCGTCGTGGGCCATAGGTGCGGGAGGAAAAACAGAAGATAGCAGACATGCGGTGCCTACGGGCGGTACCGGCCACTTCTACGCAAAACCGCCGGCCAGGGCTGACTTTTGCACCGGGCGGGGCCGCAACCCCGCCGGTTAGTTTGCTGTTGCGTGAGCCGTGGGGACCCCGGTTCCCGTTCCGTTTCGAGTTTTCCCGTGAGCCAAACCCATTACCAAGTGCTGGGCGTTGCCCCTACGGCATCGGCCGCCGACGTGAAGCGTGCCTACCGGCAGCTAGTGGTGCGCTACCACCCCGACAAGCACGGCGGCGATGTGCGCTACGAAGAGCAGTTCAAGGCCGTGGCCACGGCCTACCGCGTGCTGGGCGACGCCGGCCGGCGCGCTACCTACGATTTCCAGCTGGCCCAGGCCACCCGCCGCGCCGACGACGAGCGCCGCCACCAGCAGTACCGCCCCGCCAGCCAGCACGTGTACGGCGTGCCCATGCCGCCGCCCGCGCCGCTGCGCACGCGCCCACCCGCCAGCAGCCGCGAGCGCCATTACCAAACCATTCCGCGCCAGCGCGTGCGCTTCATGCGGCGCGACTGGCTGCTGACGCTGGCTTTTTTGGCGGCGGCGGCGCTGTTCAGCTTGTCGGTGAAGGCCACGATGGACCGCGTGACGGCCAACGCCCACTACCGCGATGGCTTGGCCGCGTACGTGCGCGGCGACTTCACCGCGGCTTATTCGGAATTCAGCCAAACGCTTGATTTTCGCCCCAATGCCGCGGGGGCCCTGCGCCGCCGCGGCGAGCTGCAACTGTTGGTGATTCATGACCCGGCCGCGGCCCGCGCCGACTTTCAGGCCGCGTTGCGGCAAGAGAATCCACCTGCTGTGGCGGCGCACCTCTGCTATTACCTCGGCCGCTGCGAAACGGCGCTGGGCCACCCCCCCGGAGCCGATGCGGCGTATTCGCGGGCCCTGGCCCTTGACTCGACCCTTAGCGCCGCCTGGGTGGCCCGGGGCCAGGGCCGCCTGCTCGACCTGCACCGCCCCGCCGCCGCCCTGGCCGATTTTGACCAAAGCTTGGCCCTGGCGCGGGCCGCCGGGCAGCCGGGGCCTTGGCGGGCCGCGCAGCTGCGCGGCCTGGCCCTGGCTACGCTGGGCCGCTACCCCGAGGCCCGGGCGGCGTACGAAGCGGCCTTGCTGGCCCGCCCGCTCGATGGCCAAACGCATTTCTTGCTCGGCCGCCTAGCCCAGCGCTTGGGCAATGCCCCGGCGGCGTGCGAGTTTTTCCGGCGGTCGCTGGAGCTGGGCTACATTTTTGCGGGCGCGGCTTACAAGCAAAGCTGCCACTAGCATGGCCCCGATGGGCCACAAAAAACCCCGCTGGCTTTACGCCAGCGGGGTTTTATTCTTTTAAGCGGTTCGCTCAAACTAAGGCATCAGCACGGTGTTGATGACGTGGATTACGCCGTTGCTCTGCATCACGTCGGCGATGGTCACGGTCGAAATACCGCCTTTCTCGTCTTTCAGCTCAATGGTTTTGGGGCCTTTCATCATAGCGGTCAAGGTGCCGCCGCTCACGGTTTTGAGGGTAGCCTTGCCTTTACCGGCCTTAATGGCTTTCTTGAGGTCAGCCACAGTCATGCGGCCGGCCACTACGTGGTAGGTCAGGATTTTGGTGAGGGTTGCCTTGTTTTCGGGCTTCAGCAGGGTTTCTACCGTACCAGCGGGCAGCTTGTTAAAGGCTTCGTTGGTGGGGGCAAATACGGTGAAAGGACCGGCGCCTTCCAGGGTTTCCACCAGGCCCGCAGCTTTCACAGCGGCCACCAGCGTAGTGTGGTCTTTCGAGTTAACGGCGTTCTCGATGATGTTTTTCGTGGGGTACATGGCCGCGCCGCCCACCATCACGGTACCGGGGGTCATTTTGGCCTGGGCCGAGGCGGCGGTCGAAATACCGGCGCTCAAAAGCATGCCCAAGGCTAGGGAGAAAAGAGTCTTTTTCATCAGGGTAAAAGGGTAAACAGATAAAATGAGTGGTTGAAACTGATACCCCACCTACGCCGAAGCCACGTTCGTTGGATTGCAGCACGATATTTTTTCTGGTTTCCCATACTTATCGGCTTGATTTTGGGCTCCTAACGGGCATAAAAAAAGCCCGTAGCAGAACGCTACGGGCTTTTTTTCGTGGCAACAGTTGGAATCGAACCAACGACACCAGCATTTTCAGTGCTGTGCTCTACCAACTGAGCTATGTTGCCATATTACGAGGCTAATTTCTTTGGCTTCGGGACCGCAAAGGTAAGCAGGCAAAACCAAGGCGCAAGAATTTCAGTTAAAAAGATACGCCGGGGCCCGGGGCCGTTGCCTTATGTTCGGCATGCCTACTAAATTGCGGGCCCAATCGGTGCTGGTTGTTTATATTTACTGCTATGTTGCAATCCATTCTTTTTGCGCTACTATTGGTGGCCGCGTTCGGCTTCTTTACCTGGCAAGTCCGGAAAATCCGGGCCAACGTCCTTGTCGGGCGCGACCGGGATATGAGCGGCCACCCGGCCGAGCGCCTGCGCAAAACCCTGCTCGTAGCCTTCGGGCAGCAGAAAATGTTCAAGCGCCTTACCCCCGCCCTGCTGCACCTGGTGGTGTACGTGGGCTTCTGGGTAATTAACATTGAAGTGCTGGAAATCGTCATCGACGGCTTGTTCGGCACCCACCGCTTTTTGGGTTTCCTCGGGCCGGTGTACAGCGCCCTGATGGCCACTAACGAGGTGTTGGCCGCGCTGGTGCTGGTGGCCGTGGCGGCCTTATGGTGGCGGCGTAACCGCCACCCGCCGCTCAAGCGCTTCACCGGGCCCGAGCTGCGGATGTGGCCCAAGCTCGATGCTAACATCATTCTCTACGTGGAAGTGGTGCTGATGGCGGCGCTGTTTTTTATGAACTCGGCCGATATCCGCCTGCACCAAGTAGAAGGCAAAGCCTTGCCTGGGGCCTTCCCGGTGAGCTACTTCCTGAGCGGCCTGCTGCCTACCAACGTGGGTACGCTGGCCGTGCTGGAGCGTGCCGGCTGGTGGATCCACATCACGGGCATCTTCTTGTTTCTCAACTATCTACCCAGCTCGAAGCACTTCCACATCATCATGGCATTTCCGGGGGTGTGGTACTCGCGTTTAGTGCCGCAGGGGCAGTTCAGCAACGTGGAGAGTATCACCCACGAGGTGAAGGCCATGATGGACCCGAGCTACGAAGTGCCCGCCGCGCCGCTGGGCCCCGACGGCTCGGCCCTGGCCCCCATGCCCTTCGGGGCCAAGGACGTGGAGGACCTGCCCTGGACCAACCTGCTGGCCGCCTACTCCTGCACCGAGTGCGGCCGCTGCACCTCGGTGTGCCCCGCCAACCTCACGGGCAAGCTGCTCTCGCCCCGCAAAATCATTATGGATACCCGCGACCGGGTGGAGGAAAAATATAATTCGCCGCTCATTTTCCGCCCCAACGTGTACGGAGCCGAGGCCAAGCACGAGCCCATTACGGACCTGGCCAACGCTACGCTGCTGCGCGGCAAGGTGACGCCCGAGGAGCTGTGGGCCTGCACCACCTGCAACGCCTGCGTAGAAAGCTGCCCCGTAAACATCAACCCGCTCGAAAGCATCATCGAAATGCGGCGCTTTCTGGTACTCGAAGAATCGGCGGCCCCGAACTCGCTCAATGTCATGTTCTCGAACATTGAAAACAATGGGGCCCCGTGGGCCTTCTCGCCTTCCGACCGTTTTAACTGGGCCGACGATTTATACGTAAAAGACTTGACCTTAGTACCCGCTGCGGTGTGACCGCGTGCGCGCGGTCCGCTGGTATTCAAAAAATTCCACCCTTTTTCCGTTCCGCGCCATGCAAAAGCTCACCGATTCCTCGCAATCCGCCGCTTCGACCGACTCGCCCGCGGAATTTACTACGCCTACCACACGTTCCGGTCCGCCGGTGGCCACGTTCCGGCAGTACCTCGAAGGGCCCGCCGAAGCGTTTGAGTTGGCTCGCCGCCAGGCCCGCGCTACCAGCACCCGCGCTGCCAGCACCCGGCCTGGTGGGGCCCCTGGCGCCGACGCGCGGCGCCTGTACGTTTACTAATACCATCCCGCCCCGGGCCCCAGCCCGCATGCCTTTTCTGCCTTTATGCTGCCCGAAACTGCCCCGGCCCCGCGCCAGATTACCGTTCCCGTCATGGCCGACTTGGCGGCCCGCAACGAGTCGCCCGAAATCCTGTTTTGGGTGGGTTGTGCCGGAGCCTTCGATGAACGCTACAAACGCGTGACGCGCGCCTTCGTGCGCATTCTCGACCACGTGGGTACCAAGTACGCGGTGCTGGGCCTGGAAGAATCGTGCACCGGCGACCCCGCCAAGCGGGCCGGTAACGAGTTTCTGTTTCAGATGCAGGCCATGCAGAACATTACTACGATGAACGGCTACGGCATCAAGAAGATCGTGACGGCCTGCCCGCACTGCTTCAATACGATTAAGAACGAGTACCCGGCGCTGGGTGGTGACTACGAAGTGATTCACCACAGCACGTACTTGCAGCAGCTCATCAACGAAGGCAAGGTGGGCGTAACGGGCGGCGAAAGCTTCAAGGGCCGCCGCATCACCTTCCATGATTCGTGCTACCTGGGCCGCGCCAATAACATTTATGAAGCCCCGCGCGACGTGCTGGCCACCCTCGACGCCGACCTGGTAGAGATGAAGCGTAGCCGCGCCAACGGCCTATGCTGCGGGGCCGGCGGGGCCCAAATGTGGAAGGAAGCCGAGCCGGGCAAGAAGGAAATCAACATCGAGCGCACCGAAGAGGCCTTGGCCACGCTGAGCGGCGCGGCGGCCGCGCTGGCCAACCTGGGCGGCGTCGAAACCGAAATCGCCGCCCCGGGGCCCCACGATTTGCAGGGTAGCATCATCGCCGTATCGTGCCCGTTTTGCATGACCATGATGAGCGACGGCGTGAAAAACAAGGGGCAAGAAAGCAAAGTACAAGTGTTCGACCTGGCCGAGTTGGTGGCCTCGGCCGAAGGCATCAACGCCTAGAATCGCGGATTTTGCGGATTTGACGGGTTTTGCAGATTTTTTTGGGTAATTTTTGTTTTTGAGTCGCCTAGCGGCACTGTTTGAGAAAACAAAGCTGTTGGACTACCACAGCCCCAGAATCCGCAAAATCCTCCTGAAAAATCCGCAAAATCCGTGCTTTATGAATGTGACCTTCGATGCCCTGCCCCCCACCGCGCGGGTCTGGATTTACCAAGCCAACCGGCCCCTGACCGACGCTGAGCTAGCCGCCGTGGGCCCCCACCTGGCCCAGTTTGCCACCGCCTGGACCAGCCACGGCGCGGCCCTGCGCGCGGCGGCCGAGTTTCGGCACCGGCAGTTTCTGGTCATTGGGCTTGATGAAGCGGTGGCCGGGGCCAGCGGCTGCTCCATTGATACGTCGGTGCGCTTCGTACACGAACTGGAAAACGCACTGTCCATTAGCTTACTCGACAAGGCACACCTGGCCTTTGGGGGCGCCGCCGGCTTGGAGCTACTGGAGCGCCGTGCCCTGAAGCTTGCCGTAGCCGCGGGCACGCTGGGCCCCGAAACGCCCTATTTCGATAATACCGTGGCCACTAAGGCCGAGATGGAGGCCCGGTGGCCCGCGCCGGCCGGCCGCACGTGGCTGGCCCGCTACTTCGCGCCCGCCCCTGCTGAGTCCGCTGGGGCCCCCACGCCGGCCTAAACCCTGCGGAAACGTAGTATTATTGCTAACCCAAAAACGGCGCCCGAACGGGCCGTCCGGGGCTGCCCCCTTCCCTTGCCCAATGAGACAACTCTTATTCGTTTGCGCGGCGGCCGGCTCGGCGGCGCTGTTGAGCGGCTGCGCAACGTCCGGCAAAGCCGATAAACGCTTCGCGCGCGGCGAGTACGAAGCCGCCATTGGCCTATACAAAGCCCAAATATCCAAGGGCCAAGCGGCACCGGCGGCCAACTACCGCATTGCCGAAGCCTACCGCTTGTCCAACCGCGTCGACCAGGCCGAGCCGTTTTATAAGGCGGCGCTCGACGGCAAGGTGCGCGCCGCCGACGCTGGCTTCCGCTACGCTGAGGCCCTGCGCGCCAACGGCAAGCTGGACGAGGCCGCCGCCCAGTTTAGCGCCTACGCCACCAGCGGCACCAACCGCACCTTGGCCGCCCGCGCCGAAACCGACGCGAAGAACGCCCTGGCCAGCAAGGCCTTGGTGGGCCAGGCCAGCGGCTACGATGTGCGCCCGCTCGACTCGTTGAACACGGCGGCGTCGGATTTCGGGGCCACCGTGAAGCCCGACACCAAGGAATTCGTGTTCGCTTCGGGGCGCAGCGGTAAGAAATACCCCGGCAACGGCGAGAATTTCACCGACCTCTACGCCGTAAAATTCACCGATGCTACGGCCATGACCGGCGGCACGGTGGCGCCACTGGCGGGACCCTTCAACTCGCCCGGCCGCCTGGAGGCTAGCGCCACCTACACACCCGATGGCAAAACGATGG
Source organism: Hymenobacter nivis (assembly GCF_003149515.1). Classification (NCBI taxonomy): domain Bacteria; kingdom Pseudomonadati; phylum Bacteroidota; class Cytophagia; order Cytophagales; family Hymenobacteraceae; genus Hymenobacter; species Hymenobacter nivis. Next base: position 3,240,403 of record NZ_CP029145.1, read on the forward strand.
TGTTTGCCCGCTCGAATGACGGCAGCAAAAAAGGCTACCTGAGCGTCGATTTGTGGATTTCGTACTTCAAGGCCGGCGCGTGGACGGAGCCCATTCTGGCCAACATCAACGACCGGACGGCGGATGATTTCGCGCCGGTGTTTGCGCCCGACGGCGTGACGCTGTACTTCGCATCGGGCCGCCGCAGCGGGCTGGGTGGCAACGACTTATTCAAGGCTACGCTGGGGCCCAACGGGCGCTTTTCGGCGGCTGAAAACCTGGGCGATGCCATCAACACGGCCGGCAACGACAACTTCCCCGGCGTGGCACCCGACGGCACGCTGTACTTCTCGTCGGACGGCCGGCCGGGCTACGGCAAGCTCGATATCTTCATGGTGCAGGCCGGCAAGCCGGTGAATTTGGGCCCCGGCGTGAACGGCCCCGCCGACGACTTCGCGCCGTTCCCGATAACCGCCGAAACGGGCGTGTTCAGCTCGAACCGCACCGGCGGCAAGGGTTCCGACGACTTGTACGCCTACAAAAAGAAGTCGCTAAAAACGGTCAACTTCTTCGTGGACGGCACTGTGCTGGAGCGCGATTCCAAGCGCAACACCACGGCCCCGGTGCCTGGCGAGACGGTGACCATCACCGACAGCAAGGGCCGCAAAACCGACGTGGTGGCGGGCCCCGATGGCAAGTTTACGGCCCCGCTGGACTCGGTGACCAGCTATGCGTTCTTTAGCGACCGGGCCGGCTACTTCACGGCCCGCGCCGCGCTGAGTACCGTAGGCCGCAAGCCCGCCCAATCCCAACTCACTCAGCCACAAACTGATATACGACTGGCGGTGACCCTCACGCTGAATAAAATTATCGTGAACCGAGCCATCGAGGTGAAGGATATTTTCTACGATTACGACAAGTTCAACATCCGGCCCGACGCCGCCATCCGCCTCGACACGTTGGTGCAGACGCTGGTCGACAACCCCAAAATCAATATCGAGCTGAGCTCGCACACCGACCAGCGCGGCAAGGACGCCTACAACCTCAAGCTCTCGCAGCGGCGGGCCGAGGCGGCCGTGGACTACATCGTGAGCAAGGGCATTGCCCGCACCCGCATCACGGCCCGTGGCTACGGCGAAACCCGCCCGATTATCGCCAAGCCCACCTCGGAGGCCGAGTACCAACGCAACCGCCGCACCGAGTTTAAGGTGACGCGGATTAATAAGTAAGCAATTCAATAAGAGCACCTTTTGCAAAAGACCCAGCCCGCCCGGCTGGGTCTTTTCTTTGGCGAGGGCCCCAGCGGTTGGCAAATTTTTCCCCTGGCACGGCATTTGGATTTGGGCGATGCAGCCGGCCGAAACCCTTCGCTGCCTGCTCATTCGCCCCGTTATGAAACCGTTCCTTACCCTCGTCGCCGCTGCTGGCTGGCTAGCTTTTGGTTTGGCTACTGCCAGCCAGGCCCAGCCCGCCGGCCCGCCGCCCACGGCCGTCAACTTCACGTCGGAGCGCGGGGTACCATTTGGCCTCGTGCTCGACGGGCAGTTGCTGGCGGCCCCGGTGGTGCGCGCGCTACACCTCGACTACCTGGCCCCGGGCCAGCACTGGGCCGAGTTCAGCGTGCCCTCGGCGGCGGGCCTGCAACGCTCGCAGGTGAACCTGTGGCTGGAGCCGGGCCTGGAAACCAGCTTCGTGCTAGTGCAGCGCCCCGGCCGGCCCGCGCAGCTGCGGCAAGTGAGCCGGGGGCCCCTCCTGCCCCGCGACTACCCCGCCTGGGCCCCAGGCCCCGACGACTACGGCCCCGGCCAGGGCCCCTACGGCGGCAATGGTAACGCCAATGACGGCAGCTACGGCGGCGCTTACCCGCCCGCTGGGCCGGGCAGCTACCCCTCGCCCGGCAACGCGCCCAGTTACCCGGGCCTAGTCGGCCCGGGCTACGGCACCCCAGCCCCGGGCGGCAACTACCTGCCCCCCCTGAATTCGCGCGACGCCGCCGACCTGGTGCAGACCCTGAGCCAGTACCCGTTTGACGACCAGCGGCTCGACATTGCACACCGGGCCCTGGAGCGCAGCAGCCTGCGCTCGACGGAGTTGGCTACGCTGGTGCGGACGCTGACTTTCGATAAATCGCAGAAAGAGCTGGCCAAATTTGGCTACGCCCACGTGGTGGACCCGCAGAATTTTTACCGCGTGTACGACGCCTTCACCTTCCCAACGAGCGCGCGGGAAGTGCAGCAGGCGCTGGGGCTGCCGCGCAATTAGCCCCTTGGGAGTATTGTAAAGACGGCCGGCCCGCTTCTCTTTGCAGAAAAGCGGGCCGGCCGTTTTGGCGATCTTGCGGGGGCCCTAGCGCAGGCGGTCCATGCTGCGCACGAGGCGCTCATCCTGGCGGATGTAGCGGCTGGCCAGTAGGTTGAGCACCAGCGCCAGGGTGGGCAGGTAGAAGCCGGCCAGGTAGTGGCCTTCCATTTTCACGTTCAGCATGGCATCGGCGCGACTCGAATACAGGAAGGCGGCCCCCAGCGTGGCCACCACCAGCAGCAAATTGAGCGAGCATACCAGCAGCTGCACCGCGCGGCGGCGGTACTGGAAAATGGCGTAGATAGCCGTGGCCGCCGCCGAGAGCGCCAGCGTGCCAATGGGCCAGGCCGAGGCCACCAGCCCGCCCGCGTCGGGCGAGGGGCCCCGGTAAAGGTTGAAGGCCGTGAGGGTGAGGCTAGCGTGGGTGAGGGGGTCGGTTTTCGTCCAGAGGGGCAGGGCGGCAGCGCCCAGCATGGCCAGGGCCAGCAGCAGTAAAAACACGCTTTGGATTCTTTGTATCATCTTTGTCGTTGTGGTTAAGGGCCGGCCTGTGCGGGGCCGGGCCACAAATTTAGCCTGTACCGGGGGCTTCGCGCCCCACAATATCTTCTTGCTGATGCCAAGTGCTTACATCGTGGACGCCGTGCGGACCCCGATTGGAAAATTCGGCGGCGCGCTGAGCAGCGTCCGCCCCGACGATTTGGCCGCGCTCGTGTTGCGCGAACTGCTGCGCCGCAATCCCACGCTCGATAAAAATGCCGTGGAGGACGTCATCATGGGAGCCGCCAACCAGGCCGGCGAAGATAACCGCAACGTGGCCCGCATGGCGGCCCTGTTGGCTGGCCTGCCCATCACGGTGCCCGGCGTGACGGTGAACAGACTATGTGCCAGTGGCTTGCAGAGCATCATGGATGCCTCGCGGGCCATTAAGGCGGGCGAGGGCGATGTGTACCTGGCCGGTGGCTCGGAAAGCATGACCCGGGCCCCGTTCGTGATGGCCAAGTCGGAAACGGCCTACGCCCGCGACTTCACGGCCTACGATACCACCCTCGGCTCGCGCTTCACCAATCCCAAGCTGAACCGCATGCACTTCCCCTACAACATGGGGCAGACGGCCGAGAACGTGGCCAAGCAGTTCAACATCAGCCGCGAAGAACAGGACGCCTTTGCCTTCGAAAGCCAGCGCAAGTACCACCGCGCGGCTGAGAAGGGGCGTTTCCGCAAGGAAATTGTACCCGTGTTCCTGCCGCAGCCCATCGGCGACACCGCCTTATTCGACACCGACGAGCAGCCGCGCATCTCGACCCTGGAGAAGCTGGCGACCCTCAAGCCCGTGTTTCAGCCCGACGGCGGCACCGTGACGGCAGGCAACTCGACCGGCATCAACGACGGCGCCGCAGCCGTGCTGATGGTAAGCGACGATGCCCTGAAACTTTACAACCTCAAGCCCATGGCGCGGGTGGTAACCTCGGCCGTGGTCGGCGTCGACCCCGCGATGATGGGCCTGGGGCCCATTACAGCCATCCGCAAGGTGCTGGCGCGCGCCGGCCTCACGCTGGCCGACATGGACCTGATTGAGCTGAACGAAGCCTTTGCGGCCCAGACCATTGCCTGCATCCGCGAGCTGGGCATGGACACCGACAAGATGAACGTAAACGGCGGATCCATCGCCATTGGCCACCCGCTGGGCTCGTCGGGCTCGCGCATCACGGCCACCCTACTGCACGAAATGCAGCGCCGCGAGGGGGCCCGCTATGGCCTGGCCGCCATGTGCGTGGGCATGGGCCAGGGCGCCGCGGTGATTTACGAAAAAGCCTGATTTTCAGTTAACAGTGAGTAGTTATCAACGAATAAACAGCCATTTTGATAAATACCCACTGTTAACTGATAACTGATTTGATGAAGTATTTCCTTCACCTCGCCTACGACGGCACGGCGTACTCCGGCTGGCAGGTGCAGCCCAACGCGCCCACCGTGCAGGCGGCCCTCAACGGGGCCCTGGCCAAGGTGTTGCGCCAGCCCATCAGCACCCTCGGCAGCGGGCGCACCGACGCCGGGGTGCACGCCCGCCACCAGGTGGCCCACTTCGAGGCTGAGCTGCCGGCCGGTATGGACGAGGCCTTGCTGCTGTACCGCCTGCGCCGCACCCTACCCGCCGACGTGGCCCCGCTGCGCCTGCACCCGGTGCCCCCGTCGGCCAACGCCCGCTTCGACGCCGAGGCCCGCACCTACGAGTATTTTTTGCTGGACGCGCCCGACCCGTTTCGGCGCGACCAAGCCCTGTACCTCGACCGGGCCCCCGACGTGGACCTGATGAACGCCGCCGCCGCCCACCTGGTGGGGCAGTTCGATTTCACCACGTTTTCAAAGTCCAAGGGGGCCGAGACGCACTACATCTGCCGCTGCACCGAGGCAGCCTGGCACCCCACGCCGGGCGGCTGGGTGTTCCGCATCCGGGCCAACCGCTTCGTGCGCGGCATGGTACGGCTGGTGGTGGGCACGCTGCTCGACGTAGGCCGCGGCAAGCACACGCCGGCCCAGTTCCAGCAGCTGCTGTGGGCCCAGCAGCGGATGGCGGCCGGCACTTCGGCCCCGCCGCAGGGGCTGTTCCTGACCCGGGTAGAGTACCCCGCGGGGCTGATACCGGAATAGGGCCCCGGCGGCCTAGCGGCTGTCGTTCCAACATTCCACGCATCAAGTGGAATGTCGGGATGGCAAGCTGCTCACCTGTTTGGATGACTCCCAAGTGGCCATCGGCCCAACTTTTTAGGCCGGCGTAACTTTGTAGCCTATGCAACCCCAACCCGACGCTACTTCCGCTACCAAAACCGGCCAGGTGTTCGATTGGCTGGTGCTGCGCCGCCTGCTCAGCTACGTGACGCCCTACCGCGGCGTATTCATCGGCCTGATTGTGCTGACCGTGGCCACGGCCGCCCTGGGCACGCTGCGGCCCTTCCTCATCCAGAAAATGGTGGACGTGAGCATCGAGCAGGGCGACCGCACCGGCCTGAACCACATGTTTTTGTGGCTGCTGGGCCTGCTCGTGGCCCACGCTGGCGTCAGCTACTTGCAGACCTACTACGGCGGCTGGCTGGGCCAATACATCGTGCGCGACATCCGCACCGACCTCTACCGCCACCTGCTGAACCTCAAGCTGAGCTTTTTTGACCGCACGCCCATCGGCGTGCTCGTAACGCGCAACATCTCGGACGTGGAAACGCTGTCCGACGTGTTCAGCGAGGGGCTGGCGGCGATGGTAGGCGACATCCTGCAAATCCTGTTCATTATGGGATTCATGTTTTACATCGACTGGCGCCTGACCCTCATCAGCTTGTCGGTGATTCCGCCGCTGCTCTTTTCTACTTATGTGTTCAAGGAGAAGGTGAAAGTATCGTTTCAGGACGTGCGCAACGCCGTGGCCAAGCTCAACTCGTTCGTGCAGGAGCACCTGACGGGCATGAGCGTGGTGCAGATTTTTGGCAACGAGCAGCGCGAATTCAAGAAATTTGAGAAGATAAACCGCGAGCACACCGACGCGAATATCCGCTCGGTGCTATACTACTCCATTTATTTTCCGGTGGCCGAGGTGCTGGGGGCTATTGGCGTGGGCTTGCTGGTTTGGTACGCGGCCCAGGGCCAGATCGAGGGCACGATTTCCAAGGGGGCCCTCATTGCGTTCATCATGTACAACGCGCTGTTCTTCCGGCCCATCCGCCAGATTGCCGACCGCTTCAACACCCTCCAGCTGGGCCTGGTGAGCACTGAGCGGCTGCTGAAACTACTCGACAGCACCGACCTGGTGGCCACCACCGGCGACTACGTGCCCGCCGCGCCACTGGAGGGCGACGTGCGCTTCGACCACGTGAAATTTGCCTATAACCCACCCGAGTGGGTGCTGAAAGACATCAGCTTCCACGCAAAGCCGGGCCAGACCATTGCCTTCGTGGGCGCCACCGGGGCGGGCAAAACCAGCATTATCAACCTGCTGAGCCGATTTTACGACATCCAGGAAGGCCGCATTTTGGTGGACGGGCGCGACCTGCGCGACTACGACCTGAGCGTGTTGCGCCGCCAGATTGGCGTGGTGCTGCAAGACGTGTTCCTGTTTGCGGGCAGCATCCGCGACAACATCACGCTGGGCAGCAGCGAAATAAACGACGAGCAAATTTGGGAAGCGGCCGACCTCGTGGGAGCCCGGCGCTTCATCGAGCGCCTGCCCGGGGCCCTCGACTACCCGGTGATGGAGCGCGGCGCCACGCTCTCGGTAGGCCAGCGCCAGCTCATCAGCTTCGTGCGGGCCCTGGTGTACCAGCCGCGGGTGATTGTGCTCGACGAGGCCACCTCGTCGGTCGATTCCGAGACGGAGGAAATGATCCAGAACGCCATCGAGAAGCTGATGCAGGGACGTACCTCGCTCGTCATCGCCCACCGCCTGAGCACCATCCAGAAAGCCGACCAGATCATCGTGCTCGACAAAGGCGAAATCAAGGAAGTGGGCACCCACGAAGAGCTGCTGCGCCTCGAAAACGGCTATTACGCCCAACTCTACCGCATGCAGTATGCGCTGGGCGAGGCTAGTTAAGTATTGAGGCTTTGAATTTTAGCTTTCTTACTCAATACACTCACAAAGAAGTAGGATGCGGGGCTTGCCCCCGTCCGTCGCTGCACAGTTGACGCACGATTCGTTCAACGGCGGGTGGGGGCGAGCCCCGCATCCTACTTCTTTCTCGCAAACTACTTCACGACGGGTGTAATCAATTCGGGCCGCGTACTTAAACCGACTTGGTGGGCGCCGCCGGGGGCCCCGGCGCGGCACTTGGCAAAGCCGGCGCGCTCCCGGGGATAAGGGGGGCACCGCGCTCGTCCTTCAGCATCGGCAGGAAGCTGCGCAGCACCAGCACTACGGCCATAAACAGCAGGAACGGTAGCAGCCAGCTGCGGCTGCGGTAGGGCTCGGTGCCCACGTAGCGCGGCCAAAACCACAGAAAAAACGCGGCCAGCGCCACCACGTTCACCACCACTGGTACCAGCAGAAGGGCCGTGGGGTTGGCCGCGGCGGCGGCCCAGCGCAGGGCGAAGCCGCCCGCCAGCAAGCAGCCCACCATAAAGGCCACGAGCCCCGCCAGGGCCTGCGTGCGGCGCAGCCGGAACAGGTTGGTGCCCAGCAGCACGCCGCCGGCCAGCATCGAAAACATGAGCGAAAACAGGACGATGGTGCCGGGCGAAAATAGCTCGGGGCCCTCGGCCGTATCGGGGTCGAAGGGCGCCTCGCGGCGGCGCACGACCTCCGCCGCGTCGTCTTCGGTGCGCTGCTGGGCCACGGCGGTTTCGAGGCCGGGGCGCAGGTCGTCTTCCTCGGGGGCGGGCTGGCCACGGCGGCGCAGCTCGGCCAGGGCAGCCAGCACGGCGGCGTCGCGGTACTGGGCGTAGCCGCTCACGTATTGGTGCAGCTCGGCCAAACTCTTGGCTTGCATTTTAGCCGCGTAATCTTCCATTGGTCGTCAAGTATTGACTGAAGTACGGCGAACGCGGCAAAAAGTGCCGGTTGCCCGCCCGGGGCCCTAGCCGGCGGCAAAAAAATCGTGCATTGCCGCCCCGGCCCGCCGCACGTCCTCAAACGAATTATACAGCGGCACGGGCGACAGGCGAATCACATTTGGCTCGCGCCAGTCGGCCACCACGCCCCGGGCGGCCAGGTAGTCGAACAGTTCGCGCCCGCGCTGGTGCACCAGCACCGAGAGCTGGCAGCCGCGCTGGGCGGGGTCGGCAGGGGTGATGATTTCGAGCTGGTCGGCGGGCAGGTTCAGGGCCCTGATCAGGCTTTCGAGGTAAGCAGTGAGCGGCTCGCTTTTGGCGCGCAGGGTGGCCATACCCCCGGCGCGGGCCACCAGGTCGAGGCTGGCGCGCAGGGGAGCCAGCAGCAGCACCGGCGAGTTCGACAGCAGCCAGCCGTCGGCGCCGGGCGTGGGGCGGAAGCCTTTTTTCATCTGGAACCGCTCGGCCGGCTCCTGGCCCCACCAGCCGGCCAGGCGCAGCAGGTCGGGCCGGTTGGCAAACCGCTCGTGTATGTAGGCCCCGGCAATGCCGCCGGGCCCCGAATTCAGGTACTTGTAGGTGCACCAACAGGCAAAGTCCACGTCCCAGTCGTGCAGGTGCAGCGGCACGTTGCCGGCGGCGTGGGCCAGGTCGAAGCCCACGGTAGCGCCCACCGCGTGCCCGGCGGCCGTGATGGCGGCCATGTCGAACACCTGCCCGGTGTAGTAATTCAGCCCGCCCAGCAGCACGGTGGCCAGCGAGTCGCCCAACTCGGCAATTTTGACGGCAATGTCCTCCGTGCGCAGCGTGTGCTCGCCGGGACGGGGCACCAGCTCCACAATGGCGTCGTCGGGGTCGAGGCCATGCAGGCGGGCCTGCGTTTCGATGGCGTACTGGTCGGAGGGGAACGCGCCGCCTTCCATCAGCACCTTGTAGCGGGCCCCGGCGGGCCGGTAGAAGGAAACCAGCAGCAGGTGCAGGTTCACGCTCAATCCGTTCATAATCACCACTTCGTGCGGCAGGGCCCCCACCACCGGCGCACTGGCCTCGGCCAGGGGCCCGTGGGAATGCATCCAGGGCGCGGTGCCGTGGAAGTGGCCCTCCACGGCCAGCTCGGCCCAGTTGGTCAGCTCGGCGTCGAGGGCGGCGCGGGTAGCCTTGGGCTGCAACCCCAGCGAGTTGCCGCAAAAATAGGCCACCGGCTGGCCATTGGGCCCGTTGGGGAACAGGAATTCGGCGCGAAAAGCGGCCAGCGGGTCGGCCGCATCAAGGGCGGCGGCGTGGGTGGGGTCGAGGAGCGCAGAGGACATGCCCAAAGGTACGGCCGGGGCCCCCGGCCGGTTGGCCTACCCCATAATAACGTGGCCACTACCGCTACCCGAGACCTACGGCTGGGCCGGCATTGGGACGGGCGCTTCGAGGTAGGCGCCGCAGACTTTGCAGGTGCGCAGGGCATCGTCGGCCCAGAAGCGGTTCATGATGGGTGGGAGCTGGGCCACGATGTCAGTGATTTCGGCGAACTCCTCGTGCAGCTTGTGGCCGCAGTTTTCGCAGTACCACTGGAAGCCGTCGAGCTCGCCGGGGGCCCGGTAGCGCTCCAGCACCAAGCCCACGCCGCCGACCGGGCGGCGCGGCGAGTGCGGCGTATTGGGTGGCAGCAGGAACATGTCGCCGGGCCCGATTTCCAGGTCCACGGGTTGGCCGTCGTCGATGATTTTCAGCGTCATCGTGCCTTCAATTTGCAAAAACAACTCCTCGCCCGCGTCCACGTGGTAGTCCTTGCGGGCGTTGGGGCCCCCAACCACCATCACGATAAAATCCTGGTTATCCTTGAATATCTGCTGGTTGTTTACCGGCGGCTTCAACAAGTGGCGGTGTTCGGCAATCCACTGTTGGAAGTTGAAAGGGCGGGCGATGGGCATGGCAGCGGGCGTGAAAGCGGTGGGGCAAAGCTAGCTACCAGCGCCGGCCTACTTTTGTTGGGGGCCCCGCGCGCCCGGACCCTCTCTGCCACGTCTTCATGCCCACCGCCCTTCCTCCGCCCGCCAACGCCCTGCGGGTCCGCGGCCTGCTGCTGGCCGGCCTGGCCTACGCCGCGCTGTTTGCCTGGTACTCGTGGCCGCTGGGCCGCGAGTGGAGCACCGCCTTCGTGGGCATTCCGCACCACGACGCCAACCAGTACATCTGGAACGTATGGAATTTCCAGCGGCAGGTGGCCGGCGGGCACAACCCATTTTTCACGCCAATGCTGCTGTTTCCGGCGGGCACCGGCCTATGGCTGCACACATACACGCCGGTGCTGGGGGCCCTTAACTTGCTGCTGCGCCAAGAGTTCTGGGCCGTGAACGCCGGGCTGCTGCTGAGCTTCGTGCTGAGCGGCATGGGCGCAGCGCGGCTGGCGGGGCGCTGGGTGCGGCAGCCGCTGCTGTGCGGGCTGGTGGGCTACGCGTTTGCGTTTTCGCCCTACAAGCTGGCCCACTGGCCCGAGCACTACCACTTGCTGCTCACGGCCACGGTGCCGTTCTACATCATGGCGTACCTCGACGGGCTGGCATTCCGGCCCGGGCGCTGGCGGCCACGGGTGCGCAGCGCGGGGCAGGTGGGCTGGGCGGCGGCGCTGCTGCTAATCACTTTGTTCAGTGATTATTACACCCTGGCGGGCCTGGCGTATTTCTCGGTAGGCTACGCGGCCTGGTGGGGCCTGCGGCTGGGCGAAACCAACTGGCGGCACTGGCAGCCATGGGCGGTGGTGGGCGTGGTGCTCGTGCTGGGGCACTTCGTCTCGCGGGGCCTGGGCCGGGTCGGGCTCTCCGATAACGCCGGCTTTTGGTGGGGCGGCGACCTAGCCGGCTACCTCGTGCCGCCGCTCGGCAACCGCTGGCTGGCCACGGCGGCCACTGACGCGCTCTGGCGCAGCCCTCACTTCTACACTCCCGGTTCGGTCGAGAACGTGTTGTTTCTGGGCTACTTGCTGCCGCTGCTGGCCTTGGTGCTGGCCGTGGTGGCGTGGCGGGCGCGCCGCGCCGGGGCCCCCGCCCCCCGGCGGCCCGCCGAAACCCGGCCCTTTTGGGCCCTGGCGATGCTGTTTGCCCTGCTTACTATGCCCGAGCTGCGGCTGCTGGGCCACGGCGGCCTGCGCCTGCCCACAAGCCTGGTGCACTACGTGCCGTTCCTGAACAACATCCGCTGCCCCACGCGGCACGTGCTGCTGCTCTCGCTGCTGCTGCCGCTGGCCACGTGCATCGGCCTCGACGGCTGGCTGCGGCGGGGCCCTACGGGCCGGGGCTGGGCCCTGGCAGCAGTGCTGGCAGCATTGCTGTTCTTTGAATTTCAGCCCGATGCGTACCCGCTCATCCGCCTGGCCGACGTGCCGGCGGCCTACGGCGTGGCGGCGGCCCAGCCGGGCCCCGTAGTGTTCCCCATCCCGCTGGGCCTGATTGACGGCTACCGCTCCGTGGGCGTGCTGGACGCAGCCGAACTGTTTTACCAGACACGGCACGGTAAGGCCATGCCGGGGGCCTACATCTCGCGGGTGCCGGCCGCCACCTTCGCCGCCTTTGCCCACGAGCCGGTGCTGGCCCGCCTGCTGCTGGCCCAGCGCCGCCCCGATTCGCTAGCCCTGGCGCCGCCGCCCACCCCAGCCCAGGTCGAAGCGTTCTGGCACCGCTACCCGGCGGCCACGTTCGTGGTGCACCCCGAATTCTGCAACCAGCCAGTGCACCGGGTGGTGCGTAGCCTGCTGCCCCCCGGCACCTACCAGGAGCAGCTGGTGCAAGGCTACGCCGTGCTGCGGCCCAAGCCGTAGGGCCCCGGGAAGGTTGCGGGGCCCCGGGTTTCAACGCTAAAGAACCCAGCCGGACACCCGCCCTTTTCTAAACCGCTTCGCTGACTGATACCTGGCAGTCCGTTCCCTTTTATCCTACCTAACAAACGCATTTTATGGCCGCTAATGCGTACTTGCCCTGGCGCCACCGCCCGGCCGTGCTCCTGGCCCTGGCCGGGGCCGTGTACGCGCTTGTCTCGCTCGTCAACCACTACAACTTCCGCACGGCGGCGCTTGACCTGGGCCTCGCCGCGCAGGTAGTGGGCGACTGGGCGCACTTGCGCGCGGCCACCACCACCCTGCTGCTCGACTCGCCGCCGACCAATTTTCTCTCCGTTCACTTCAGCCTGACGCCGGCCTTGGCCGTGCCACTGTACTGGCTGGTGGGGGGGGCCTGGGCCCTGCTGCTGCTGCAGCTGGGGGCCGTGCTGCTGGGCGGGCTGGGCGTGTGGCGCTACGCCCGGGCCCTGGGCGCCAGCGCGGGCGAAGCGCAGTGGGCGCTGGCGTTTTTCAGCGTGCAATGGGGCCTTTTTTCGGCGTTGGGGTTTGATTACCACGACAATGTGGTGGGGGCCATGGCCCTGCCGTGGCTGGCGCTGTGGGTGGCGCAGGGCCGCTGGGCCCCCGCAGCAGCGGCGGGCGGGCTGCTACTGGTCAGCAAGGAAAATATGGCCCTCTGGCTGGTTTTTGTGCTGCTGGGGCTGGCCTGGCAGCACCGGGGCCGCCGGGGCGTAGCGCTGGGCCTGGGGCTGGCCGCGGCGGGGGCCCTGGGTTACTTCCTACTAATCACGCGCTGGGCCATGCCGACGCTTGATGCGGCCCACCGGCCGTTTGGGCAGGCGGTGCGCTACCAGCAGTGGGGCCCCACGGTGCCCGCGGCGGCGGCCAATCTGCTGCGCCATCCGGCCCTGCTTTGGCAGGCACTGTTCCAAAATACGCTGCCCGATGCGGCCTACAACTACGTCAAACTGGAGTTTTGGCTGGCGCTGCTTTGCTCGGGCGGGCTGGCGCTGCTGCGGCGGCCCTGGTACGCGCTGATGCTGGCACCCGTCATCGGCCAAAAGCTACTGGCCAACGACCCGGCCCTGTGGGGCATCAACTCGCAGTATTCTATTGAGTTTGCCCCGGTGCTGGCCATGGCCATGGCCGATGCCCTGCGGCACTGGCCAGCCGGGGCCCCGGCGCGGCGGCGTGCCTGGCCGCTGGCGCTGGCTGGCGCGGCCATCTTCACGCTCGTCACGCTCTACACCCGCCAAAGCAAGTGGTACGACCGCACCACTACCAACTTCCTCACCGGCCGCCACTACCGCTCGCCCTACGACCGGGCCGCGCTGCGGGCCGCCCTGGCCCGGCTGCCGGCCGGGGGCCCGGTCAGCGCACAGTCCAACCTGACGCCCCACCTGCCCGCGCCCCGGCGGCTCTACCTGTTTCCGGCGCTGCACGACGCCCAGTACGTGGTGCTGCTGCGCCAGCCTACTATGGCCGCCGCCTGGCCCCTGCGCCCCGAGCAGAGCCTCCAGGCGCTGGCCCAACTCCGCCAGCGCCCCGACTTCCGAGTGTTTTACGAAGACGCTCAACTCGTAATATTTGCCCGCCGGGGCCCCGTGCGCAACCCGGCCGAAGTGCTTCAGTTTTAACTTTAGCGATGCCCGTTGGATTCGGTGAGCGCTGATGGGCCCTCCTTCTACCGGCTCCGGCTGGCATGATGTCATTATTAGCTGAAATAATTTCACGTCTGGAGCCCGCCTTGGCGAAGTCCAACGCTTGGCCGCCGGGGCCCCGGCGGCAACCCGCGCCCTGCCTTACCTTTGCCCGCGCACCTCCCCTGGTCCGTATGCCCCACGCCGCCCCTGATTTTTACGCCCACCCCACGGCCGTGCTCGACGAAGGCTGCCAGATTGGGCGCGGGAGCCGCGTGTGGCACTTTTGCCACGTGTGCGCCGGGGCCGCCATCGGCGAGGACTGCAACCTGGGCCAAAACGTATTTGTGGCCGACGGCGTGACCCTGGGCCGCAACGTGAAAGTACAAAACAACGTGAGCCTCTACGGCGGCGTGGTCTGCGAGGACGATGTGTTTCTGGGGCCCTCGGTGGTGTTCACGAACGTGAAAAACCCGCGCAGCGCCGTGCCCCGCCAGGGCCCCGGCCACTACCAGACCACGCACTTGGCGCAGGGCGCGAGCGTGGGGGCCAACGCCACCATTGTGTGCGGGGTGCGGCTGGGGCCCTACGCCTTCGTGGGGGCGGGCAGCGTCGTCACGCGCGACGTGCCGGCCTACGCCCTGGTGTACGGCAACCCCGCCCGGCCCCAGGGCTGGATGAGCGCCGCCGGCCACCGCCTGCGCTTCGACAAAAAGCGCCACGCCACCTGCCCCGAAACCGGCGAAACCTACGAGCTGAGTGCCGACGAAAAAACCGTTAAAACGGTGGATTAGCCAGTTATGAGCCCGTCGCTTAACTCATAATTCGCAACTCATAATTTATAATTAAAGAAGAATGTACGACCAATTATTGCGCAAGGAGGCCACACTGGCCGTTATCGGCCTCGGCTACGTGGGCCTTCCCATCGCCCTCGAATTTGCCAAGCAGCTCAAAGTCATTGGCTTCGACATCAACGCCGGGCGCATTGCGCAGATGCAGCAGGCCATCGACCCCAGCGGCGAGCTGGCGGCCCAGGATTTTGAGGGCTGCGACATCACCTTCACCGACTCGCTGGACGTGCTGCGGCAGGCGCAATTCTACATCGTGGCCGTGCCCACGCCCATCGACGAGCACGCCCAGCCCGACCTCCGGCCGCTGCTGGGGGCCTCCACCTCGGTGGGCAAGGTACTGAAACAGGGTGATTACGTGGTGTTTGAGAGCACCGTGTACCCGGGCTGCACCGAGGAAGACTGCATTCCGGTGATGGAAAAGCTCTCGGGCCTGAAATTTCCGAACGACTTTAAGGTGGGCTACTCGCCCGAGCGCATCAACCCCGGCGACAAGGAGCACACGCTGCGCCGCATTGTGAAGGTGGTGAGCGGCAACGACGCCGAGGCCCTGGACACGGTGGCCAAGGTGTACGAGCTGGTGGTGGACGCTGGTGTGCACCGCGCCAGCAGCATCCGGGTGGCCGAGGCCGCCAAAATCATCGAAAACACCCAGCGCGACGTCAACATCGCGCTGATGAACGAGCTGTCGATGATTTTCGACCGCATGAACATTAACACCTACGAGGTGCTGGAGGCGGCCGGTACGAAGTGGAACTTCCTGAAGTTCAGCCCCGGCCTGGTGGGCGGCCACTGCATCGGCGTGGACCCGTACTACCTGACCTACAAGGCCAAGGAGCTGGGCTACGACGCTAAAGTCATCCTGAGCGGCCGCACCACCAACGACAACATGGGGGCCTACATCGCCCGCAAAACGGTGCAGATGATGATCAAGAAGGGCAAGGACGTGGCCAAGAGCCGCGTGCTGGTGATGGGCGCCACCTTCAAGGAGAACGTGGAGGACATCCGCAACTCAAAGGTGGCCGACGTGATTCAGGAGCTGAAAAACTTCTCGGTGAACGTGGACATCGTGGACCCGCACGCCGATTCCAACGAGCTGCTGCACGAGTACGGCTTCCGCCTGACGGCCAACGACGACATTCGCACCGACTATGACGCCGTGATTGTAGCCGTGGGCCACAAGCCCTACGCCGAAAAGGACGAAGCTTATTTTCAGTCCATCACGACCGAAAACGCCGTATTGATCGACATCAAGGGCCTGTACCGTGGCAAAATGCAGGAGCTGCACTACTGGAGCCTATAATTTTTAGGCTGTTAGCCGTTAGCTGTTAGCTGTTAGCTGACCGCCTGATATAAAGCTAACAGCTAGTCGCTAATAGCTTAAAAATGAAAAAGATTCTCGTCACCGGCGGTGCCGGCTATATTGGTTCCCACACCGTGGTGGAGCTGGCCCAGGCGGGCTACGAGCCGGTCATCATCGACAATTTCAGCAACTCGCGAGAGTCGGTACTCGACGGGCTGAAGGCCATTCTGGGCCACGAGGTGCGTTGCTACGACGTCAATTGCGCCAATGCCGATGCGTTGCGCTGGGTGCTGAAGCAGGAAAAGGACATAGCCGGCGTTATTCACTTTGCGGCCTTCAAGGCGGTGGGCGAATCGGTGCAGAAGCCACTGGCCTACTTTCAAAACAATGTGGGCTCGCTGCTGACGCTGCTGCAAGTGATGCCCGAGTTCGGGATAGAGAACCTGGTGTTCTCGTCGTCGTGCACCGTGTACGGCAACCCCGACGCGCTGCCCGTGACGGAGGCCACGCCCACCAAGCCCGCCACCTCGCCCTACGGCCGCACCAAGCAGATGTGCGAAGACATTGTGCACGACGTGGCGGGGGCCAGCAGCAACCAGCTGCGCACCATTTTGCTGCGTTACTTCAACCCCATTGGGGCCCACGAATCGGCCAAAATTGGCGAGCTGCCCCTGGGCACGCCCAACAACCTGGTGCCGTTCATCACGCAAACCGCGGCGGGCATCCGCGAGAAGCTGACGATTTTCGGCAACGACTACGACACGCCCGACGGCACCAACGTGCGCGACTACATCCACGTGGTGGACCTGGCCAGGGCCCACATCGTGGCCGTGCAGCGCCTGCTGGACCGGAAAGCCGCCGACACCGTGGAAACATTCAACGTGGGCACCGGCCACGGCAACACGGTGCTGGAAGTGGTGCAAGCCTTCGAAAAAGCCAGCGGCCAGCAGCTGAACTACGCCATTGGGCCCCGGCGCCCCGGCGACGTGCCCGCCATCTACGCCGACGCCACCAAGGCCGAAACCGTGCTCGGATTTAAAACGACGACCTCGCTGCTTGACTCACTCGCCAGCGCCTGGAAGTGGCAGCAAACTTTGTAAATGTGGAAATTAATTGATGTAGAAATGTGAAGATGAATTCACTTTTTGTTCGCGCTCATTTCCACATTCCTCACATCTGCACACTTCTCACATTTTTAGAATATGAAAATCCTCATCACCGGCGGGGCCGGCTTCATTGGTTCGCACGTGGTGCGGCTGTTTGTTATGAAGTACCCCAATTATCAGATTATTAACCTGGATGCACTGACGTACGCCGGCAACCTGGAGAACCTGCGCGACGTGGAAGGGGCCCCCAACTACCGCTTCGTGAAGGGCGACATCGCCGACCAGGCGTTCATCGACGAGCTGTTTGCCCGCGAGGAGCCCGACGCTGTAATTCACCTGGCCGCCGAAAGCCACGTCGACCGCAGCATCACCGACCCGATGGCGTTCGTGAAAACCAACGTCATCGGCACCGTGAATTTGCTGAACGCGGCGCGTAACCTGTGGCAGCCGGGCGGCTACGCCGGCCACACCTTCTACCACGTGAGCACCGACGAGGTGTACGGCTCGCTGGACTTCGGCCCCGAGATGTTTACGGAGGACACCGCCTACGACCCCCGCTCGCCGTACTCAGCCTCCAAGGCCAGTTCCGACCACTTTGTACGCGCCTGGCACCACACCTACGGCCTGCCTATCAAGCTCAGCAACTGCTCGAACAACTACGGCCCCAACCACTTCCCCGAGAAGCTGATTCCGCTGGCCATCCACCGCCTGCGCACCGGCCAGCCAGTGCCGGTGTACGGCAAGGGTGAAAACGTGCGCGACTGGCTCTTCGTGAAAGACCACGCTACGGCCATCGACGCGGTGTTTCACAACGGCAAGCTGGGCGATACTTACAACATCGGCGGCGTGAACGAGTGGCAGAACCTGAAGCTCATCGAGCTGCTCTGCGACGTGGTGGACGAGAAAACCGGCCAGGGCCCCGGCACCTCGCGCCGGCTCATCAAGTTCGTCACCGACCGCGCGGGCCACGACATGCGCTACGCCATCGACAGCAGCAAGATCATGAACGAGCTGGGCTGGAAGCCGTCCGTCA
Organism: Hymenobacter nivis; assembly: GCF_003149515.1. Lineage (NCBI taxonomy): Bacteria > Pseudomonadati > Bacteroidota > Cytophagia > Cytophagales > Hymenobacteraceae > Hymenobacter > Hymenobacter nivis. The sequence goes on from NZ_CP029145.1 coordinate 3,257,971, forward strand.
CCTTCGAGCAGGGCCTGGCCCAGACTGTGGACTGGTACCTCGCCAACGAGGAGTGGCTGAACAGCGTGACCAGCGGTGCCTACCAGGATTACAACACCAAGCAGTACGCGGGGCGGTAGCCAGGAAAGGAAGAACGTCATGCTGAGCGCAGCGCAGCGGAGTCGAAGCATCTCTACCGCTCCGTTGCAACGACATTGATTACTAATGAGGTAGAGATGCTTCGACAAGCTCAGCATGACGTGCTGATTAACTCAACAGAATGTACGATACCCCTTTCCACGACCGGCCGCTGTCGGATACTACGTTTCTCGTCACCGGCGGCGCGGGCTTCATCGGCTCCAACCTGGTGGAGTACCTGCTGAAGTACGGCGCCAAAAAGGTGCGCACCCTGGACAACTACTCCAACGGCTTCCGCAAAAACCTGGCGCTATTTGAAGGCGACCCGGCCCTGGAAATCGTGGACGGCGACATCCGCAACGCCGAAACGTGCGCCGCGGCCTGCGCGGGCATGGACGTGGTGCTGCACCAGGCGGCGCTGGGCTCGGTGCCGCGCTCCATCAAGGACCCGGTGCTGACCAACGACGTGAACGTGGGCGGCTTCGTGCAGATGCTGACCGCCGCCAAGGACGCGGGCGTGAAGCGCTTCGTGTACGCCGCTTCCAGCAGCACCTACGGCGACCACCCCGGCCTGCCTAAAGTAGAGGACCGCATCGGCAAGCCGCTCTCACCCTACGCCGTCACGAAGTATGCCAACGAGCTGTACGCCGACGTATTTGCCCGCACCTACGGGTTGGAAATCATTGGCTTGCGGTACTTCAATATTTTTGGGCCCCGGCAAGACCCCGGTGGGGCCTACGCGGCCGTGATTCCGCTGTTCATCGACGCCATTCTGGAAAACCAGGCCCCCACCCTGAACGGCGACGGCGGCCAGACCCGTGACTTCACCTTCGTGGAAAACTGCGTGCAAGCCAACATCCGCGCCGCCCTCACCACTAACCCCGGGGCCCTCAACCAGGTGTACAACATCGCCGTGGGCGACCGCACTTCGTTGGTTGAGATGTACGATATCCTCCGCGAGGAAGCCGGCTCGGACCTCGCCCCGCAGTTTGGCCCCGACCGCGCCGGCGACATCCGCGACTCGCTGGCCGACATCAGCAAGGCCGGCAACCTGCTCGGCTACGCGCCTCAAATCCGCATCCGCGCGGGCTTGCAGCAGACGCTGGACTGGTTCAGGGCCAACCAGGAATTTATCAAGGAGCGCAACTAGAGCGCAACTAGAGCGCAAGGTTTTGCGAGGTTAAAATAGGTTTCGCTGAACGAACCTACTGTGCTGCTTTCAGCGAAACCTATTTTAACCTCGCAAAACCTTGCGCTAGAAATCTATTTTAACCTCGCACAACCTTGCGCTTATGAAAGGCATTATCCTCGCCGGCGGCTCCGGCACCCGGTTGCACCCCCTCACCCTGGCCGTCAGCAAGCAGCTGATGCCGGTGTACGACAAGCCGATGATTTACTACCCGCTGAGCATCCTGCTGATGGCCGGCATTCGGGAAGTGCTGATTATCACCACGCCCCACGACCAGGCGCAGTTCCAGAAGCTACTTGGCGATGGCAAAAACCTGGGCTGCGACTTCCAGTACGTGGTGCAGGAAGTGCCCAACGGGCTGGCGCAGGCCTTCGTGCTGGGGGCCGACTTCATCGGCCAGGATAGCGTGGCGCTGGTGCTGGGCGACAACATTTTCTATGGCACGGGCCTGGAGGAACTGCTGAAATCGAACAATAACCCCGACGGCGGCGTGGTGTACGCCTACCACGTGCATGACCCCGAGCGCTACGGCGTGGTGGAGTTCGACGCCAACAAGAAGGCCCTGAGCATCGAGGAAAAACCCGCCCAGCCCAAAAGCAACTACGCCGTGCCGGGCCTGTATTTCTACGATAACAGCGTGGTGGAAATCGCCAAGAACCTGGAAATGAGCCCCCGCGGCGAGTACGAGATTACCGACGTGAACAAGGAATACCTGCGCCGCGGCAAGCTGAAGGTCGGCATCCTGAGCCGGGGTACGGCTTGGCTCGACACGGGCACTTTCGAGAGCCTGATGCAGGCCGGCGAGTACGTGCGCGTGATTGAGCAGCGCCAGGGCCTGAAAGTGGGCGCTATTGAGGAGGTAGCTTACCGCCAGGGCTTCATCACGGCCGATGAGCTGCGGGCCCTGGCCCTGCCGCTGCGCAAAAGCGGCTACGGCGACTACCTCCTGAACCTGCCCGAGCAGCTGGTGCTGGGCGCGCAATAGGGCCCCGGGCTGGACGGAAAGTGGCCGAAAGCCGCGGCCCGGCCGCGCGCTAGCGCGCGGCCGGGCCGCGGCTTTTGCCTAATTTAGCAGGACTAAAACGTATCCTATCTATCCCGCACGCCCTTATTGCGCGCTTTTATGTTCGCGGCGGTATTATGCGCCGAACACCTATGAAAATTCTCGTTTTTTCTTTTGCCCTGGTGGCGGCCCTAGTGCTGGGGGCCCCGGCGGCGCGGGCCCAGCACGCGCTGTGGGCCAGCAAAGTGGTGGAAGTGTCGTCGCAGAAAGCGGGGGGCAAAGAAGCTTTTTCGCCTCAGCAGGTGCTGGGGGCCCCCAACGCCCTTCCCCTGGGCCAGGCCAGCGACCGGGCCTGGATTCCGCGCAAAGAAGGGCGCGACGAATTTGTGGAAGTGCGCTTTGCCCGCTCGGTGCTGGCCCAGCAGATTACGGTGGTCGAGAACTTCAACCCCGGCGCCGTGACGAAGATTGAGCTCATCGACACCCACGGCGGGCACCACGAAGTGTATACCAACGACAACCCGGGGCCCCTGCCCGACTTGTACCGCACGCTGGAGGTGAAAATTGCCCCGGCCAAGCCGGCCTACCGCACCATCGGGGCGGTGGTGCACCTGAACACGGCCAAGGTGGAGGGCGTGAACCAGCTCGACGCCATCGGCGTGGCCGACGTGACGCAGACGATGGTGAAGAAGGACTTTAAAGCGCCCGACGCCGAGGCGGCCGGCGTGGCCCGCTTCGACTCGTCGCTCGTGAACCTGGGGCCCACCGTGAACAGCTCGGCTGTGGATACGCACCCCGTGATTTCACCGGACGGCCGCACCCTGTACTTTGCCCGCCAGAACCACCCGGGCAACATCGGCGGCAAAACCGACCCGCAGGACGTGTGGTTTTCGACCCTGCAAAGCGCCAGCGCCAAGGCCTGGGGCCCCGCCAAAAACATGGGCGGCCCCGTGAACACCGCCGGCTTCCCCAACGGGCTGGCCTCGGTATCGGCCAACGGGCAGCGCCTGCTGCTACTGGGCCACTACACGCCCGAGGGCCTGGTGCCCAAGGGCCCTAGCATGTCGGAGCATCGCCCGGGCGGCTGGTCGCAACCAGTCAACGTGGACATTGAGGACTTTTACAACAACGACGACGAGCACGCCGACTACTTTCTGGCCACTTCGGGCAAGGCCCTGCTGCTGGCCGTGGAGCGCACCGACGGCCTGGGCGAGCAGGACTTGTACGTGAGCTTTCCGAAGCCCGCGCCCCCCGGCCAGCCCGTGACGTGGACGCGCCCGCGCAACCTGGGCCCCAACGTGAACACCAAAAAGGCCGACTTCGCCCCCTTCCTCGCCCCCGATGAAAAGACGCTGTACTTCGCCAGCGAGGGCCGCGGCGGCTATGGCAAGTCCGACATTTTCTACTCCAAGCGCCTCGACGACACCTGGACGAACTGGAGCCCGCCCCGCAACCTGGGCGGCGCGGTGAACTCGCCCGACTTCGACGCCTACTACACCGTGTCGGCGGCCGGCGACGACGCCTATCTGGTGTCGACGCACAACGGAATAGGCGGCTCGAAGGACATTTTTCGCATCGCCCTGGCCCCCGCCTTCAAGCCGGAGGCCGTGACGCTGGTGCGCGGCCAGGTGCTGGACGCGGCTACCAAGAAGCCCATCAAGGCCATCATCCACTACGAAAACCTGCTGACGGGCGAGGAAATCGGCACCGCCGAAACCGACCCCACAGATGGCTCCTACACCATTGTGCTGCCCAGCGGCGTACAGTACGGCTACCGCGCCGAGGCCGCCAACTACATCGCCGAAAACGCCAACCTCGACGTGACGGCCCGCGACAAGTATTCGGAGCAAACCCAGGACCTGTTCATGGTGCCCTTTACGGTGGGCCAGACGGTGAAGCTCAACAACATCTTCTTCCAGCAAAGCAAGTACTACCTGCGCACCAACTCGTACCCCGAGCTGGCGCGCCTCGTGCGCATCATGCGCGACTACCCAACGGTGGAAATCAAAATCGGCGGCCATACCGATAACCAGGGCGACCCCGCCCTGAACCTCAAGCTGAGCCTCGACCGCGTGAATGAAGTACGTAAGTATATCATCAGCAAGGGTATCACGCCCTCGCGCATCACCACTGAGGGCTACGGCGGCACCAATCCCGTGGCCAGCAACGACCAGGAAGACACCCGCGCACTCAACCGCCGGGTGGAGTTCACCATCACGAAAAAATAAGCCGGGGCCCTAGCCAAGGAAACCAAAAAACGGTCGTGCTGAACGAATCGAAGCATCTTTTCCACTGGGTAATCCAATCAATTGGTTCACTCAGCGGAAGAAATGCTTCGCTTCATTCAGCATGACCGTTTTTTTGGTCGAATTGAAACGGAAATCTACTTATCCTTCTTGGTCAGGTTTTTACCCAAGTCTTCTACTTGCTTGAGGAAATCGTCGATATCGGTGTCGGCGTACACGCCGTAAGCCGTGGCGATGGTGCCTTTCACGCCGTCAGTAGCCTCGATGGCGTAGAGGATGGATGTGTCGTCGGGGTTGCTTTCGCCCTCGAAGCGGTAGAAGTCCACAATGGTCACCTCGTCGGCAGTGTAGCTCCGGCTCAAGCTAGGGTCGAGGGTGTGCAAGCGGCCGTCGGTCACCTTGAAGTCGTGCTTGTAGCCGTCCTTGGTGAGCTTGTTTTCAACGTTGACGAGCGAGCGTTCTTCTTCTTTGTCTTGCATGGCGCGGGGGGTGAGGAACAGCCCCGCCGGAAGGGCAGCGGCTACCCAGCTATACGGGCCCCGGGCCGCCCGGGGTTGCCCGCCGGGGCCCCTAAATTCAGCGCCCTGCCTCAGCGCCCGGCGCGGGCCGCAATGGTGCGCTCCAGGCGGTCCACATCAATGCCACCGCAGGCGCCGCAGCCCTTGGCGCAGCCCACTTGGTCCTTCGAGAAGAAGGCCCGCCAAGCCCGGCGGCCCAGGAAAAACAGGGCCCCCAGCACAATGGCGGCCACGAGGATGTATTGAACTAACATAGCGGTTAAGGAACGCCGGGGCCCTGGCAAAAGTTTGCGCCGGGGCCCCGGGCTACGTTTGGGGCGGGTACTGTGGGTGGGGTTGCTTGCTTTGTAGGAAACATAATACCCGTCACTTTTGAGCAGCAAGTACAACTGAGTAGCGTGCTGCCGTATCAGCTACTGATGCCGCAGCTTTTTTCTTCATAAATAAGTGCTGAGCATCTGGTTTGGCAAGCCATACAAACGGAGCATTTTTCTGCTTCTCGACGGTAGCTAAGTCGATAGTTCTAAGAACTACGCTGTAGGCCACGTAGCGGCCCGCCTTGACGAAGAGCAAGGTGCAATTACTCTCGTCCAGGCTCTGGCCGTCCACCTGGTCGCTTATTGCCGAGTAATTACTTATTGGCAAAGACTTTACCTCTGATTTTGCCACGTATGGTTTTACCACCAAAATAGAGTCCCACTGCCCGGCGAATCCTCGGCACAGCTTGGATTCCGATAAAGCAAGCGGCATGTTATCCGCCAAGGCAGCGGCGTAGTTGGGCGGGAACAGTTGCGCGGCCGGGTACTGCGCTACGGGCGTGGAGCAACCGCCCAGGCCCAGCAAAAGGCCACTGCATACCAAGAAGGCGCTTGCCTGGCGTAGGTATTTATACTCGTCACGAAGTAGGGTGCGGGGCTTGTCCCCGCCCATCATTGAATGAAAGCCGACTGAACCGTTCGACGACGGGCGGGGGCAAGCCCCGCACCCTACTTCGTTTTCGCATTCCACTTCGTGAGCAATATACGTGAGCAGTATAGAAGCTGGCAAAACTTTCATAACGCAAAGAGAATGAGCAACTAGCCGGGGAGAGGGGAATGCTACTCAAAACCAGCCAGGCCGGGGCCCTGGGTTATAAGCAATAACTTTAGTAAGCGATGACAAGCAGTTTCCTCTTGCCTTTTATTTTCAGCTTTTTACTAATCAGCCACTTGGCCAGCAAGCCTACCCCAAGCAAAGCCCCGCTTATAGCCAACGCCTGCGGCTCAATTTTGCCCGTGTTCACGATATCAATTGGCAAGAAGAACGCGCTGGCTAAGAAAAAGACTTTTTCATATTTGTACCTGAGAATGAACCACTGCTTAGTCTTGGCATCCACGTAAATTGCACCTATCTTGCTAGGATTCAGTACATGAGCTTCAAACACAACCAAGCTGTCCTGAAACCCCTTGATTTGGTCGGATACCTTTGCTCCGGTGCCCTTCAACTCAAACGTTACGACGTCACCGATGCCATACACGGCTTCCCGGTGGCCGTTTTTCCTGAAATACAGAAACTCTTGCCCTTTGGTGTGCGCGAAAGCCTGCCCCAAGCTGGGCAAGGCAGTCGCAAAAAAAGCAAATAGCACCGCGTAATACTTGAGCATAAAGGGCTGGCAGCTCGCCAACTTGCGCGCTTTTTGCCACAAGCAGCGACCACCAGCCTGGGGACTCCAGATTGCTGAATAAGGTTGCAGCCGGCCCCGGCGGCTGAAGCGGCACTGCCAAAAACATAGCCTTGCGCGCCAAATAGGGCCCTTCCCGCTACGCCCAGAACTCCCGAATCGTGGCCTGCATCTCCTCGTGCAGGTGGCCGTTGCTGGCCACCACTTCACGGCCGAACAGTGGGTCGCCGTCTTCCAGGAACTGGGTGACGCGGCCGCCGGCTTCGGTGACGAGCAGCAGGCCCGCGGCTACGTCGTAGGAGTTGATGTTGAACTCGAAGTAGCCGTCGAAGCGGCCGGCGGCCACGTAGGCCAGGTCGGTGGCAGCCGAGCCCAGGCGGCGCAGGCCGTGGGTACGCTGCATGTAGCTGCCCAGTACTTGCAGGTACTTATCGAGCTGGGCAAACTTGGTATAGGGAAAGCCCGTGGCGATGAGCGAGTTGGCCAGCGCGGGGGCCCCCGTCACGTGTATTCGGTCGGCGTTGCAGAAGGCGCCGTGGCCCTTGGCAGCGCGGAAGCTCTCGTCGCGGTTGGCTTCGTGCACCACGCCCACCACCAGGTCGGGGCCGTGCAGCAGGGCCACGCTTACGGCAAACACGGGCAGCGAGTGGATGAAGTTGGTGGTGCCGTCGAGCGGATCGATGATCCAGGTGAACTCCTGGGTTTCGCCGGGGGCCCCGGCCGTGCCTTCCTCGGTAATGAAGCCGGCGGCGGGCAGGATTTCGCGCAGGCCAGCCACCAGGCGGCGCTCGGCGCCCTGGTCTACGTAGCTCACCATGTCGTGCAGGCCCTTGTTCTCAATCTTGTTGGGGTCGAAGGTTTTGGCTTCGTGCAGGATGAACTGGGCGGTTTCGCGGCACAGCGCGGCTACTTGGTGCGAAAGGGCGAGGTAATCGGTCATGCTTGAGGGTTGGGGTATTAAGACGCAGGAAGTGGGTTAGCTTAGAACGTCATGCAGCGCGCAGCGAAGCATCTCTCCCGCTGACTATAGCATTGATTACTGCTGCTGGAGAGGTGCTTCGCTGCGCGCTGCATGACGTTCCTGCGATTAGTTTTTGGGCCCCGCGAAGGCCCGGGCAATTACCCAGCCGAGTAGCAGCAGGGCCAGGGCCTGGCAGCCGCGGCCGATGTATTCGCCCACGCGGGTGTAAAAGGTCAGCTTATCGTTCAGGTGCACGATGGCGCGGCTGGCGGTAGGCACCCAAGTGGGGGCCAGCTGCGTGAGGGCACCCTTCTGGTTGATGAAGCCGGTGAAGCCCGTGTTGGCGGCGCGGGCCAGATCGCGGCGGGTTTCGATGGCGCGCAGGGCCCCCAAGCGCAGCAGCTGGCGGTAGCCGGGCGTGTCGTACCACCAGGCGTCGTTGGTGACCAGACCCAGCAGGTTGGCCCCATCGCGCACATATTGGGCGGTGAAATCGCCGTAGATGGACTCGTAGCACACGAGGGGCCGCACCACCAGGGCGGGGGCCCCGGGCACGCGGAACAGGGTGGTTTCGGGCACCGTGCCGTAGCTGCCCACGTAGCCGCCCAGGTCGATGTGCGACACGAGGGCGGTGAGGAAGGGCGGCACTTTCTCGACGCCCGGCACCAGCCGCTCCTTGTGGTAAAACTGCACCGGAGCCGTGGCGCTGGCGAGGTAAGCGACCGTGTTGCACACGTCGTAGTAGCCGGCGTCGTCGCGGAAGCGGGCCGTTTCGCTGGCCGATTCCTTGTTGGGGTAGGTCACGACGCTGGTCATGCCCGTGACGAGGGCCACACCGGGGTGCTGCCCCAGCCAGGCCCGGATGCGCCGGATGCGGGGGTTGGCGTCGATGGTTTTCTCCACGTAGTAGTCCGCCAGGCTGGTTTCGGGCCAGAGCACGAGCCGGGTTTGGGGCGTGAGCTGCCGGGTGCTGAGGTCGAGCAGCCGTGTGAGCTGCACGTCGTAGGAAACAAAGTCGGCCGCTCCGGCAAACTTCTCGGTGTAGGGGTTGAAGTTAGGCTGCACCACCACCACTTCGGCCCCGGGGCCCTGTTCCTGGTAAGTAGCGCCGATGGCGTAGGATAAAACAAGCGGCAGTATTATCGCTAAAAAAGGCGCTAAAAACCGTGTGCCGAAGGGCCGTACGCCCACCAAATCGGCGGGCCCGGCCACTACGGCCGCAGCGGTTCCGGTGGTGAATCCCAGCGTTTTTTTGTCGACTACCGCAAAGAAAACCAGCAGGTTGACTACCCACACCCATACCGAGCCGCCGAGGAAGCCGGTGTACTCGTACCACTGCACCCACTGCGGCACGGCAGCAAAGCCATTGCCCAGCGTGAGCCAGGGCCAGGTGACGTCCCAGCGCAGATGAAACTGCTCGAAGGCAATCCAGTAGATGGGCAGCGCGAGGTAGCCAATGCGGGGCCCCAAGCGCTTCTTGGTTTGGCGGAAGGCCATGAGCGGCAGGCACATGAGCCCCGCGTTCAGGACTACGGCGGCGATGCCGGCGGCCAGGTCGGCGTAGCTCACCCACCAGGTGGTGCTGGCATTCCAGAGCAGCACAAACAGGTAGGTACCCGCAAACACGCGGCCCTTGCGGGCCCCCTGCTGCGTGAAGCGGCGCTCCATGAGCAGGTACGGCACCCAGCCCACGAACAGGCCCAGGGGCCAGAGCGTGCCGCTGGTCGACCAGCCGGTCCAGAGCAGGGCAGCACCGAGTGCGGCCAGCGCTACGGGATGGGCCGCGGGGCTAGTCTTCGCCAAATTCGTTGGAGTTATAAGCTTCATTTCCAAGAGAGTCGTCTACTTCGTCTTCGTCGCCGCGGGCGTAGCGGCCGGCCTTGCCGGGGCGGGGCGGCGGGGTGGGGTTGCCGGCCACCACCAGCACAATTTCGCCCTTGATGGCGGCCCGGGCCCCAAACTCGGCGGCGAGGCTGGCCAGCGTGCCGTTCACGGTTTCCTCAAACAGCTTGGTGAGCTCGCGGCTGACGGAGGCCGGGCGCTGGGCCCCAAACACCTCGGCCAGTTGGGTGAGGGTTTTCACCAGGCGGTGCGGCGATTCGTAGAAAATCATCGTCCGGGGCTCGGGCACCAGCTCGTGCAGGCGGGTTTGGCGGCCTTTTTTCACGGGCAGAAACCCTTCAAATGTGAAGCGCTCGGCCCCGAAGCCCGACTTGAGCAGGGCCGGCACCAGGGCGGTGGGGCCCGGCAGGCACTCCACGGCCAGGCCGCGGGCCAGGCACTCGCGCACCAGCAGGAAGCCAGGGTCGGAGATGCCGGGCGTGCCAGCGTCGCTCACCAGGGCCATCTTTTCGCCCTTTTCGAGGCGCTCCAGCAGGCGCGGCACCTGCTGGTGCTCGTTGTGGAGGTGGTAGCTGAGGAGCGGTTTTTTCAGGCCCAGGTGCTGGAGCAGGCGGCCGCTGACGCGGGTATCTTCGGCTAGCACCAGGTCGGCCTCGCCCAGCACGCGGATGGCCCGCAGGGTGATGTCCTCCAGGTTGCCGATGGGCGTGGGCACGAGGGTGAGGGCGGGAGCGTCGGGCATGGGGGCAAAGGTACGGGGCCCCGGGTTGGGGCTCCTTTACAACCCAAAGGGCCCAACCATAGTACACCCTTCTACTACCTGCTTTGCTTTCAACTTCATTTTCTATCCCATGCCCGTCGACCCGAACAACCGCCCCATCCGCGTCATCAACGACGACACTACCGACGAGGAAATGCGCGCCGGCCACCACATTCCCAACGCCGACCCACCCAAGAACGAGGCGGCCCGCGGCGGCTTTGGCAACCGCGACGGCAAGCAGGGCTTCGGCTCCGACACGGCCGGCGGCGCAACGGCCCTGGGCGTGAACGAGGACGCTGATGCGATGACGCCCCCCGCCGACAACATGCGCTCGGACGACGAGGGCCGCGATGCCCGCGCTGACCAAGACTTGCCGGCCCTCGAAACCTACGACGACGACCCCGACCTGGTGGCCGTGCACAACCCCGGCGGCCCCGTGGACGAGCTCGACGCCGACGACCGCCGCAAGGGGCCCGACGAAATGGAAAACCCCAAGTCGCGCGTAGGCATGGGCGAGATGGAGCCTAAGCCCCTCAAGCCCATCACCGGCACCGATACCAACGCCGAGCTGACCGACTTCAACGCCACCGACACGGCCATCGACCAGTAGCCAAGCTGGGGGCCCTACCCAGTAGTTCTTTTTCCCACCTAACCCATTTATACCATGCCTACCCACCACGATAACCGGAAGGACCGCGACAACTCCGACGAGCACAACCTCGAAGGCAAACCAAAAGCCGGCGTGCTACCGGTGGACGATTTTAGCGAAGCCAAGGAAGAGCAGCTGGAAAAAGATGCGCTGGACGCTGGCGTCACCCACCCCAACCGAGGCCACGACAAGCCCAGCATCGACAAGCCGGCCTACGATTAGTATTGCCTTTCCGAATATAGAAAGCGCCTCGCCTTACCCGGCGGGGCGCTTTTTTGTCATTCCGAGCGCAGCGAGGAAGCTGAATTAGGGCCCCCAGATTCCTCGCTACGCTCGGAATGACACGTTGTGCACGGGGTATCCGCCGCAGAACTACGCTACCCAATCAGCTCCGCCACAATCTTAGCCGATAATAAGCACAGCGGGATACCGCCGCCGGGGTGCACCGAGCCGCCGCAGAAGTACAGGCCGTCGAGCCGGCCCGAGAAGTTGGGGTGGCGTAGGAAGGCCGCCAGCGGGTTGTTGCTGGAGCTGCCGTACAGGGCCCCGCCGGACGATGACGTGTCGGCGGCAATGCCGGGCGGGGTCCAGATTTTTTCGGCTTTGATGAGCGGCTCGATGGCCACGCCCAGGGCCCCGGACAGCCGGGCCAGCACGAGGCGGCGCGTTTTATGGGTGAGAGCATCCCAGTCCTGACCTTCGTCGTGGGGCACGTTCACCATTACGAACCAGTTTTCGTGACCAGCCGGGGCGTCGGCGGGCGTTTTTTTGGACGTGACGTTGACGTACACCGTCACGTCGTCGGCCACGGTTTTATCCTCGAAAATGGCCTGGAATTCCTGCTGGTAATCGCTGGAAAAGAAGATGTTGTGCAAGTCCAACTCGGGAAATTCGCGAGCGATACCCCAGTAGAAAATCAGCGCCGAGGAGGAGCGCGGCTGGGCCAGCGTGCGCTCGGGCGCGGGCTGAGTGGGCAGTAGGCGGCGGTAGGTAGGCACCACGTCCATGTTGCTCACCACCAAGCCGAAGTCGTACACGTCGTGGGCCGTGCGCAGGCCCGTGATGTGTTTATCAGCCACCAAAATCTCCTCTACCGGCTCGTTGAACCGAAATTTCACTCCGAATTCTTCGGCTAGGCGGTACAGGCTTTCGGCAATGGCGTAGATGCCGCCCACGGGGTAGAACGCGCCAATGCCGTGCTCCAGGTGCGGAATCATGCTCAGCGTGGCGGGGGCCTGGTACGGGTCGGAGCCGTTGTAGGTGGCGTAGCGGTCGAAGAGCTGCACCAGGCGCGGGTCGGCAAAGGCCTTGGCGTGGCGCTGGTGCATGGTGCCGAGCAGGCCCAGCGCCGGCAGGGCCCCCACGGCCTTCAGGGTTTCGGGGCTGAAGTAGGTACCGGCCTTGTGCAGCGACTTGTGTAAAAACGTGCCCGCCGTGGCATCGTAGGCCTTGCCGCTGCGCGCCAGAAACTGCGTGACGGTGGCCGCCGGGGCCCCCAGCTTTTCCTCCACTTCGGCAGCAAACTTGTCCGCCTCGGCCCAGGCCGCTAGGCGCGTGCCGTCGGCGAAGAAGTAGTTGGTAATCGGGTCGAGCCGCTCGTAACGAAAATAATCGGTAGGCTCTCGGTGGGCCAGCCGGAAAATGTCATCCACCAGCTGCGGCAGCGTGAACAGCGAGGGCCCCGCATCGAAGCGGTAGCCGCCGGGCAGCTCAAACTGGTGCATTTTGCCGCCAAACGAGGGCCCCGCCTCGAACACCGTAACGGCGTGGCCAGCCACGGCCAGCCGCACGGCGGCGGCCAGCCCCGCCACTCCCGCCCCGATGACGGCCACGGGCGGCCGCATGGGCACTCGGTTTTTCTGTTGCGTATTCACTGCATTGCTAACCGCGATGCCCGGGGTAGAAGTTTGGGCCCCAGCGCTAAAAATGCTTCTTACCTTCGCGGCAGGTTACCGCTGCTTCGATTTTTCTAAATCAACCAGCGGCCGGTTTTTGGCCCTCGGGCCGGAATGAAAAGGGAATCGGGTGCAACTCCCGAACAGACGCGCTACTGTAAGTGCCACCCCGGCCGGGGCCCCTAGTTTTCCATTGGCAGGGCCCCCAGGCTGGCCGAGAAGGAAGGGCCCCGGCGGCGCAAAGTCAGGAGACCTGCCGGCCGCCATTTGATGCTTCCCTCGCGCTTTGGGGCTCCGCATCAGGTTTGGCACCGCCGGCAAGCCGGCTTCCGCACTACGGAAGCCGGGGCCGGTACGGCCACGCCTGGGCACGCGCACCACCGGGCAAGGAACGACGCACTCCACCGTTTTACCCTTACGCTCAGCTTTATGCAAGACCTTGCCGACCAGATTGCCCGCGCCGAGACGCGCATCTTCAAAGCCGTTTTCCCCGGCACCACCAACCACTACGATACGCTATTTGGCGGGGCTACCCTGCACATGATGGACGAGGTGGCCTTCATCACGGCCACCCGCTTCTCGCGCCTCAAAATGGTCACCGTATCGTCCGACCGGGTCGATTTTACGCACCCCATCCCCGGCGGCACGCTGGTCGAACTCATCGGCAATGTGGTGCGCGTGGGCACCACCAGCCTGCAAGTACGGGTCGAATTGTACGTCGAACAGATGTATTCAGAAGAGCGCCTGCTGGCCGTCACCGGCTCCTTCACCTTCGTAGCCCTGGACGACGCCCGCCGCCCCACGCCCATCCGGCCGGTGGCGGCAGCCATCTAAACAGTTGGGGCCCTCTCTCATTGCAGTGTGCGAAAAAAGAGGGTCCCAGCTATGTATTAAATGAACGGCGCAAGGCACCTAGTCCACGCTACTACTCCACGGCCAGCACCAGCCCTTTCAGGTACGCGCCCTCCGGGTGGAAGAGGCTCACGGGGTGGTCGGCAGGCTGGGTGAGGCGGTGCAGGATGCGGGCGGGGCGGCCGGCTTCGATGGCGGCGGCCAGCACAGCGCCTTCAAACAGCTCGGGGCTAACTACTTGCGAGCAGCTGAATGTAAAGAGCAGCCCACCCGGCGCCAGGTGCGCGATGCCCGCGGCGTTGAGGCGCTTGTAGCCCATGAGGGCAGCGTGCCGGGCCCCCATGTGCTTGGCGAAGGCGGGCGGGTCGAGTACGAGCAGGTCGTACGCGGCGGGGTGGTTTTTGAGGAAGCCGAGCACGTCGTCGGCGTAGGCGGCGTGGCGGTCGGCATGGGGGGCCAGGGCGGCGTTGCGCTCGGTGAGGGCAATGGCCTTCTTGCTGGAGTCGACGGAGTGCACCACCTCGGCCCCGGCGGCCAGGGCGTACACCGAGAAGCCGCCCGTGTAGCAGAACGTGTTCAGCACGCGGCGGCCGGCGGCGTAGCGGGCCAGCAGGGCCCGGTTGTCGCGCTGGTCGATGAAGAAACCAGTTTTCTGACCCGTCTCCCAGTCGATGGCAAACTGGTGGCCGTTCTCGGTCACGAGGTGCTCGGTGCCGGTGCTTTCGCCGAACAGGTAGCCATTCTGAGCGTCGGGTACGGCGTTGCCGGGCACGGTTTCGGCGCTTTTGTCGAAGATGGCGCGCAGCTTGTCGCCGAACACCACGCGCAGCGCGTCCGCTATTTCGGGGCGGGCGCGGTACATGCCCACGCTGTGGGCCTGCACCACGGCCACGTCGCCGTACACGTCAATGATGAGGCCGGGCAGGCCGTCGCCTTCGGCGTGCACCAGGCGGAACACGTTGGTACCGGCCGCGCCGGTCAGGGCCAGGCGCTGGCGCAATTGGTAGGCATTGCTGAGTTTGCGCACCCAAAAATCGGGCGTCGGCAACTCGGTTTCGGGTCCAAAATCGAGCATGCGCACGGCAATGGAGCCGCCGCCCGAGAAGTGGCCCATGCCCAGCAGCTCGCCGTCGGCGGCTTCCACGCGCACGGCGTCGCCCTCACCCGCGTCGCCCTTGAAGCGGGCAATGGCCCCCGAGAACACCCAGGGGTGGCGGCGGCGCAAGGAATGGTCTTTTCCGTTTTTGAGGACGATGGTGGCGGGCGAAGTCGAGTAGCTCATAGGCCCGCAAAGGTACGCCTCACCGAAACCAGCGCCGGTAGATGGGCTTGCGCCAAGCAAACTGCGCCCACATGGCCGGGTAAACTAGCACGTCCAGGGCCCTGAAAGCGGTGCGGTACTCCAGGTTGTCCACAATGATGCTGCCGCCCCGGGGCCCCGGCTCAATGAGGTGGCGGTGCCGCCAGTAGCGCAGCGGCGGGGGCAGGCGCCGGCCCTCGTCCACGAAGTAGTGGGTGCCGTCGGGCAGCACGCCGTCGTCGGTGATGAGCGACGTCCAGGACAGCTTTTTGATGCCGGTGTTCAGCTCGATTTCCACCACGTCGCCGGTGCGGCTGCCATCGTAGCGCACCAGCTTCAGCTTCGGAAACGGCGGGGCCAGCGCCAAAAACAGCTCGCGGGTAAACCCCGCCATTACGTGGGCGGGGTCCTGGCCCACAGCAGTACGAAGGATAACGCGCATATCCAGGCTTACGCCGGGGCCCCGGTTTGGTTGGCGCCGCACCGGGCGCCCTACCGCCAGTCGGGTAGGTTGCCGTCGGCAAACAGCAGGGTGCGGTTACGGCCGTCGGGTTCGGTCACCCACACGTCGGGGGCCGAGCGGTTGTCGTTGGGTGTATTCACGAAGTATAGCCGAAAGCCATCGGGCGCGTAGTGCGGGTACAGATCGTTGGTGCCGAGCTTCTTACCCCCGCCACTACCGCTGGTGCTACTGCCCGAAACGTCCACCGCCGCCGAACCGTCGAGGCGCTGCAAGTAAATGCGCGCGTCGAGCTGCCGGCCACCGGCATCGTCGAAGCCGGCCGCGTCGTGGGTGTAGGCCACCGTGCGCCCATCGATGCTGAAGGCGGGCGAATCGACGCGGCCGGGCAGGTTGCCTACCAGCGTCACCAGGCCACTGCCGTCGGTATTCCCGAGCAGAATTTCCGAGTCGAACACGTTAGGCCCCACGGTTTGCACCGCAATGCGGCCGCCGCCTTGGGCCGTCCAGTCGCACTCGCGGAAGTGGCGGCCGGCGGGGGCCGTAGCAATTTGCACCAGGCCCGTACCGTCGCGGTTCACGCGGTATAGCTGGTCGTAATGCGCATACAGCAGCTGGGCCCCGTCGGGCGACCAGCAGTAGCCCACGCCGGGGTTGTTGTAGCCCTCGGCCGCCAGCGTGGTAATGCGCCGCTTGTTGGAGCCGTCGCGGCTCATGGTGTACAGCTGGAACTGCCCTGTAGCGTTGGAGGCGTAGGCCACCAAATCGAGGTTGGGGCTGAGCCGGGGGGCCGTTTCCACGAAGGCCGAGCTGGTGAGCTGCACGAGGTTGGCCCCGGCTTCGTTCGCCGAATAGATGTCGGCGTTACCGTTCACGGTGCGCACAAACAGGAAGCGGTTGTCGGGCAGGGCCTTAGTTTGGAAGCTCCAGACAGGGCCCCGGGCGGCAACACCGGCGGGGTTGCGCACCGTCACCTGCCAGTAGTAGGTGGTATTGAAGCGCAGGCTCGGGGCCAGCACCGTAGTGTCGCGGGCGTTGCTCAGCAGGGTGCGCTGGTTAAGGTTGTTGCTCTCGTACAGCACCACATCGTACTTCAGCGAGTCGCTTTTGAGGGCCCCGGCGGCGGGACGCCAGCTTAGCTGCACGTCGGCGGGCTGCCCGGTGGCGCCCACTGTGGGCGTGGGCCGCGCGGCCACGCCGGGCGTGTTGGTGGTGGCGGTTTTGTTCAACAGCAGCACCACCGACTGAGGTTGGCCGTTGGTTATGGTGGCGCTGCCGGTAGTGGCATCGTAGGTGGCGCGGCGGGCGGCCACGCTCACGAGGCCCGTAGGTACGGAGGTAATGACGACTTGGCCCTTGGCGTCAGTCACGAACGAGCCAGTAGCGGGCGTGGTGCTCACGGCCACGTTGGCCAGCGGCTGGCTGGTGCTGCCGTCGAGCACGGTCACGGTGAGGGTGCCGAAGTAGGCGGGCTCCACTTGGGTGGGCTCGCAAGCGGCCAGCACCAGCAGGCAGAGCGAAAGCAGGAAGGCCCCGACTTGGGGGCCCCGCTCGAAGAACGATAAAATGCGCATAAAGCCGGGCAAGAACTTAACGCGCCGCGACTTGTACCGCCGAATCCTGGGCCACGATGTGCCCCGCCAGGTCCAGCACCCGCAGGTGGATGCGGTACGTGTCCTGAGCTGTGGCGTTCACCCGGGCCTCCGACAGCGACACCTCCTGCGCCGGGGCCACGTCGAACTCACCGCGCTGGGTGTTTTGCGAGCGGCCGCCGGCGCCTTCCTTCAGCAGCGACAGTTCGTAGCGGTAGCGGGCGGCGGTGGGCAGCAGGCTGCGGCAGTGGCCCGTTACGGTCAGGAATCCGTCTTGCTGGTGTAGTTCGAGGTGCGCGCGGCATGGCTCGGGGGGCCCGGCACCCTGCCAGGCCGCGAGTAGAAGTAATAGTGGGAGCATAATGAATGGGTGGGATGAGATTAGAAGAAAATCTATTTATACTGCTTACCAACAAGATGTTGCATTAGCCGTCGAACAAGACTTGCCCTACCAACAAGACAAGCCGGGGGCTATTGCGCCGCCGGCTTGTCTCGCTCGTTTTCCAGGGCCCCGTGTCCGGCAGCTTACTTCACTTTGCCTTGCTCAATGGTAAGGTTGATGCCAGAGCCGCGCATTTCCACGGTGTAGCCCGGGATGGCCGTAATGGTTGACTCCACTTGTTTCAGCACGTTGCCCGTGCCGTACTGGTTAATGGTATAGGCTTGTTTGTTTTGGTGAATCTCGCTGTCTACCCGGTTGCCGTTGCCATCCTGGTGGATGTTCAACTCGTTGCCGTTACCCACCACCAGGCCCGTCAGCCGGTTGCTGGCGCCCTTCTGCGTAAGGGCCGAGGCGTTGCCCTGGCCGTTCTGCGTGAGGTCGGCGTGGTTGCCGGTGCCGTTCTGTTCCATAGTGGCCACGTTGCCGCCCCCAATCTGTACCAAGCCCAACACGTTGGCCGCGCCCACCTGGGCCACGTAAGCTTGGTTGCTGACCCCGGACAAACTTTGCTGGTCGACGCGGGCGGTATTGCCGTTGCCATTTTGCAGCAGCGTAGCAGCGTTTTGCATGTTGGTGGAAGCACTGTTGAGCAACCGTTCCGGGCTCAGGTCCTCGGCCAGTCGCTGCGCGGCTGTGGCGGCCTCACTGGGGGCCCGCTGCTGGGCATGGGCCGCCTGGGCGGCGATTACCCCGCCGGCAATCATCAATAAGCAGTGTAGTTTCATGGATGGATGCGTAACGTGCTAAACCACAACAATATTACCCTAAATGGGCCAGGATCGATATCTCTTGCAAGATAGTTTCGAACCTGACCCATTCAGTGATTTAGCGGTAGTACGCCAGCGAATTACTTCTGAGTGATGATAGCTGTATTGGCGGCGCCAGTTTGCACCGATAAGGCGGCTGAGCGCACATTCGATTGGTTCATGCTCGAATAGTTATCCCGATTCGACTGCATCTGCTCGGCGTAGTTGCCCGAGCTTTGCTGGATGATATCAGCTCGGTTTCTGGTGCCAGTCTGGGTTTGCATAGCGTAGTTATCGTTGGCAGTAGAGCTAACCGACTGCTGAATTTGGGCCTTGTTGCCAAACCCATCTTGCGACTGCTCGGCGGTGTTACGGGTGCCAGGGTCACCTTGATGGATATAGGCGTCGTTAGAGCTTTTAGGATTCTGGATGTTACCGCCTCCACGCTGCGTCTGTTTGGCGTAGCTATTAGATGCTTCTTGATCGATACTAGCAGCTTGTAAAATGCCGGACTGCTGCTGCTCGGCATAGTTGCCAGAGCCACCACCAGCAACTGCGTAGCGCGTCTGATTGATTTGTGCTTGGTTAGCGATGCTCGCACCAGCAGCGTTTGCGCTTTGGTTTTGGATAGCACGGTTGCCCATGGTGCCATTACCTTGGAGAACAGTTGCAACGTTAGCAAAGCCGCTCGATTGGGACTGCTGAGTCTGGCTGCCCGAACCATTCTGCGTCGAGCGCATGAAATTACGATCTATACCATTGAAGGCTCCACTGTAGCCCTGATTATTATTAGTCGTCGCTTGGTTTTGTGACGCTTTGTTATTGTTACCGGTCTGGTCAAGGATAGCCGTGTTACCACGTGCTGCACCAGCAGTATTGGCCTGGTCAACAGTGGCGTAGTTGTTGTTACCAGTCTGACTCACGTAAGAATCCTGGCTGTAGTCGCTGTAGCTCTTGCTGTAGGTGCCTCTCGAAGCGCCGGGAACATCAGCTGGGGCGGCAGGGGCGGTGCCGGGGGCAGCTACCTGCCGGATGATGGGACCTTGGTACGTATTAGTTGGGCCTTGGGCGTTGGCAGCACCTGCAATCAGCAGGGCGGCGGCGAGTAGGGAAACGGATTTCATTTTGGTTGAATGAATGGGGTGGGAATTGAGGACTAGGACATTGGCTCTCTCCGGAAGAACTCTTCAAAAGTAGCAAGTATTTCTTTCAATATCAATAGAAATATATATAACTTCTACTAAAAAATATTTATTTATTGCTATAATTCATTCAGTTGCGTGGAAACAACGGTATCGCTTAAATGATAATAATAATTGTTAATATTTAATATTATGGCATGACTTTTGAGATTCGTGTCGCCCGCTTCCGACCCAGGTACAGCACGGCGCCAACGCGCCCGGCCAAGTAGTAGTCGTTGTAGCGGCCGGTCACCACCCCGTCGGCAGTGTCGTTGAGGAAGTAGTGGTAATCGGCCCCTACGCTCAGGCCCAGGCGGGGCGTGAGCAGGTACTCGGCCCCTACGCCGGCCATCACGTAGGGCACATAGCGGCTGTAGGTGCTCAGTTGCTGCCGCACCGCGATGCCCCCACCCAGCAGCGCGTAAGGCGTGAACTGGTCGCGCGGAAGCAGGCGTAGCAGCACCCCGGCCTCGGCATAGTTAAAGGTATAGTCGAAGAAGCTGCGGCCGGGGCCCGCGGCCAAGTGCAGGCGGCCGGCGTTCAGAAATATACTGGCCATTTCGCCGGGCTGGTAGCGCAGCGTGGCCTCGGCCCCAAGGGTGGGCATGGGCTGGGCATAGTCGCCGCCGTACTGAGTGACGGCCCCGGCTAGGCCCAGGGCCCAGGCAGCACGGCGCGGCGCGGCCTCGCGGCCCAGCACGTCAATGTTCAGGTTTTCGCTTTTCTCGCGTAGGTAGGCGGTGCGGCCCGGGCCGTGCAGCGCGACGGTGTCGCGCGGCAACCACAGCCGGTCATCGAAGCCTTCGTACACCAAGGCCTGCACTGCCTTCTCGATGGCGTCCTTCACGGCCATCTCGCTGGGCTCGTTGTAGGTAAACCCAGTTTCGGCTTCGAGCAGGCGCTTGAAACTGACGAACTGAAACAGGTTGGCATCGACCTGCTGCGAGAGGATGGTTTTGGACGTGTACACAGTTTTGAGCACCTTGCCCGTGTTGGTGCTCACGGCGCGCAGGTATACCGTCACGCGGTCTTGCCGGTACTGGCCCGAGGCCCCGGCCCCGAAGTAGCGCAGCCCCGCGCCACCGGTGAGGATATTACTGTCGTAGGAAATAATGCCGCCCTCCAGGATGACGCCGGCGAAGAGCAACGAAGGGAGGTAGGGCTGCTTCTGGCCGGTCTGATCGGTGTATTCCTGGCGGGTGCTGCGGATAATTTTACGCTCGTTGAGCAGGTTGCCCAGGTTTTCGCGCTCAATCGGCTCGAACCACTGCGACTCCTCCAGCGCCTTGATGAGCACCGTGGTGGCGCCCTGCGTAACGGCCGTCGAGAAGCTGGCCCCGTTAGCCTGGGGCTTGTACTGGCCCGTCTGGTCGCGGAATTTGTACACGGCCACCACCGTTTTGCGCAGCGGCGCGGGCAGTTGGCCCCACTGCTCGGGCGTGCGTAGCTCGGCCCCGAGGCGGGCAGCCTGGGGGGCCAGCGGGTGTTGGTATAGGTAGGGAGTGCAGGCGCCCAGCGCCAGCAGCGGCCCGGCCAGCCACCGGCGCCATGGAAGGAAGTGCATAAGGAAAGCAGCAGCGGATGAAAAAAAGGGTCCGGCCGGGGCCCCGCGTGGGGCACCGGCCGGCGCGTTGCGCCAAGCGCTCCGCTGCTACAGCCCGTTCGGAATGGTGATGATGGTCTGGTTACCCGTGGTAGGGTCCGTCACCTGCACGGTTATACCTCCCGCGCCCGGCGTGATTTGAATCTGGTAGTTGCCCACGTTGTAGCTACCAGCTTTGATGGCCCCCTGGCCAAACTGCGACGTGATGAGGCGGCTCGTGAGCTGGCTCAGCACCTGCTGGTTGATATTGGCCGTGAACTGCGTTAGCGGATCCGTCGCGGCCGTGGAGGCCTGCACGGGATCCTGGATGCGGTTTTGGGCCGTGGCCGAGGCTTGCAGCCACGAATAATTGAAGGTGCCGCTACCCCCGAAAGCCGGGTTAATGGGCTCGTAAACAAAACGTTGGGCCTGGGCGGGGCGGGCCCAGCCGCCCAAGGCTGCCAGCAGTAAAAGCGTAAAGAATATTTTCATTGTAGTAAATGAGTGGAATTTTTGAAAACTAGGATAATGCAGGAATGCGGGTAGCAGCCGGGCCCCGGGGCCCGGCCAAGTCAGTACACTTCGAGGGGTGCGCGCCGACCTGATTCCAGTTGGCGGCTCACGTTTTGGGCTTCTAACAGGTAGCCCTGGGCGGCTTCGACAGCCCCGGCTACCAGTTCCTCCATTTGGTCGAGGCGGGTGGGCAGGGGCGCTTCGAGCAGCTCCTGGTCGTTCACGGTGAGCACGATGAGCGACGAATTGCCGCGGCCGGGCCGCTCGCCCACCTGCACCGTGAAGTCAGCCACGCCGGCCGGGGCCTCAAAGCTGTTGTAAAACAGGTCGTAGAAGTCGTGGCCCGGCTTGGTCAGGGCTTGGTCGAGCACCAGGCCTGCCGCCTCAGTGCCAGTGCGGCGGCGGCTTACCGAGTCGGCCTTGAGCAGCAGGCGCAGGGCTTCTTCGAGCTGGGCGGGAGGCAGCGGGGCGGGGGCTTTGCGAGCTTGGGCGGGGCGCTTGGCAGGTTGCGCGTCGGCCCGGCCGGCCAGGGCCCCCAGCGCTACGGCCAGCAGCCCCCAGCCGGCCAAAGCGCGGAACCAAAGCATCCAGCCGGAAGCAAGCGGGGGGCAGTACATAGCAGCGTGGGTGGGGCGGAGCGGGGAGGACGAAAAGAGCACGGCGGGGCCTACAACGGGCCCGCCGGCAGGCCAACAAATATATATTTAGTTTTAATATATCCCAAAAAATAAAGCCATTATTTATTCTTTAAAGCCTATATAATATTTTGGGGCGGCGCGGGGCCCCGGGTGCGGTACCTTGCCCGCCCTTTACCCGTAGTTCTTATGTTCGACACCGACTACCTTCCAGGCCGCACCCTATGCACGGTAGCCGGCCGCAAGTACCTGTTTTGCAGCGGCACCGGCTATCTGGGCGCAGCCCGTAGCCCCACTTCGCCGCCCTGCTGGCCGAGGGCTTAGCCCGCTACGGTACCAACTATTCCAGTTCGCGTGGGTCGGGCATTCAGCTAAGCGTATTTGCCGAAGCCGAAGCATACCTGGCCGCCTGGACCGGCGCCCCCGGGGCCCCACATGGCCTGGACCAGCGGCTTACTGGCCCGCCTGGCGGTCGGGGCCCCGGGCCCGGTGGTCATCGTCAGCAACTCGCTCGACCCGCTGCGGCTGGAGCCCTACGATTTTGGCTGGGCCGCCCACTTGCCCCCCGGCCGGCCCACCACCCTGCTGCTCGACGATTCGCACGGCTTAGGCCTGGCCGGGCCGGGCCGGGCCGGGGTGGCTACGCTGCTGACGGCACTGCCGCCTCACGTACATCTGGTGGTGGTCAACTCGTTGAGTGAGGCACTGGGGGTGCCGGCTGGCGCGGTGCTGGCCGACGCGGCGTTCATTGCCCCGCTGCGCGGCGGCCCATTTTTCGGGGCCCGCTCGCCCGCAGTACCGGCGTATTTGTGAGCATTTTTGACAGCCGAGCGGGCGGGGCTGCACGCCGCGGCGCGGCAGCAGCTGGGGGCCTTGGTGGCGCAATTTACCGCGGCCGTGGGGGCCCTGGGGCTATTCCGCTACCAGCTCTGCTTCCCGGTTTTTTACACCGGGGCCAACGCGCTGGCTCCGTTTCTGGAGACGCGCGGTATCCTGATTTCCAGCTTCGCCTACCCCACGCCGGCCGATGCCTGCATCACCCGCGTGGTACTCAACGCCTTGCACACCAGGGCCGATATGACGCAGGTAGCCGCTGCCTGTCAGGCGTTTGCCGCTGCACGCTAGGGGCCCCGGCGGGCTTCCTCACAGCAGCAGCACGTCGATGCGGTGGGCGTGCACTTGCTGGAGGCCTTCGGACCACACGAACACGGTGAAGTTGCCGTCTTGCGAGGCCACCAGGGCCAGGGCGTCGTGCTGGTCGTGCACAAACTGGGCGGCGGCGAGGTGGCGGGTACCGCCGTTCTGGGCCGGGTGGGTGCGCAGGGCGGTGCTCCCCAGCACGGGCTCGGTCACGATGAGCTGCTCGACGGGCCGGCTGTGAGCGGCGCGCGTCACCTTGGCACCGAAGGCCAGCAGCTCGTAGTGCTGGGTAATGACGGTGGCCCCGTCGACGGCCGTGAAGCCGCCCACAATTTCGATGGCCCGCAGCGCCGCCTCAGGCCCCTCGGGCCCGGGCTGGGCCAGCGCGGCCGCGATGCCCGGATAGGCCGGCGCCACGGGGTAGCTGAGCGGCTGCACCACCGAGCCCTGCCACTGCGCCGAACCGGGTGGCACTACCAGCACCAGCCCGCCGCGGCCATGGGCCCGCATGGCGGAGGCCAGCTCCACCAGCACGTCGATGGTGGCGGCGCCCGCCGGAGCCGGGATGCTGGGCAGCGAGGCCCGCAACTCAGGATAGTCGTCCAGGCCCAGGTTTTCTTCGTCTATGATGCGCACCTGGTCGCCGCGTAGCACGGCCACGTTCACAAATTTGCCGAAGCCGTCGGCCCGGCGATGCTTCACCACCAGCAGGCCCGGCTCCACCACTTCCACCACGAAGCACACCGGCGGGATGCGCGTAGCGGCGCCCCACAGGTACAGGCCGTCGGCGTCGTGCCACACGCCCAGGTGTACGCCGGGGTGCTCCACGGCCGGGGCCAACTTGATGAGGGCCTGTGGCGTAAGCCGCGGCCGGCACCCAAACACCAAGGGCCCCGCGGCGGCGGTGGGCGGCAGCAGCGCCAGCGAAATACGGGGCGGCCGGCCTTCCTCGCGCCGCAAACTGGCCCAGAACGCTACGTCAATCACCACTTCCATCAGGCTGGCCGACGGCACTTCGCCGAGTTCGGCCCCCAACTGGCGGGCCGCCGCCAGGTGTTGCAAGAAATGGTTTTCGAGGGCGGGGGCCACCATGCGGGCGGCCAGGTAAGTAGGTTCGGAAAGCATACAAATAAGGCGGGCCAATGGGGCCCCCGGGGAGGCATAGCAACCGCGGGGGCGGGCGGGGGTTCAGCCGGGGCCCTTTATGGCAATAAACCTAGGGCCCCTAGATATACTTTGACTTGCTGATGAAACGCCAGGAAGCTTGTAGAGCGACTTTCTAACCAAGCAATGTCGATTCCAGCGGCCAACCGTTCTACAATCGGGTTCGAATGCTTAGTTGAGCATTTACGTGCTTGATAAACTGCTTCTTTTGCGTCGGGCCGGGGTTGGGTTTCGAGGTTAATATTTTTGGTCGAACCAGGGTTTTCAACTCGCCACTTCAAATACCAAAGCCAATGCTCAATGCATTGCACTGGTATCAGCAAAACGGCTTGTAACCTAAAGGCCCCGCAAAGTCTCTTGCATCTCGGCTTGCTTACGTTTAAAAGCAGCTAGGCTATGATCATCTAAGTCGCGCCCAACAAAAAAGCATTGCTGCTGATATTCTGACAAACCTATTTGACAAGCTTCGGCAAAAAGGTCATCTACCTGTTTTTTATTAACCCCGCGGAAACGGCCGGCAAATACCTCGTCGGCTTCGAATTGCCAGCTTTGCCCAACTGATATTACCGCCAGGTAGTGTTGTAGAAAAAGCCGTTGCGCGTCATCTTCCCCAAAGAACCCGTATCGCAACATCGTCATACCGGTACACCTCCTAAAAAGCCCGAAACCCAGTATTCTCCTAGTGCATCTGTGTAATGAATTGGTTCTTGTCCTGCTGCTTTTAACTTATCGTTGGTTTCACTTATGATATCACCTGCATTGTGAATAACAGTTTCCCCGTTCTCGCGGTCAAACACCGAAATGCACTCAGGAATATCCGCGAAATAATCTACCACATAAGGGCTATGCGAAGTAAGAATAATTTGAATATCGCGCAGCCGCGCTAATTCAAAAATAAAATCCATCACCTCTTTAATGCGCCGGGGATGAATCCCTTTCTCTGGCTCCTCCAGCAGCAGCAGCTTCGGCGGGTCGGGCTGATGAACAATGCACAGTATTGCTAAGAAGTAAAGGACGCCCTCAGATACTTCTTCAGCCCAGTATGAACATCTTGCAGCGTCGAAAAACTTCAGGCGAAGATTTCCATTTGTAGCAGGATCAGGCGGAGTAGAAAAAGAGGATAAACTAACAACACACTGAGCAAAATCGGTTCGAAGGCGAGCAAAATTATCTTCGTGGTTCTGACTTAATGTATATAAAAACGCTGTAATATTTCGCCCGTTTGCATCTAGAAAAGGTTGATTAGATAGTTCCGTACTAAACAAGAAAGCTGCTGGCTCAAACTTATATAATTTTAAATTGACGAATAATTTCTGAGATTCCCATATCACAGTAGGGACTTCTTCTTCACTTGAGTATCCTTCTTGCTCAAAATAATCACCGAAATTATGTTCAATATTTTTATTTGAAACAACAGTTAAATCTACTGCAAATTTTCCTTTTGAATCATAATTATAATCTCTATGATCATATGCGTATCCTAATATTAAGCTAATAGATTGTTGATCATTACTTGAGACTCGAGCAATAAATCTAATCAGTTCTTCTCTTGCTGTAAAAGTAGATTGGCGTGGTAAAAGGGTTTGGAATTGGTCTTCTGTTATTATTTTATTTCTAGGGAATGTTTTTAAGTATGCCCCAAGCATTGTTATTCCCTTCAAAAAATTCGACTTCCCCGAATTATTCGGCCCAATAAATAGATTCACTTGCCCCAGCTTCACCGAGGCGTCGCGGATACTGCGAAAATTCTGAATGCGGAGGGACGTAAGCATAGCGATGACATTAAGCGGAAGACTGTAGCGAAGGTAGGGGTCCCAACCTACCCCAGTAGCTCCTCAATATCGGCCCGCGTCAGGGTTTTGATGACCGCCTCATCCGTAGCAATCAACTCGCTGACCAGGTTGAGCTTACGCTGTTGCAAGGCCAGGATTTTCTCCTCCACCGTGTGCTGGGTGATGAACTTGTAGACGAATACCGGCCGCTGCTGCCCGATGCGGTGGGCCCGGTCCACGGCCTGGGCCTCCACGGCGGGGTTCCACCACGGGTCGAGCAGGAACACGTAGTCGGCGGCGGTGAGGTTGAGGCCCACGCCGCCGGCTTTCAGGCTGATGAGGAAGATTTGCAGTGCATCGGTTTCCTGGAAGCGGGCCACTTCGGCGGCCCGGTCGCGGGTGTTGCCGTCGAGGTAGGCGTAGGGCAGCTGGCGCTCGTCGAGGGCAGCGCGCACCAGGGCCAGGTGCTGTACAAACTGGCTAAACACCAATACTTTGTGCCCCTCGGCTACCACGTTGCGCACCATGCGCAGCACCTCGCGCAGCTTGCCCGACTCGTGGGTGTAGGTGGCGTCGGCGAGGTGCGGGTGGTTGGCCATCTGGCGCAGGCGCGTGAGGCCCTGGAGCAGCAGGAACTGCGTGCTGGCAGACCCGTGCTCGTCCAGGTTTTGCAGGATTTTATTGCGGTAGAAGCTCTTGGTTTCCTCGTAGGCTTGGGCCTGCTCGGGCGTCATGTCGCAGTAACTGAGCTGCTCAGTTTTGGCCGGCAATTCTTTGGCTACTTGTTCCTTATGGCGGCGCAGAATAAATGGCTTAATGAGCGCGTGTAGGCGGCGCATGCGGCCCTCATCGCGGTGCTGCTCAATGGGCTTCAGGAATTCTTTCCGGAAAAATGCCTGCGTGCCCAGCAAGCCGGGATTGATGAACGACATCTGCGACCACAGGTCCATCGTGCTGTTTTCTACCGGCGTGCCTGTGAGGATGAGGCGGTGCTTGGAGCGCAGCTGCCGCACAGCTTGCGAGGTGGTGCTCGACGGGTTCTTAATGGCCTGCGACTCGTCCAGAATCACGTAGTCGAAGCGGTAGCTGGCCAACAGCTCGGCGTCGAGGCGCACGATGCCGTAGCTGGTCAGCACCACGTCGTAGCCGGCAAACTGGGCCACATCCTTGGTACGGTAAGTGCCCGTGTACACCAGCAGGCGCAAGGCGGGCGTAAATTTCTGCGCCTCGCTCAACCAGTTGTACACCAGTGAAGTAGGCAAGGCCAGCAGCGACGCCGCGCCCTGCGCCGCACCACTTTCGGCCCGCTGCTGGAGCATGGCCAGCGTCTGAATCGTGTTGTGCGTGAGCACGAAGTTATCCGTCACGTACAGGCGGTCGGGGGCATCCACGGCGATGCACTGCGCGGGCATTGTACCCACCAGTTCTACCGCCTTGATGCCACGGCAGGGCTGGTATTTGCTTTTGGGCCGGTACAGCGCCGCCTTGCGCGCCAGCCGGAACGGCTGAATGTGCGGTGGCAGGCTCAGCGTGAGGGCGTAAGCCAACTGCCCGGTGCGCCGCGCTCCGTTGTGCGTGTAAGTCGGTATTTTGCTCGATTCTTTCACCGTGCCGCCCAGGGACTGCACCAGGAAAGTGACGCCTTTAATTAGCTCCACCGATACGGAAGTGAACTGGCACACATCGCCCGGCGCCGGCATATAGCCATCCGAATCCATCAACCCCTGGAGCACGGCCAGGCGCGTGGCCGCATCGTTGAACAGGTAGGCGTCGGGAATAAATTTGTCTTTTGAGCCCTTGCCTTTCAGCCCCAGGGCCCCGATCTGCTGCATCAGGTCGTTGGTCCAGCCGGCGGCCGTTTTCACAAACCGGTAATCGCACGTCGTGCCCTGCTGCCGCATGGCTAAGCCCGGGGGCAGCCCCAGCGCCACGTAGTTCACGATTTCCGCGTCCTCCATCGACAGCTGAACACTGTTTTGCCGGAAGCATCCATCGCCGAGCAGCAGGCCCATAAAATACGGCTCAACGGGCACCGGCTGCGTGGTCATCGCCACGGGCTTCACCATTGGAATAAACCACTTGGTGTTACCGTGCCGGTCATATAGGTTGCCGGCCAGCTCGTGCAGGGCCCGTACTTGGTAGCCCTGGCCGCGGCACTTCTGCACCGGGCTTTGCACAGCCCACAGGTGCTCGGCGCAGCACTCGGCCGTGGCACCATCCGTGAACATAACCCGGAAAATCTCCTTCTCGCCCTGCGGAAACACGCCCGTCACCCGCGAGGCCGTACCCTGCGAATTGATAACGGCGTCGCCCACGCGCATTTCGCCCATTTGCTTCCATCCACCGGGCGTCAGGATATTGGCGTGCAGCGGCTGCGCTTTCCCCAGCCCCATATCATCGGCCAGGCAGCCGCCGAAATGGTAGTCCTGCACGAAGCGCAGCCAGTTGTAGCCGGCCTTTTGGTAGGGGCGCAGCTCGCCGCGGAAGCCCACGGGCAGCGGGTGGTCCTCCACTTCGGCAAAGTCGCGCAGCTTCTCCAGCTTGCGG
Organism: Hymenobacter nivis; assembly: GCF_003149515.1. Lineage (NCBI taxonomy): Bacteria > Pseudomonadati > Bacteroidota > Cytophagia > Cytophagales > Hymenobacteraceae > Hymenobacter > Hymenobacter nivis. Next base: position 3,286,737 of record NZ_CP029145.1, read on the forward strand.
CCCAGCGTCACGGTGGCCAGCTCGTTGCTTTGCAAGTCGGCCACCAGGGCGAGGTGGTGGCGGCGCAGCGACAGGGCTTCGTCCTGCTCTTCGGCGAAGGCGAACAGCTCCAGGTAATCGGTAAACCACGCCTCGGGGATGATGGCCACTTGGCCGTTGGGCAGCCGGAACTCGCGCCGCCGCTGCAAAATGTGCCCCCGCAGCCGGATGAACGGCACCGCGATATCGCCGAAGTACACCGTGCCGCGCACGTCGAACCAGTCGCCGGCTTCCTGAATCCCCAGCTCGACGCGCACGGGCCCCAGGAAATACGGCTGGCTGGCCCCGGCGGCAGGCTCCACGGCAAAGCCCTCGGCCGCCAGCGATTCCGCATTGTCGTGCAGCCACTGGAAGGCCGTGACCCGGTCAAGGGCAGCGTAGCCATCGGCCAGTACCAGGCCGCGGGCGGCCAGTACGGCCGCGGCGGCCCGCTCGTCATCGGCGCTGCGCAGCAGGCGGTGGAAGGTATAACTGTCGTCGGCCTGCTCCAGGCGCACGCTCACGCGCTTGCTGGGGTCGAAGGGTACCGAAGCATCGCCGTAGCGGAAGCCCAGCTGGAAGTACAGGCGGTCGGCGCTGGGCGCGGGCGCGGGCTTGGGCTGGGGCACGCGGCCGCGGCGCGGGGGCCCCGGCGGCCTCTCGGGCGCCTCGGGCAGGGCCCCGGCGGGCGGTACGTCGCTGAAGGTGAGGCGCGGCCGGGCCCGGTAGCGGTCCGTGACGACGGCAAAGCCCACGCCGCGGGCGTGCACATCGAACGCCTCCATGAGCGGGGCCACGAACTTCTGGAAGTAGCTGGCCTCCATCTGCCGGGGCACCACGATGAACTTCTTGCTCAGAAACGGCTGGAGCTTGCGGCCATCCACGTCGTTGTGGAACGAGTGAATGACGCCGTCCAGCAGCAGCCAGGCCGGCTGCTGGCACACGAGCAGGGCCCCCTTGTACTGGAAATCCAGCTTCTGATTTTGGTACTGAATGGTGGGAAAGTAGTGCGTGCCGTCGTCGTTACGGCGGAAGTGGAATAGCACCGAGGCCGGCACCGGGGCCAGCGCAATTTCGCGCCAGGTGGGCTCGCCGTCGCGCCCCATGATGAACACCTGCTTACCATGCAAGCGGGCCAGCGCGGCGGCCATGCGCGTTTGCACGTAGCGGGCCACGGCATCTTGCAGCGCCTTGTCACCCTTGTCGGCGTTATAGGTTTTCAGGAAGAAGTCGGCCGCCGCAATCTTGCGGGGCCAGAATTCCTTGATAACCGCTTCTTGCTGAAGCTGGTCGCAGAGCTCAATCAGCTCAAAGTCCACCGCGTCGAGGCCACTGGCAAACTCGGGCGCGTTGCGGGCCGAAGCCGTTTGGTGCAGTAGCGTGAGCTGGCCCTTCGGCCCGCGCTGCACCAGGTAGGCCGCAAATAGGTGGCCCAGGAACTCGTGCTCAAAGAGCGAGTAAACGATTTGAAAAGGTTCGGTAGGCGATACTTTCATAGGCGGCCACGGGGGGGCGCAAGTTAGGGCCCCGCGTGCATCCGCACCGCATATTTCTTGGACTTTATCGCGCCGAAAAATGGACCAAAGCCCTGCTGCGGAGCTTACCAGGCCTTACGGGTAGCCCGGCCTACAGGTTATCGCGCAGTACCAGGCGGCCGGCGTTCAGGGCCGGGCGAATGCTCACGGCCAGCGTGATGAGCACGATGGCTAAGCTCGTGAGCAAAATATCGGAAAGCTTCATCTTCACCGGGTACGCGTCAACGATGCTCGTGGCCATGCCCATGCTCACCAGCCCAAAGCGCTGCTGGGCCCAGCAGATGCCCACGCCCAATACCAGCCCCACCACCGCGCCCACCAGCGCCACGATGGCCCCCACGCCCAGGAAGGTTTTGCGCACAATTTCTTCGGTGGCGCCCATGGCCAGTAGCACGGCAATGTCTTTTTTCTTGTCAATGACCAGCATCGAAAGCGAGAAAAAGATGTTGAGCGAGGCAATAAGCAGGATGAAGGCGAAGGTGATAAATACGAACAGCTTCTCAATTTTAATGGCCTTGAGCAGGCTCACGTGCTGCTCATCGGAGTCAAGCACCGTGAACCGGGGGCCCAGTTCTTCGCGCAAGGTTTGCTTCACGGCCTCCACCTGGAAGCTGTCGCCCACCTTCACGTAGAGGCCCGTGCGGCGGTTGCCGTAGCCCAGCAGGCGCTGGGCAAAACGCAGGGGCACAAATACGTAGCTGTCGTCCATGCGCTGCTCGATGAGGAACACGCCCCCGGCCTGCAAGCTTTCCTCGTTGAAGGCCTTGCTGGGGTCCAGGCTCAGGGTTTTGCCCGCGGTGTTGCGCGGGTAGAGCATGCGCAGGGGCGTAAGGCCGTTTTTGAGCGTGATGCTGAGCTCGTGCTGCACGCCGGCCCCAATGAGGGCAAAGTCGATGCTGTCGTGGTAGAGGCGGTGGTCGCCCTCGCGGATGCTGGCATCGATGCCGCTTTGGCCAAAATAGTTTTCGCTCAGGCCGCGCATTTTCACCACCATCCGGCGGTCGTGGTATTGCAGCAAGGCGTTGTCCTCAATCACTTGCGTGAGCAGGGCCACGCCGGGCGTGGCCTGGATGCGCTGGAGCAGCGGTGCCGTGACGGCAAACGACTTGCCCTTGGTGGCCGTGATGACGAGGTTGGGGTCGGACTTGCCGTAAAGGGTGCGCACCAGGTCTTCGAGCCCGTTGAAGACTGAGAGCACAATGATGAGCGACATGGTGCCCACCGCCACCCCAATCATCGAAATGTTGGAGATGATGGAGATGATGTTGCGCTTTTTCTTCGAGGAGAAGTAGCGCCGGGCAATCAGAAAGGGAACGTTCACGGAGTCGGGTTAGCCGGCTTTGCGGAGGAAGCCGTCCATGAAATCCTCCAGGCGCTTAAGGCGGGTTTCGTGCTGCTTCAACACAATATCCGTCAACTCTTTGATATCCCTTTTCATACCCCGGATTTCATCCAGAAAGATGATGTTGAACTGATCCTGGCGCTCGTTGAATTTCTCTTGGCGCTCGTTGAATTTCTCCTGGCGCTCATTGAATTTCTCTTGGCGGTCTGTCCACTCCAGCAGGCGCTGGTTAAATACGCTTTGCTGCTGCTGAAACTTTTGGTTGTCTTGTCGGGCGTTGCGCTGCTCCTGCACTACTTGCAGCAATATCTCGTTAGTGGTGGCCGCCTGAGCTTCCTGCTGTTCCATACGGTTCAGCAGCGCATCCATGAAGATTTGAAAATTATTAGGATCCATCAAGCGGGGCGGCAAAGAGTAACACAAAACGAAAGCAAGATACAAGCTTTTGCCGGCGGCGAACTAAGTCCGAGGGCCCTACTTCCAAGCCTTTACAATCAGGCCCGTGCCCGAGTCGTGGGCCGAGCGGGCGTCGAGCCAGTTCAGCACCAGGCAAAACGGAAACACAACGGCGTAGTAGAACGGCAGCAGCACGAAAAACAGCCGCGACTGCCCCAGCATCAGGATGGGGTACTTCATGCTCAGGCGCCACGACACCTGGCCCGGCTCGCCGTAGCTGTAGCGGGCCTCGATGCGCTCGAAGCCGGCCGTGCGCAGCTTCTGCTGAATTTCGTGGATGTTGTAGCCGTCGCGCACGTGCTCCTCAATAAAGCTGGTTTCAGCGTCGCCGTGCACGTCAGAACCACCCTGGTCGCTGGGTGTGGAGATGAGCAGCATCCCGCCGTCCTTCAGCGAGGCGTGGATATTGCGGAATACTTCCACGTCTTCCACAATGTGCTCCATCACGTCTACCGACAAGGCCAGGTCGAAGCTGTTAGGCTCCTGGTACAGCACCAGATCTTGCACGGCAAACTGCACATTGGGCCGCCCAATCTGGCGGAAGAAGCGGTTCGAATCGGCCACCTGGTCCTCTTTCACATCCACGGCCAGGATGTGCCAGGGCCGGCCCAGGCTGCTGAGCCAGTAGCTGTACTGGCCATAGCCGGCGCCCGCGTCGAGGATGTTCAGCGGCTCCTGGGTACGGCCCCGGGCCCACTGGCGCAGCTCCCGGTGCACATGCCAGGTGCGCAGCAGCAGCAAATCGAGCAGGTGGTAAAACAACCGGCGCAGGCCCGGGGTGCGGTTAAATACCTTGCCAAGCGTCTTCTTAATCGGGTCGTAATACAAGGACGGTGAATCGGTGAGTTGGTGAGTTGGTGAATGAGGGCAGCGAGCAGGTGCCAATCACTCATTCACCTTTGAACAGGCGCGGGCGTGGCGCGGGCAAGTCGCCGGGGCCCTCCGCATCGGGGGCTGAGGGCGGGGCGGGCGGAATGTGCAGCTGCCCGAGCACGCCGTCCATGTGGGCGGCATAAGCGGCGCTGTCGTCGTGAAAAAAGGTGAGCTCGGGTACCACGCGGGCCGTTTTGCGGATGCGCTTGGCCAGGGCCTGGCGAATTTCCCTGGCGCTGTCGCGCACCAAGGCCAGGCGGGCGTCGGCATCGGTGCCCAGCAGCAGGCTCAGGTACACCCGGGCCTGGCCCAGGTCGGGCGTCATTTTCACCAGGCTGATGCTCGGGGCTAGCCCGCCGCCAAACAAGTGCGGCAGGTCGCGCTGCAACACGGCGGCCAGCTCTTGCTGGAGCAGGCTGGCCATTTTTTGCTGTCGTTTGCTTTCCATATAGCTTGCAAAGGTACGCCCGCGGGAAGCTGGGCCGAATGCCGCCGCGCAACGAAGCCCCGCGCCCCGCCGCTGGGGGCCCCACGGGCGGCGAATACCTTTGCTGAGACAATTTGGCTTTTCTTTTTTTCTTCTTACCGTGCTGCGCTTTTTTCGAGGCTCGTTGCCCGCCCAACTGCTGGGGCTGCTGCTGTTACTGCTGGCCCTGCGCCTGCCGCTGCTGGCCCTGCAAGGCCTGCCCCTCACCGCAGGCGAATTGGGGGCCCTGCTGGTGGGCGAGCGGGTACACGGCGGGGCCCTGCCCTACCGCGACCTCTACGACGGCACCGCGCCGCTGGCAGCCTACTTGTTCGGCGCGCTCGACTGGGTAGGGGCCCGGCCGGTATTCCTGTACCGGGCACTAGCGCTGGCCTTGCTGCTGCTGCAAGCCCTGCGCCTGAACTTCGTGCTAAACCGCGCCGACGCCTTCCCCGACCGCGGCTACTTAGTGGCTCTCGTGTATTTGGTAATGAGCTGCATCAGCACCGACCTCGACGCGTTGTCGCCACTACTGATAGGGCATACCTTCGTGATATTCGCCCTCAGCGCCCTAATTCCGACCTCGCGCGAGGGCTACGACAACCGCCGCCTGTTCCGGGCCGGGTTTCTGATCGGGCTTGCAGGACTATGCTACCTGCCGCTGGTGCTGTTTGCCGGCGTGGGCCTACTGGCCGTTATCATCTTCGCGGCCAATGCATTTCGCAGCTTCTTGCTGCTGCTGTGTGGGCTGCTGTTTCCATACGCAGTAGCTGCCACATACTTTCTCTACGCCGGGGCCCTACCCAACTTCGTGCAGTTTCACCTTGAGCCGGGCTGGCACAATTTCCGCGCCGGGGCCTCCAGCGGCTTGCCCTTGGCCTTGCAGTTGCGGCTGCTGGCCCTGCCGGCGGCGGTGCTGCTACTAGCCATGGCACGCGGGCTCGGCACGCCATTAGGCCCCGTATTTCAGGCCAAGTTTCGGCAACTAATGGTGGCTTGGCTGCTGGTGGCCCTGGCGGTGCTGGCGGGCGGCGGCGGCACGGCGCCCGGGGCCCTGGTGTTGCTGTTGCCACCGCTGGCGTACTTCAGCCTCTTCCTATGGCAAGCTGGCCGGCCGGCCTGGGCTCCAGAAGTGCTGTTTTTAGTGCTGCTGGCCGCTGTATCGGTGGTGCGGTACCGATTCCTGGTGCCCGGCCTGGAAACCTTGCTACGCCTGCCCGCCGAAAGCACCTTCGCCCCTCGCCCCGACCCTTCCTTGTCCGGGCTCCATAACCAACGCCTGTTTGTGCTGGGCCCCGACCACCGCGCTTACCTCACCAACCCTTCGGCTACGCCCTACCTCGATTGGCACTTGGCTCTGCTTGATTTCAACCACCTCGATCAGTACGCCGCTGTGGTCCGCATCGGCCGGCAAGTAGGAGCTAATCCACCCGATTACATACTCGACCAGAGCCATTTGCTCCCACAATTGCGCTACCTGTTGCCTAGCGTGTTCGGGGCCTATGCGCCGGCCGGCCCACCAAACCTGTACAGGCACGTAGGAACTATCGAATAAAGCGGCAGCACCATAACGCCCCTTGGTTAGTACAATGGACTGGATTTAATGCATTTCGCGGCGCAAATAGCATTCGACCTTTGCAGCAATGTCTCTAATTGCTTATCTGGCCCAAGCACCTGATTTTCGCTAGGCGGGCCGCAACTTCCGTCGCTCTCTACTTTCTGGTTGTCCAAGTAGCGACCGCGCAAATTACTTTTTCCAGCAGGGTTACAGCGGCGGGCCTAGACGGTGCGTAGCTAACCCAAGTTGCGGAGTATTTGGGGGCATAAAAAAGTCTGCTCAGCAGAGCAGGAGGAGGTTTGAGGTCTCTAACCTCCTCCTGCTCTGCTTTCCCCATGCGCGAACAGGCCGTTGCCATGTACTACTTCCTCGCTGATTTACTGACCACGACAAGCGCCGGCGTGGGCTCGGCCGGCCGACCCGCGCCGGCGCTTGTCGGATGCGTAAGTGCTGACCACGGCCTTGGTAGCGGCCCGCTACTTTGGCGGTAATCTGGTGCTGGGGCAGCGCTACATGGAACAGCATTGGGGCCAGCAGAGCCTGAATAAGGGTGGCTTCAATCGGCAGTTATATGCCCTGGCCGATACGCTGGTGGGCTTGTTTGCCCCCTTTGGGCAACTGCTTAAAGGCCTGCACACCGAGGCCCGCTACGTCATCGACTCCTTCCCCGTGGCTGTATGGCATAATACGCGCATCCCACGCTGTAAACTACTGACCGGCAAGTCCTATCACGGCCGTTGCGCCAGCAAGCGTAGCTGGTTTTACGGGTTTAAAGTGCAGCTCGTGGCCACCACCGACGGGATTCCGGTCGACTATTACATCCATGCCAACAGTGAAGCCAACCAGACCGGCCTACGGGCATTGGCCCCGGACTTGCCCAAGGGCAGTGTCCGCTACACCGATGCCGGCTACTGAGGTGGTCGGGTGTCAGTGGACACGAAGCTAAGATAAGTTGAAACGGTAATGAAGTTCGATTTCGAGCGGGGTGCAGTAGCCCAGGGCGGAATGCAGCCGTTGCGTATTGTAGTAATGGTCCAGGTACTCGGCCAGTTCAAAGCGGGCCTCTTCCAGGTCAGCGAAGCAGGCCCCACGGGGCAGTAGCTCGGTTTTGAGCGTGCTCCAGCCGCTTTCGGCCAGGGCGTTGTCCTACGGATTGCCGGGCCGACTCAGGCTGGCAATGGCCTGCGTGCGTGTGAGCAACGAGGTAAAAGCGTCGCTGGTGTACTGGCTGCCCCGGTCGGCGTGCACGAGCAGGCCCGGTGGGGGCTGGCAGACGGCCACGGCCCGGTTAAAAGTGGTCAGAATCAAGTCCGTATGCAGCGACTCGCTCACGTGCCAGCCGACCACGCGCCGGGAAAAGGCATCGCGCCAGCAGGCCAGGTACGCCCACTGCCCCATGGCCAGGGCCAGGTAGGTGATGTCGCCCACCCAAATTTGGTTGGGCGCCGTCGCTGCGGGCCAGTTGGCGAGTTTGTTAGCCGCGGCAATGGCCTGCGGGTCGGCCTGGGTGGTACGCGGGGGACGGGTGCCGGCCCGCGTGCAGATGGCCCGTAAACCACTGCGGCTGAGCCAGCTGCGCAGCCGCTGCCGGCCCACCGCATGGCCTTCGCGCTGCAGCTGAGCCCGGAGGCGGCGCTGGCCATAGCGGCCGGCATGGGTGGTGAACACGCACTGGGCCGCTACTTGCCAGGCGACCGATGCGGGCTCGGCTGCCGGGCTGGGCGCGCGCTTGCGCCAGGCGTAGTACCCACTGGGGCTAACGCCCAGCACCTGACACTGCTGCCGCACGGGCCAACAGTGGGCGTGTAAGGCAATGAAAGTGAAGCGTTTCATCGGCCCGTCGGTTGCGAAAATGTCGTCAGCGCTTTTTTTAAAATATCGCGCTCCGTTTCAGCGCGGGCTAATTGGGCCCGCAACTGCTTGTTTTCCTGCTCCAGGGCCTCGCTGCCAGCGGGTCGGTTGGCTTGCGCCCGCGCGGCGCGCACCCACTTGCCCAATACGGCCTCGCTCATGCCCAGCGCCTGCGCGACGCGCGTGACTGCCTGCCCATCCTGGCTTACGCGGCGGACTGCTTCGAGCCGAAAGGCCGCATCATACTTGGTTCTAGGCCGTTTACCGGCTGGTTTTGCTGCTTCCATGACAAGGGAAAGCTACTTTCGCCGTGTCCACTTTTACCCGACCACCTCACGCAGCAGCAAGATAAGATTGGCCGTTTAACGTTCTCCTGATGACTTGCACGCTCGATTTGTACACGGATTATTTGGCAAGTTCGACGGGTCCCACGCCGGCCACGGACTTATCACGGTTGCTGGATGGGGCCTTGAGCCACGACCATCTCACACGCTGGCGGGCCTGGGTTCGCCCGCGCTCTGGCGGCAAGCCAAGCCCTTGATTCGCCAAGCCGAAGCCCCGCGTGGAACCGACGAGTTTGCCGTGCTTATCGTGGACGATTCTATCCTGGAAAAGGCCCATACTGATGCCAATGAGCTGATTTGCCCCCATTGGGACCACCGCCAGCAGCGCTTTGTCAAAGGCCTCAACTTTGTGAGCCTGCGCTACCAGGCCGGCGACCTGGCCCTGCCTGTCGCCGCCGAACTAGTGGTTGAAAAACATTAGCTAGTCGGGTATAATTTAGCTAGTTTGATGCGAGCGTCGGCCGTTTTGAACTGCCAGTTGCGGGGCTTAGGCCGCGCATTCTGGCGGTCTTGCCACTGTTCTACCACGTGGCGGACCTGCTCGCTGGTGGTGAACGGCTGGTCGAGGACCTGGCGACTAAGGACGGAGAATTCGATTTCGGCCATGTTCAGCCAGGAGCCGTGGGCCGGGGTGTAGGTGATGTCCATCCGTCGCAGATAGGCCTGGGCCACGGCAGGCGGAAAGTGGGCGTAGAAAAAGCTGCGCTTGTGCGTACGCAGGTTATCCATGACCCAGTGCACCTTCTTGGCCTCGCGGTAGGTCGAGTCCATCTGCCGGGCCACAAACTGCACCCAGGTGGCGGCTTTGTGGTCGGCCTCGACCGTCAGGCAGCGCCAGCCCCGTAAGGGCTCCGTGGCCACGAATAACTCCACCACGCCCCGGCGCACGTATTCCGAATCGCGGCAGCGCTGGCCGGTAGAGGTGATAAACGTTTCGTAATCCAGTAGTTGCTTGGGCGACTCGTCCAGGCAAACGACCGGATAGTCTGCGTCATAGGGTTGCTCGTAGAGGTCGAGTACCTGCTCCATCTGACAGACAAAAGAAGCGCTCTGCTCCGCCGGAATCACCCACTGCTGCGGGCCGTTGAACGGCTTGAGTTCGTTTTTTTTAGCAGCCGCGCCACCATCGTGGTCGAGATATGTTCGACCACTTGGAGTTCGACCAGCTGGTCGGCCAGCAACTGGAGCTGCCAGCGGGGCTGCTCGTCGGGCGGGGTCTGGCAGAGCAGGGCCAGTAAATGGGCTTCCACCCGCCCATCTATCTTCTTGTCCGAACGCGTTTTACGCGGCTTCGGCTCAAACAGGGCCATCCCTTCTTCGCAGAACTGGCGGCGCACCCGTTCGACGGTTCGGGTACAGACACCCAGCACGGCGGCTAGGTCGGCCGCCGGCCGGCGGCCAGTCTGTTCGTCGCTATTCAACAGAATCTGAATTCGTTGCAGTTTGGGCGAATGGCTTTTGTATTTCTTTTGCCAGCCTTCCAGGGTCTGGCGTTCTTCTGGGGTCAAATGCAGCCGATACCGTATCATATAGCAAGTGCTTTTGGAATAAACACCAACCGACTCAGTACTGTTTTTCAACCACTAGTGTACAAGACAGTTCCCGTGTTCCACCCTAAGACGCAGAAAACCAGTTATCAAAGCGCGTCTACCAAGAACGAATATTTGCAGCAAATGCTGCGCGTCGCCCAGCAGCAGGTCGCCTACCGCTACCTGCTGGCCGATAGCTGGTATGCCTCAGCCGAGAACATGAGCTTCATGCGGGCGCTGGGTCACCACTTTATTTTTCCTTCGAAAGCACCCGCACCGTGGCCCTGAGCGCCGAGGCGCGGGCGAAAGGGCAGTTACAGGCTGTGCAGACGCTGACTTTTCCCGATGAGCACCCCCTGCGGGTCTTTTCACGGTCCGTGCCAGACGCGGTCCTCGTGACCAGACAAGTCTTTACAAACAAAGACGGCAGCTAAGGCGTGTTACAGCTGGTCAGCAGCGGCACCGACCTGACACAGACCCAACTTCACACGATTTACCAGAGAAGGTGAAAAGTGGAAGAGTATCATAAGTCACTCAAACAGAACGCCTCGATGGGCAAATCGCCCACCGAAACCCTGACTACTCAGACCAATCACTTATTTGCTACGCTACTGGCTTATGGCAAACTTAAAGCGCTCAAACTCAAATGGGGGTTCGGGCATTTTCGCCTTAAAGCCCAACTCTGAGGTGGTCGGGTGAAACAGGAGAGAATGGGGTGGTAATTTCCCAAATTCATGGAAAAAGCCTCTCCCTCCAAACGGCCGCGCTATGATGCGGCCTTCCGGGCCGAAGCCCTGCGCCTGGCCAGCGAAAGCCGCTCCACGCTGGCCGCCGCTCGCGCCCTAAACATCAACGCCAAGTTGCTCTATCAGTGGCAGAAAGCGGCCCAACAGCCCTTACCCACTGACCCCCACGAAGCGGCCGAGGTGCGGGCCTTGCGGGTGCAAGTACGCCGACAGGCCCAGGAGCTGGAGATTTTAAAAAAAGCCATCGCCATCTTCTCGCATCCCCCGACCCCGTGAGCCAGCTGCCATTTATTGATCAGCAATGTATTCACTACCCGGTGCAGCTGCTTTGCCAGGTCTTATACGTCGTGCCCAGCCGCTACTACGCCTGGCGAAGAGGGGCGGTAGCGGGCGTGGTAGCCCCCGCGGAACCGGCCTGGGAAACGGCCCTGGCGACGTATTCGACGACCACCAGCGCCGCTACGGCATCCGCCGCCTACGCGTCGAGCTGCGCGAGTTGGGGTACCAGGTGGGGCGGCAGGCCATCCGCACGGCGCTGCGCCGCCAGGCGCGCAAGGCCTTGCAGCCCAAAGCGTTTGTGCCCCGCACGACCGATTCCACCCACGGTAAACGCTGCGCGCCGAACTTGCTGCTCGACCAGCCGAGGCCTATCCAAGCCAACCGCGTATGGGTCAGCGACATCACCTATTTGCCTTTGGCTAACGGCAACTGGGTGTACTGCTGTGCCTTTCAAGATGTATGCACCAAGCAGGTGGTGGGCTGGCAGGTGCGGGCCGATATGCCGGAAGCGCTGGTTACCACGGCCTTGCAGCGGGCTTTGCTCGCCCAGCGGCCCACTCCCGGCCTAATTGTGCACTCCGACCGGGGCGGCCAGTACGTGAGCAAGGTCTACAAAACCCTGCTGCGCGACGCCAAGGCTCACCTCTCGCACAGCCGCCGGGGCGGCTGCTACGACAACGCGCAGGCCGAGCGCCTGTGGTCGCGCCTCAAAACCGAACTGCTCGAACTGCGCGACTGGCCCGTTTTCACGGACCTAGCTGACGCGCAGACCAGCGTGGCCGATTATTTTGACTACTACAATCATAAACGCCGGCATTCCAGTATCGGCTATCTAAAACCTTATCTCTTTCACCAGCAGATACTTGCTAATATCACCCAACTCTCTCCTGCCTAACTAGACCACCTCAATCTACACCGTGGGCGTAAAAGCCATGTACCATCAACTCGTCCAGCTAAGTGCGTAACATCAGTTAATAAAACAAAAATCCTCTACTAGACGATTTTACCATCGTTTAGTAGAGGACTTACAATAAAGTTGGCGGCGACCGACTCTCCCACCGGTGAAGGCAGTACCATAGGCGCACCGGGGCTTAACGGCTCTGTTCGGAATGGGAAGAGGTGAACACCCGGGCTAAAGCCACCATTGCTGGCGTTACTCGTCGTGTTCGGTGACAAGCAGCAAAATCATTGACACAAGGGTAAAGAAAGAGAAGTAAAAGTCTGGGACAAGCGAAGCCCTCGGGCCATTAGTACGGCTCGGCTGTTCCATTTCTGGTTTTTCACCTGCCGCCTATCCACGTGGTCGTCTCCCACGGCCCTTCCAATTGGGATATCTCATCTCCAGGTGAGTTTCGCACTTAGATGCTTTCAGCGCTTATCTCCTCCCAGCGTAGCTACCCGGCGCTGCACCTGGCGGTACAACCGGCGCACCAGCGGCTGGTCCATCCCGGTCCTCTCGTACTAAGGACAGGTCCTGTCAAATATCCAACGCCCACCACAGATAGGGACCGAACTGTCTCACGACGTTCTGAACCCAGCTCGCGTGCCACTTTAATCGGCGAACAGCCGAACCCTTGGGACCTTCTCCAGCCCCAGGACGTGACGAGCCGACATCGAGGTGCCAAACCTCCCCGTCGATATGAGCTCTTGGGGGAGATCAGCCTGTTATCCCCGGCGTACCTTTTATCCTTTGAGCGACGGCCCTTCCATGCGGAACCGCCGGATCACTATATCCGTCTTTCGACCCTGTTCGACTTGTAGGTCTCGCAGTCAAGCCCGCTTCTGCTATTGCGCTCTGCGTCCGGTTACCAAGCGGACTGAGCGGACCTTTGAAAGCCTCCGATACTCTTTTGGAGGCGACCACCCCAGTCAAACTACCCAGCAGCCACTGTCTCCGCGTTCGCGGATTAGGCATCAGGCACGGCAAGGGCGGTATTTCAACGTTGGCTCCCCGAGACCTAGCGGCCCCGGTTCAGCGCCTCCCGCCTATGCTACACATGCCGAACCCAACACCAATGGCAACCTATAGTAAAGGTGCACGGGGTCTTTCCGTCCCGTGGCGGGTACTCGGCATCTTCACCGAGACTACAATTTCACCGAGCTCACGGCTGAGACAGCGCCCAGATCGTTACACCATTCGTGCAGGTCGGAACTTACCCGACAAGGAATTTCGCTACCTTAGGACCGTTATAGTTACGGCCGCCGTTTACCGGGGCTTCGATTCAAACCTTCGCAAGGTCGCCCCCACTAAGTTCCCCTCTTAACCTTCCGGCACCGGGCAGGTGTCAGGCCATATACGTCCGCTTGCGCGTTGGCATAGCCATGTGTTTTTGTTAAACAGTCGCCTGGGCCTTTTCACTGCGGCTTCTCTGGCTTGCACCAGAGGAAGCGACCCTTCTCCCGAAGTTACAGGTCCATTTTGCCGAGTTCCTTGGCCGTGATTCACTCGAGCGCCTCAGGATACTCTCCTTGACCACCTGTGTCGGTTTGCGGTACGGGTGATGAATCAATTAAAACGCTTAGCAGGTTTTCTTGGCAGTCGGATTAGGCACACTATCCGCGTGGCCCGAAGGCCGTGCGGTACTATCAGGTTTCGGCTAGGTGAGCGTACTTAACTACTCTCCCACTACCTACGCCCTTCAACGGGCACTTCCGTCCGCCCGCGGTGCTTTCACTTCTGCGTCACTGCATCACTTCAATTCATCAGTGCTGGACTATTAACCAGCTGGCCATCGAATACACCTCTCGGCTTTTCCTTAGGTCCCGACTAACCCAGCTCCGATTAGCGTTGAGCTGGAAACCTTGGTCTATCGGCGTGGGGGTTTCGCACCCCCATTATCGTTACTCATGCCTACATATGCGTTTCTCCACGCTCCACCGCCCCTGACGAGACGGCTTCTCCGCAAGAAGAATGCTCCCCTACCACGCAACTGTCTTGCAAGTCGCATCCAAAGCTTCGGTACCAGGTTTGATGCCCGCGTATTATCGACGCCCGATCGCTCGACCAGTGAGCTGTTACGCACTCTTTAAAGGAATGGCTGCTTCCAAGCCAACCTCCTGGCTGTCAAAGCAATCGGACCTCCTTTGTTCAACTTAACCTGGATTTAGGGACCTTAGCTGTTGGTCTGGGTTCTTTCCCTCTCGGCCGGGGACCTTAGCACCCCAGGCCTCACTGCCGGCTATACGTGCTGGCATTCGGAGTTCGTCAGGATTCGGTAGGCTCTGACACCCCCTAGTCCTATCGGTAGCTCTACCTCCAACACGCTCTACGCCGACGCTGTACCTCAATACATTTCGGGGAGTACGAGCTATTTCTCAGTTTGATTGGCCTTTCACCCCTACCCACAACTCATCCAAATCCTTTTCAACGGAAACTGGTTCGGACCTCCAGTGCGTGTTACCGCACCTTCATCCTGGTCATGGGTAGCTCACCGAGTTTCGCGTCTACCCCCCCCGACTACGCGCCCTGTTCAGACTCGCTTTCGCTGCGGCTCCGGGCCTTCAAGCCCTTAACCTTGCCGGGGAGGAGTAACTCGTAGGCTCATTATGCAAAAGGCACGCCATCAGGATACTAAATCCCTCTGACTGCTTGTAAGCACACGGTTTCAGGTTCTTTTCACTCCGGTATTCCCGGTTCTTTTCACCTTTCCCTCACGGTACTAGTTCACTATCGGTGTCTCAGGAGTATGTAGCCTTAGCGGATGGTGCCGCTCGCTTCAGACGGGGTTTCTCCGGCCCCGCCCTACTCAGGATCCCACTACCGTAAATCAGAATTGTCGCTTACCGGGCTCTCACCGTCTCTGGCACCGTTTCCCACCGGCTTCAGCTAACTCGATTTAATCAGATCTCGTGGTCCTACAACCCCACAGCGGCCGTGACCGCCGTGGTTTGGGCTCCTCCCCGTTCGCTCGCCACTACTTGGGGAATCATTGTTATTTTCTTTTCCTGCAGGTACTTAGATGTTTCAGTTCCCTGCGTTTGCCACCGCGGGTCAAGCCCGTCAGTTCACGACTCTTCCAGTCGCGGGGTTGCCCCATTCGGAAATGCGCGGATCACCGGGCATGTGCCCCTCCCCACGCCTTATCGCAGCTTATCGCGTCCTTCTTCGCCTCTGAGACCCTAGGCATCCCCCGTGTGCTCTTCATTACTTCTTACTTGCGCTTCATCTCACTAAAAGTGGGAATAAAGTGCTTATATGTCTATGACATGTAAGCCCGCTTTTTACTTCTCTTTCTTAGTTACCCTTACGTCAAAGAACGTTTACCACACTATTTGTGGCAATTGAAGGCTACAGATAGGAATCTATAGTCCTTGAAATTATTTGAATGAGGAAATAGACAATCAGTAGGGTGCTGGTAAAACGGCTGGGCTGGTCCCGTCGGGGACGGCGCGGCTCCAGAAAGGAGGTGATCCAGCCGCACCTTCCGGTACGGCTACCTTGTTACGACTTAGCCCTAGTTACCTGTTCTACCCTAACCGGCTTCGTTGCGGAGCACCGGCTTCAGGTCTACCAAACTTCCATGGCTTGACGGGCGGTGTGTACAAGGCCCGGGAACGTATTCACCGCGCCATTGCTGATGCGCGATTACTAGTGATTCCAGCTTCACGGAGTCGAGTTGCAGACTCCGATCCGAACTGAGAACGGCTTTTCGGGATTGGCGCACCATCGCTGGTTGGCAACCCGCTGTACCGTCCATTGTAGCACGTGTGTAGCCCTAGGCGTAAGGGCCATGATGACCTGACGTCGTCCCCGCCTTCCTCACTGCTTGCGCAGGCAGTCTGTCTAGAGTCCCCGGCTTAACCCGCTGGCAACTAAACATAGGGGTTGCGCTCGTTGCGGGACTTAACCCAACACCTCACGGCACGAGCTGACGACGGCCATGCAGCACCTTGCTTTGTGTCCCGAAGGAAAGGTTCGTCTCCGAACCGGTCACGCGCATTCTAGCCTAGGTAAGGTTCCTCGCGTATCATCGAATTAAACCACATGCTCCACCACTTGTGCGGGCCCCCGTCAATTCCTTTGAGTTTCACCCTTGCGGGCGTACTCCCCAGGTGGGATACTTAACGCTTTCGCTAAGCCACCAACCATCTATCGCTGGCAGCGAGTATCCATCGTTTACGGCGTGGACTACCAGGGTATCTAATCCTGTTCGCTCCCCACGCTTTCGTGCCTCAGCGTCAGTACCAGCCTAGTCAGCTGCCTTCGCAATCGGTGTTCTGGACGGTATCTATGCATTTCACCGCTACACCGCCCATTCCGCCAACCTCGTCTGGACTCAAGCCACGCAGTTTCCAGGGCAGTTCCGTTGTTGAGCAACGGGCTTTCACCCCAGACTTACGCGGCCGCCTACGCACCCTTTAAACCCAATAAATCCGGACAACGCTCGCACCCTCCGTATTACCGCGGCTGCTGGCACGGAGTTAGCCGGTGCTTATTCTCCCGGTACCGTCAGAGCCCCTCGCAAGGAACCGGTTCTTCCCGGAAAAAAGCCGTTTACGACCCAGAAGGCCTTCATCCGGCACGCGGCATGGCTGGGTCAGGCTCTCGCCCATTGCCCAATATTCCCTACTGCTGCCTCCCGTAGGAGTCGGGCCCGTATCTCAGTGCCCGTGTGGGGGACCAGCCTCTCAGCTCCCCTAGCCATCGTCGCCTTGGTGGGCCGTTACCCCGCCAACTAGCTAATGGCACGCAGCCCCATCCGAATCCAATAAATCTTTAACTATTAACCGATGCCGGCTCATAGTCTTATGCGGTATTAATCCGCCTTTCGGCGGGCTATCCCCCAGATTCGGGTAGGTTGGCTACGCGTTACGCACCCGTGCGCCACTATTTGTATTGCTACAAACCGTTCGACTTGCATGTATTAGGCCTGCCGCTAGCGTTCATCCTGAGCCAGGATCAAACTCTCCATTGTATAATGTCCTTCACCTACTCGTAAGTAGGCTGCTGTCTTGTGCGCGCCCCGTCCCCTTGAGGACGGAACCGCTCAACGCGTTTCTTGGCTGAGCCGCCGGGTTACCCCGGTGACTCCCTTACTATTTGTCTATTTCCGTCATTCAAAGAACGTACGCCGCTTCCTGTTGAAGCAACCGTGCGGGCTGGTAAACCGGCCCTTTTTTCTCAACTCAACCCCCTTGTTTTTGATTGGGAGTGCAAAGGTAAGAAAATATTTGATAATTTAGTAAGATTATCAGAATTATTTTTTAATTTGTTTAGCCTTTCTAAACCTGTTACTTCCAATTAAAGATGATAGTTGTTGTTTATTAAACTAGTATTGGAAGGCTTAATAAGCGTTTTTTTCTTTCGGGAGTGCAAAGATAAGGATTTTTTTTGATTAAACAATTTTTAGCGGGTTAATTTTTTTACCTACTTCGGGATTTAAGAATCCTGCAACTGTTAATCGGAGTCTTTGAATTCAGGATTTATGAAGTTTCGCGCTTCATCCTTGTACCACTTCCCTGTTTGGGAGTGCAAATGTAGCTAAATTTATTAACGAAACAAGGTATTGTTGACGCATTTCTCCCGAATCGCATAATTTGAGAAATAATACTTTGATAATAAGAAACTTATGCATTTAGTCAAACAGGTTTTAAGGCATACGGAACTAGTCAAGAATTTTTACTTGCCCGGGTATGAAGCATTGGCTGGTGCCTAGAATCTTCAATCAAACAATAGACAAAGTTTTAATAATAAGATACTTATCTTATATAATCTGTCCATTCATTATCTAGCACCCTTCGCAGTTCTATAACTAGGCAAACTCCTTTTTTAAGCTGCGCTTCTCCAATAGTGGCTGTTAAAGCAGATATGGCGGCTGACTACGACCGCATTCATTCGCTTGAGTTGGCTCTTGGTACTTCTACTATATATTCTGTTGAGCTTAAACACAGCTGTGGCGTTAGTTAATTTCCTAAGGTTTGCGGGACGATTACTTATCAGGGATTCGCAGTGATTTCTGTGCAGCTTTGCTTCTGTTGTTATGCTGGATCACTTTACCAGCAGTGTTTTCACTGCTCTAGTTTGCTTATCTACCTCGAAGGCGGCGCGGTTGGGCATACGACGGGCCCAATCAGTGCGGGGTACCAGTACCTGGCAATAGGCCCCGAGGTTGATGGTGCGGGCTGAATCGACGACGTAAAGGTTGGTGTTGGGTTGGCCTTGCAAGTAGCGGCCGATGGCGGCGCGCGCCGCTGCTTCGGTGAGGGCCCCGGCGGGAGTGTTGGAAGAAGCTGGAGCAGCTGCGGCCGAAGGGGCTTCGGTAGGCGCGGCAGTAGTGGGCGTTTACTAGCAGCTGACCAGGGCGGCGGCTAGGGCCCCCAGGATTATGAAGTAGTTCGGGCGCATCGTAAGTGCCCGTTGGTAAATAGCTTACGTTAAAATAGACGGCCATGCTGAGCTTGTTGAAGCATATATACTGCGCAAACAACTCTAGATGTTGTGATTAACCCCGAATAAGAGATGCTTCGACTGCGCTCAGCATGACGTTTTTCATATCAAACTAATTAGCAACGAGTACTTACCAGTATATATAAGGAAGTGGGGCCCCAGCCGCGGGCCCGAAGACGCCGTGGTTGGGGCCCCACCGAATGAAACCAAAGCAGGTTGGTTAATTAACAGGCGGGCCGATGGCAGTGCGGGCTGTTTCCTCGGCTTGCTGACGGGCCAGCTTGGCATTGAGACGGGCGGCGTCGCCGCGGCGCACCACGCGGGCAATGTGGATGCTGAGCTCGTAGAGGAGCATGATGGGGATGGTGACGATGATTTGGGCCGTGACGTCGGGCGGAGTGATGATGGCGGCCAACACCAGAATCACCACGATGGCATGCTTGCGGTAGAGCTGCATGATTTCGGGCGTAATCATGCCGGCCTTGGCCAGGAAAAACACGATCATGGGCAGTTCGAACACCAAGCCGCACGAGAGCGTCATGGTGGTGAGCGTGCTCAGGTAGCTCTGCAAGTCGATCTGGTTCTCGATGCTAGCATCGACGGTGTAGCCAGCCAAGAAGTTGATGCTCATCGGGGCGGCGATGTAGTAGCCGAACAGTACGCCCGCGACGAAGAGAATTGATACAAAAAATACAGCCCCTTGCGAGTTTTGGCGCTCGTTGGGATATAGGCCGGGCTTGATGAAGCGCCACAGCTCCCAAAACAGGTACGGAAAGGCCAGGATGCAGCCCGCAATGACGGACGTACTAATGTGCATCGAGAGCTGCCCGCTCATCTCCCGGTTCTGGATGATGAAGTTGACGTGGTCGGCGCACGGCTCGGTCGAGCCGAAGAGGGCCCCCATTTTGCAGAACATCCGGTAGGTCCAGAAGTCGGCGCGCGAGGGCCCCAAGATCAGGGTATGGAAGAGGAAATTCTTCGAAAAGAAGGCAATTGTGGCAAACACCACCACCGAAATCGCCGCCCGAATGACGTGCCAGCGCAACGCCTCCAAGTGGTCGATGAAGGACATTTCGTGCTGGTCGCCCAGCGAGGGGGAAGTTTGCGGTTGCGGTTGCACAGAATAGGAATTGGGGTAAGCAGCTTCGCGGGCTCAGTTGGTGGGCCCAGCGCGGGCCCACCAACTGAGCCCGCGCCGGGGCACCTACGAAATTTATGCGAAGAGCGGGTAATCCTGGAGCCAAGCGTTCACCTGCCGGCGCACGTGGCCCAGGCGGGTATCGTCGGCGTGGTGGGTCAGGGCCTCGTCGATAAGTTCCACGATGCGGCCCATGTCGGCCGTACCCAGGCCGCGGGTGGTGATAGCGGCCGAGCCGATGCGCATGCCGCTGGTCACGAACGGCGACTTGTCGTCGAACGGCACCATATTTTTATTAATGGTGATGTCGGCCTTAATGAGCGTGTTTTCGGCCAGCTTGCCGGTGAGGCCCTTGGAGCGCAGGTCAATCAGCATTAAGTGGTTATCCGTGCCACCCGAAATAATGTCGTAGCCCAGTCCGCTAAAGCCCGCCGCTAGCGCTTGGGCGTTGGCGGCCACCTGCCGGGTGTAGGTCGTAAAATCGTCGCTCAGCGCCTCGCCGAAGGCCACGGCCTTGGCGGCAATCACATGCTCGAGGGGCCCGCCCTGGGTACCGGGGAATACGCCCGAATCGAGCAGGGCCGACATGGGCCGCACCTCGCCCTTGGGCGTCTTCAGGCCAAAGGGGTTGTCAAAGTCCTGGCCCAGCATAATGAGGCCGCCGCGGGGGCCCCGCAGGGTTTTATGGGTCGTCGTCGTCACGATGTGGCAGTGCTCGAAGGGCGAGTTCAGCAAGCCCGTGGCGATGAGGCCCGAGGGGTGCGAGATATCAGCCAGCAGCAGGGCCCCTACTTCGTCGGCGGCTTCGCGCAGGGTTTTATAGTCCCAATCGCGCGAGTAGGCCGAGGCCCCGCAGATAATCATTTTGGGGCGCTCACGGCGGGCAATATCCTTGATTTTGCTCCAGTCGATGAGGCCTGTTTCCTGCTCCACGCCATAGAAGCTGGGCTGGTAGTATTTGCCCGAGAAATTCACCGACGAGCCGTGGGTGAGGTGGCCACCGTGACTCAGGTCGAAGCCGAGGATTTTGTCGCCGGGCTTGAGGCAGGCCAGAAACACGGCGGCGTTAGCCTGGGCCCCGGAGTGGGGCTGCACGTTGGCCCAGGCCACGCCAAACAGCTCCTTCACGCGGTCGATGGCCAATTGCTCCACCTGGTCAACTATCTCGCAGCCACCGTAGTAGCGCTTGCCAGGCAGGCCCTCGGCGTACTTGTTGGTGAGCACGGAGCCCTGGGCGGCCATCACCTGTTCCGAAGCGTAATTTTCGGAGGCAATGAGTTCAAGGCCGTGGGTCTGGCGGGTTTTCTCCTGCGCGATGAGGTCGAAAACGGCGGTGTCGAGGAGGCGGGCAGGGGCGGTGATTTCCATGGTACAAAGGTACAGTGGCCCCGCCGCCCCGCCCGCAGGCCCAGCGCTACCGGCCGGTGCTTGGGCAGTTCATAAATAAATCATACCTTCATTAAAAAATGCTAGTTCATAGTGCTATAAGATCAAATTATTCATTATCAATCATTTTTAAATACTATTCATTATGCCTACGCCACTTGCCGAGGTTCTGACGCACTTGCGCGTTGGCAACCAGAAATTTCTCATCGATTTCTATCAGCAGCGCCGCGACGTGTTTGCCCGGTGGGCCCTGCGCCAGCACCAGCTGGGGGCCCCGGCGGCGCACGCGCTGCTGCAAGAGGCCTTGCTCGATTTCTACGACCAGGTATCCGACGGCCGCCTCACGCGCCTGCCCCCCGACGTGCCGGCCCATGTAAACCAGCTCGCCGAATTGCGGCTGGCCTCGGCGGCTGCCCCCTTGCCCGCCGCCGAGGCCAGCCGCCGCCAGCAGCGGCTAGTGCACTTCCACCAGCTCGGGGCCGATTGCCAGCGGCTGCTGACCTATTTCTACTTCCACGGCTACAATTTTGAGCGGATGAGCGGCAAGCTGGGCTTCGCCAACCCTGCCGTAGCCCGCCGCCAAAAAAGTGCCTGCCTGCGCCGGCTGGTGGACCTGACGAACCCGCCCCACGGCTTCCGCGCGCACCTCGACGCGCTGGAGCACTTCGCCGACGGGGCCTTGGGCGAGGCGGCCCAAGAGGCGTTTGAGCAACGCCTGGCCACCGACGCCGACCTGGCCACCGCCCACGCTGCCTACGAGCAGTTTGCCGCCGACTTGCGCTGGGCCGCTGGTCACGATACCCTGCGCCTGCGCCTGCACCTGCTCGACCACCGCCTCGACCAGCGCACTACTTCGCTGGCCCGGCTCCAGCGCATCAGCCGGGGCCACCGGCGGCGCAGCCTATTGTGGACCACCGCGCTGCTGGTGGCGCTGGGCACTGCCGTAGCTTGGTGGACGACGAGCCGTGCGCCCCAGCCCGAAGAAGGCTGGGCCAGCTACTACCGCTTCGATCCCGCGCTGGCGCTCTCGCCGGCCCAGGAGCGCAGCCGCCCCCTGCTGGCCCAGGCCCTGGCCGAGTACCGCGCCGGCCACTATCCTACCGCCCTGCACACGCTGGGCCGCTTGTCGCCCAACGAAATCGGCGCCGATACGCTGAGCTACTACCGGGGCCTTTTTTTACTACAATCGGGTGAAAACCAGGCGGCCCAACCACCATTGCACCGTTTGGCTGAGGTTATGGGGGGGCCCCTGTCGCGCCGGGCCCTCTACCACTTGGGCATGGCCTACTGGCAAGCCCAGCAACCCGCCGCCGCCCGCGACGCCCTGCGCCGCGTAGCCGCCGATTCGCTCAATCCCTACCAAACCAGTGCGTTGCGCGTGCTGGCCGCCGGCGTACTCGACCCGCGCCCCTAACCCAGCCCAACGCCGGGGGCCCGGCACGTGTACACGGCGGGTACCAACCTTTTTAAAAACCCCCGCCATAGCCACGCCCACCGGCACCCCCAAGTACACCGCCCCCGCCACCGAGGGCAAGGAAAAACAGAACGAGGAAGAAGTGAAGGACAAGCCTTCGGGCAAGAAAGTAAAAATCCAGAAGAAGTAGGTTTCTCCCAGAAGCCAAAGAGCCCGGAGCGTCTGACGTTCCGGGCTCTTTGGCTTTTAGCAAGCAGGGCATAATTAGCGCTACCGTTTATTCCCAGGCGTGCAGCAGGCGGCGCACCAGAATTATTTCGCCGGTATGGTAAGCCGCGTGGTCGGCAATAAGGAAAGCTTCGCGCAAGATGGTTTGGCCAGTGCCATGCGGCAAGGGCGCCAGCAAGTTGGTGCCGGGGGCATGCAGCAAATGAAGAAAACGCTGCCGGTCCTGCCGAATGTAGTCCAGCGTTTCCTGCCACTGGTCTTCATCGGCGGTGGCATCTTGGGCAGGCCAATAGCCGTCCGGCCATTTTGGCGATTCATGCTTGGGTTCGAGGCAGAACTCTACAATATCCCACTGCGCGATGCGCACGTGTTCGACCAACTGCCAGATAGTGTAGGGCACATCCGGTACGCGTTGGTTCCACTGCGCCTGCTTCAGGTCAGCGCAAGCTTCCTCAAAGGTCGCGTGGGCATTGCCTTTCGTAAGCAGGCTGGTTAATTCGGCCACCAAGCCTTTTTGGTTGGGCCTATCCATTGGGGTTTTATTGCTTGCTATCATGCGTTCGCCGGCTCTAATCAGGCGGTTGTTTACATTAGGCGTGTTGAACGAATCGTGCCCTACTTTTTCTTCAGCAGCACTTTTAGGGCCCCGGTGGACCACAGCGCACCAGCAATCAGCACGGGTTGGAAGAACAGCCGGCCGAGCCGCTTGGCGTCGGTGTCGAGGCCAAAGGCGGAAAGGTGTTGGGTGTATTGGTGAATGTTGCCGGGGAATACCGCTGCATAGAAAGCCGCCAGCCCCATGCCCATGCGCACCCGGTTCTTGCCCTTCAACAGCAGTAGGGCCAGCCCCAACCCAATTTCCACCACCCCCGATTGCAGCACAACGGTGTCCTTATCCAAAGGCATAAAATCGGGCACCTGCGCCTGAAAATCCTGCCGCGCAAAAGTGAGGTGCCCCGTACCAGCCACCATCATAAAGGTACCCATGAGTCCGCGGGCTACGTTTTGCAAAGTTGTTGTGCGGGTGGTTTTGTGCAGCATGGCTTTAGCGGATTGGTTGAAAGCCCGACTATACGGCGATTAGACGGCAGTAGGTAGAGGTGCTCACAGAGTGCGCTTACGCATTTTTTCCAACGCTTGCTGGTAGGAAGAAGCGGCCACCTTTTCCTGGCGCGCCAGCTCCACCGCGCGCTGCTCGCGGGCTTCGGCCTCGGCAAAGAAGCCGAGCTGGTAGAGCAGGTGGGCCAGCGTATCGTTGTTATAAGCGGTAGGGTCGAGGTCTACCGTACGCTTGCTCCAGGTAATGGCGTGCGTGAGGTAGTTTTTATTGCGGGTACCGGTCTGGTAGATGACCCAGGCACCGTTGTTCAGCTCTTGCAGGAAAGATGCGGGCGGGCCACTAACGGTTATATACTGCACGGTGCGGGCTACTGCCTCCGGCCGGGGGCCCCGCGCCCGCTGCCGCGCCGCCGAATCGAGCCGCTGCAAAAGCGCGGGTTGACGCTGCCGAAAAGCTTGGAGAGCTACCAGCGCTTTTTTTACCGAGTCGGCTGGCAGGTTCAGGTAGTACCGTTCGTAGTAGGGCACCGCCTGCCGCAGGTAAGCCGTAGTATCTTTGATGCTCTGGTAAAACGCCAGCATGTTGCGCTCGTAGGTGCGCCCACCCCTAGCGTAGTCGTTGTTCCAGGTGCTACGGGCAAAGTTGGCACCTTTTTCGGCTAGGCTGCGGTCTTTGGCCGCGGTGGCCTGTGCCATCGTATTCTTAATAATAAGGCCGTTAATAGCCATCCGTTGGGGCAGGGGCAACACCCGGTAGAGGCTGTCAATCAGCTGCTGGTTTAGATGGGTAAGTTGATAAGCTTGGCTGCCCACTACCGGCCCACTTTCCAGGATGAATAGCACCTCGGTAGGCTGGTAAAACGCCTTGGCTGGTAATTGCTGCGCGTAGGCATTCAGCACGGCCGGCTCCACGGGCAGGTGCAGGTCGCGGCACTTTAGCACGTAGCGTTTCAGCAGCTCCGGGTCGCGGTTGCCCCCTTTAAATTCCGCGGCTAAAGAGCTTAGGTTCTGCGGGTCTTGCTGGGCCTGTTGCGCGGCGGCAACGTCTTTTAGGTACTGCTCCACATTGCTGGTATTGCCAAAGCGGCGGTACAGCAGGCTACCATCGGGGCTGAAGTAGAGGTAACTCGGGTAACTCGTCACGTTGTAGCGGCGCGCCGCCGCCCCCATTTCGGCGGTGCCGAAGGCTAGCTCTTTGTTCAAAAAGGCTTGGTTGAGCTTGTCGGCCACCGCAGGCGCGGAGAGGCCCGATTTATTCCGCTCCGCTTTTATGGCCGCCGGAAGGTTGGCGGGCGTCGGGGGCGGCGACAGCAGCAGGAACACCGGCTTATTTTGCTGCCGGGCCTTGGCAAACACCTGGCTCAAAGAGTCTTTCTCGAATCTAATGGCCTGCGCCCGCAGCGAACCCAGCGCGCTCCAGAAGACCCCAAAGGCTAGTAATGCATGTTTCATCGCCTATCGCAGTGCGTGTATATGGCAAAATAAACCCAGCGTGGGGCGCGAACTACCTGATTACGACGCCAGAACGTTGCTTTAAGCCTAATGCGCTTGCAGCCAGTTCCGCCCCGTGCCCACTTCCACTTCCAGCGGCACGCCGCGGGGCAGCAGCAGGGCCTGGGTCATTAGCTCCTTGATTTTGGGGGTGATGTATTCGACCTCTTCCTGCACGGCATCGAACACGAGTTCGTCGTGTACTTGCAGAATCATGCGGGTTTTTAATTTCTCTTCGCGTAGCCAATTATAGATATTGATCATCGCCAGCTTGATGATGTCGGCCGCCGTGCCTTGGATGGGGGCGTTGATGGCGTTGCGCTCAGTGTAGCCGCGCAGCGTGGCATTGCGCGAGTTGATGTCGCGCAGGTAGCGGCGGCGCTTGAGCAGCGTTTCAGCGTATTCCAGTTCGCGGGCCCGGTTGATGCTGTCGTCCATAAACTGCTTCACCGACGGAAATTCCTGGAAATAGGTGTCGATGATGTCGGCAGCTTCCTTGCGGCTGATGCCAATGCGCTGGGCTAGGCCGAAGGCCGAAATGCCGTAGATGATGCCAAAATTGACCGTTTTGGCCTTGCGGCGCATCTCGGCGTCTACCTCGCTTAGCGGCACGCGGAACACCTTGCTGGCCGTGCTGCTGTGGACGTCTTGGCCCAGCCGGAAAGCTTCAATCATCGTCGCGTCGCCCGAAAAATCGGCCATGATGCGCAGTTCCACCTGCGAGTAGTCGGCCGCCAGCAGTAGGTGCTGGTCGTCGCGCGGTACGAAGGCCTTGCGGATTTCGCGGCCCTTCTCGGTGCGAATTGGGATATTTTGCAGGTTCGGGTTGGTGCTGCTCAGGCGGCCGGTGGCCGTCACCGCCTGGTTGAAGCTGGTGTGCACGCGGCCGTCCACCACGCTCACCAGCTGGGGCAGGGCTTCCACGTAGGTGCTGCGCAGCTTGCTGAGCTGGCGGTACTCCAGGATGAGGGCAGCGATGGGGTTTTCGGCTGCGAGCTGGCTCAGAATTTCCTCGCCGGTGGCGTACTGGCCGGTTTTGGTTTTCTTGATTTTGCCGCCGCCCACCTGCATTTTATCAAACAGCACCTCGCCCAACTGCTTGGGCGAGCCGATGTTGAACTCCTGCCCGGCCTCCAGGAAAATCTGGCGCTCCAACTCTATCACGTAGCCCTGCAATTCGGCCGAGTACTCACCCATCGCCACCGAGTCGATGCGCACGCCCTCGTACTCGATGCTACTCAGCACTGGCACCAACGGGTTCTCCACGGTATTCAGCAGCTCCAACAGCCCCAGCTCTTTGAGCATGGGCTCGAACACGTGCTTGAGCTGCAAAGTCACGTCGGCGTCTTCGCAGGCGTAGTCCTTCACCTGGGCCGGGGCAATGTCGGCCATCGTAATTTGCTTCTTGCCCTTGGGCCCGATGAGGTCGGTGATGGGCACCGGGGCGTAGTGCAGGTAGGTTTCGGCCAGCACGTCCATATTGTGGCGCATGTCGGGCTCGATGAGGTAGTGCGCCAGCATCGTATCGAACAGGGGCCCCGCCACTTCCACGTTGTAGTGCCGCAGAATGCTGAGGTCGTACTTGATGTTCTGGCCGATTTTGAGGATGTCGGGGCTATTGAAAAACGGGCAGAACTCGTCCACAATGGCCTGGGCGGCGGGCAGGTCATCGGCTGGCACGGGCACGTAGTAGGCCTCGCCCGGCCGGTAGCAGAAGCTTAGGCCTACGAGGCGCGCCGTCATGGTGTCGAGGCCGGTAGTTTCGGTGTCGAAACTCACCTCCATTTGGCGCAGCAAAAAGTGCAGCAGCGACTGGCGCAGTGCGGGCGTGTCCATCAGGTGGTACTGGTAGGGCACGTCTTCGAGGCGGCGGCGGGGCCCGTCGGGGGCCCCGGCCTGGCCGGTTTCGCCGTACTCGGCCCCAATGGCCACCGCCTCGTCGCCGGGGTTGCCGAAGAGCGAGGCCTGGCCGCCGGCCGCCGGCTTGGGCCGCCGGGCCCCGGTAGTGCCGGGCTTGGCCACGCTGGCCGGGGTGCGCTCGGGGCCCCCGCCCAGCACGCGGGTGGCCAGCTGCCGGAATTCCAGCTCGTCGAACAGCTCGCGCAGCACGGCTTCGTTGGGCGCGTCGAGCACCAGCTTATCGGGCTCAAAGTCGAGCGGCACGTTCACGTGGATGGTGGCCAGCTCCTTGCTCATCAGGCCCTGCTCGGCGAAGTTGCGCACGTTTTCCTGCTGCTTGCCCTTCAGCTCGTCCACGTGGGCCAGCAGGTTTTCCACCGAGCCGTACTTCTGGATGAGCGTTTTAGCCGTCTTCTCGCCGATGCCGGGAATGCCAGGAATGTTGTCCGAGGCGTCGCCCTGCAAACCCAGGATGTCGATTACCTGCTCCACGCGCTCAATCTCGAAGCGGGCCAGCACGTGGGCCACGTCCAAAATCTCGGCCGCGTTGCCCATGAAGGCGGGCTTGTAAATTTTAATGTTTTCCGTCACCAGCTGGCAGTAGTCCTTGTCGGGCGTCATCATGAACACCTCAAAGCCCTGGGCCTCGGCACGTTGGGCCAGGGTACCAATCACGTCGTCGGCCTCAAACCCGTCCATCATTAGGATGGGGATGTGGAAGCCCTCAATGATTTTTTTGATGTAGGGCAGGGCAATGCCGATGTCCTCGGGCATGGCTTGGCGCTGGGCCTTGTAGTCGGCAAACTGCTCGTGGCGAAAGGTTTTCTTGGGCCCGTCGAAGCACACGCCGATGTGGGTAGGCTTTTCCTTTTGCAGCACCTCCACCAGGGTATTGGTAAAGCCCAGCACGGCCCCCGTGTTCATGCCCTTGGAGTTGATGCGCGGGTTTTTGCTGAACGCGAAGTGCGAGCGGTAAATCAGGGCAAAAGCGTCGAGCAGGAAAAGCTTTTTGGGGGCGGTAGCGGCGGTATCGGTCATGGTAAGCAAAAGTACGGCGGGGGCGGGCCGGCCGTTGGCTGCCCCTTGCGCCGGCGGGACCCCAGCCAAGGCCCGGGGCCCTAAAAAGTAGGGGCCCCGGAAGCGGCCGCAACTGCAACTTCCGGGGCCCCAAACAAAACCATTCGCTTAACTACATCTTCGACAGGCCCTTAAAGAAACCGTCCTGGTACGACTTGCCGATGGGCACGTAGTGGCCGCCCTTTAGGTTAGCGGTGTTGTCTTCGATGGACTCGATGTGCTGGGTATTGAGCAGGTAGCTGCGGTGCACGCGCACAAAGTTGGGGAACACGGCCAGCCGCGCCTCCAGGGCCTTCAGGGTGGTGTAGACGATGTACTTATGCTGCGCCGTGACGATGTTGACGTAATCAGACAGGGCCTCGACGTAGAGCACGTCGTCGAAGTTGATGCGCACCATGCGGCTGTTCACCTTCACAAACACGTCGGCGTTGGCGGGCGCGTCGGGGGCCCCAGACGCGGCGGCGCTGTGCCTCGGGTGCTGGCGTACGCGCTCCACAGCCTGGCTGAAGCGGCCGTACTCAAACGGTTTCACCAGGTAATCCGTCACTTGCAGCTCGAAAGCATCGACGGCAAAATCGTGGCGGGCGGTGGTGATGACGACGGCGGGCGGGTCTTGTAGCAAGCGCAGCAGTTCCAGGCCGTTGAGGTGGGGCATCTCAATGTCGAGAAACAGCAAATCCACAGCGTGGCCTTCGCGCAGGTAATCCAGGCCGGCAATGCCGTCGGCCAGCGAGGCCTTCAGCTCCAGGCCCGGCGTGAGACTCACGTAATGCTCCAGGGTGAGCCGGTTGATTTCGTCGTCGTCAATGATGGCACAGGTAAGCATAAACAAGGAACGCGGCTAGTAAAACCACTGGGCAAAAGGCCCCATTGGCAGAGCCAAGATAGCCGTTGAGCCAGCAAAACCAGGCATTAGTACAGATGTTTCTGTTTTTTTCCTGTGGGGCCCCTATGCTCCGGCGGCGGCCAACTCTTCAGCCAAGCGGGCCTGCACAGCCGGGCTATCAAAATCGGCGTCGGTTTGGATGTGCGGCATGAGCTGGGCCATCACCGCATCCTGGCGCTGGCCGGCGGCCCAGGCTTCGGCGTAGGGCAGGTGCGAAAACGTGACGCGGGTGTAGAGCGGCACCCACCGGGTGGGGTGCAGGGTGGCGATTTTATTCTCGATGCGCTTCTGGAGCAAGAAGCGCGGGTCGCCTACCCGGTCGCGCATTTCCACGAAGTTATAGAGGGCCAGGTCGGCCATGGCGTCGGCGTTGGGCTTGCGCTGCTGCTCGAAGGCGGCCATCACAGCGGGCCAGTTGGCGTCGCCGTGCGCGTCGAGCAGGCCGTCAAGCACGGTGCAGTCCTCGAAACCTACGTTCATGCCCTGCCCATAGAAGGGCACGATGGCGTGGGCCGCGTCGCCGAGTAGCAGCACGTCGGCCATGTGCCAGGGGTAGCAGCGCACCGTGACGAGCGAGCCCGTAGGATTCGTGAAAAACTCCTCGGCCAGGCGCGGCATCAGCGGCACGGCGTCGGCAAACACGTCGGCGAAAAAGGCCGTGACGGCCGCCGCGTCGAGCAGGGCGGCGAAGCTCGTGGGGCCCTCGTAGGGAAAAAACAGGGTAGCGTTGAACGAGCCGTCGAAGTTGGGCAGCGCAATCATCAGGTACTGACCGCGGGGCCAGATGTGGAGCGCGTTTTTCTCCAGGGCCCAGGTGCCGCCAGGGCCCGCCTCAATGGTCAACTCCTTATAGCCATACTCCAAATAGTCCTGCGAGTAGTTGTAGCGGTCGGTGCGTTGCAGGGCCCCACGCACGGCCGAAAATGCCCCGTCGGCCCCAAACAGCTCGGTGTAGGGCTCGGCGTACTCGCGGCCGGTGGCCACGTCGCGCAGGTGCAGGGCGCGGCCGGCCAGGTCGAGGCGCTGCAATTGCTGGCCGAAGCGCAGCTGCACCCCGGGCCGGGCCTCCAGTAAATCGAGCAGCGTGCGGTTGAGCTGGTCGCGGTTGACGGAGTAGATGGCCTGCCCGGGAGCCCCGTAGGGCTGGCCCGTGAGCTGGCCTTGGCGGTCATGCATCACGCGGCGGTGCATCGGAATACTGACCTGCCGGATGTCGTCGGCAATGCCCACGCCCTCCAGGGCCCGCCAGCCGCGGTCCGATAGGGCCAGGTTGATGGAACGACCCTCGCTGCGCTGGCGCAGGCGCAGGTCGGGGCGGCGGTCGAACACCTGCACCGCGTGGCCGCGCCGGGCCAGGTACAGCGCCAGCAGCGAGCCCACCAGCCCCGCCCCGGCTACCGTGAGGGGCACTGCCGCACCGGCCGGTTCTGCTGGGCCCCCAGCGGGCAAAGAAATGGGCAAGGCCATGGTCAAACGAGGAAAGTAAACGGGCCGCGAAACTACGCCCCCTCTGCAACAGCCGCCGGCGACCACGGTTCGTTAGGATGATTTTTCAAGCTGTTCGGCCCGCCGAAAGCGCCGTTGACCGAAAGCCCGTTCCGGCGGCAATCCAGCAGGGCCCCGTTTCGAGTTATAGAGCTGCCCGTTGAACAAAGGGATATTTTTTTGCATGATGAGGGATTTACCGGAAGCCCACGCTCACTTCGAGCCCACCACCAGCGCGGGCTTCCTCCAGTCGGCCACCAACCAGTCGGCCACCAACGCTGCCCCGGGGCAGCGGCCCCCAACGACTGGGTCCACGTTTTTCCTCTACGGCTACCTCGTCGGCGAATATACCGACACGCTGCTCTGCGGCCACCCCGATTTGGTGTATTAGCTCCGCCCGCGGGGCCCCGCCGCTACCTTTGTGGCATGACGACCCGCTACATTTTTCTGGCTGCCATTCTGCTGAGCGTACTAGCCGTGGGGGCCTACGGCTGGCTCGGCGGCTTCCGCCCCGCCGCCGTGGCCCTCGAAACCACTGCCACCCCGGTGTTTCTGGCCGGGCAGGCCTACGCCGGCTCGGCGCAGGGCGATGGTTTTGGGCCCCTGTTCCGCCGGGCCAAGCAGGTGCTCGATCAGGGCCGCCTGCCCGGCGCGGCCCTCGCCAACCTCTACTATAACAACCCCGAAACGGCCCACGATACCGTGCGCGCCTTCATCGGTCTGGCCGTGGCCGACACGCTGCGGCCCCTGCCCGCCGGCCTGCGCTACCGCCTTGTGCCCGCCGGCCAGCGCGTGGTGGCCGCCCGCGTGGCCGGCGTCAGCTACCTGCTCTCGCCCAACAAGCTCTACCCCGCCGCCCTCGACCTAGTGAAGGCCCAGAAACTAACGCCCCGCAATTTCTACCTCGAACGCTTCGGCCCCGGCGAAACCGCCGAAGTGTGGATAGGCGTGAAATAGGGCCCCCAGTGCGCGCACAAAAAAGCCCGGTAAATCACTTGTCCTTACCCAAAACTCAAAATCCCTTTCGGCTATGCGGCCGGAAGGGATTTTTTAGACGAGTGCTTGCCCAGATTGCGGCTTTTTGAGTGGTGTTAGCCAGCGAAAAAAGGCGCGTACGCTACTTCCAAGAAGCCAGCAAAAGATTTGGGTAAGGACAAGTAAATCACCGGGCTTTTTTTGTGCGCTGGAAATAACCCGGCAAGAGGCTATTTATAGTTAAAAAAGGACAAGATTTTCTAAGCCTCAGGGGCACCACACTAACCTAAGCGGGCCCCGAGCACCCGCCGCGGTGTGGACCTACATCCTACAAAACGCAAGGGCTACTTACCGAAATAGTAAGCTGCCCCCAGTTGGAAATTATTCAGGCTGAAACCCAGGTCCAGCGTGGAAGCACCGTCAAAGTTGGTGGCATAGGAGAGGCCCCGCAAGGAAGCTTCCAGGCCAAAGCGCGGGATGGGAAAGAAGGCCAGCCCCGGCGTCACGCTCAGGAAACCTTGATTATAACCGTCAGAACCTGTCGAATTGGTGCGGTTATAGCCCAGACTGCCTTGGCCAAATAGCGCAAATTTGTCGCCGCCCACAAACCGGTAATACCGAGCGAAAGGCCCCACGGCGTAGGAGTTGCTGCCGAAGCGGTCCGCGTTGCCACCGTAGAGGCTGACGCTGGCGCTGATGCCCACCGCCAGGTTGTCGGCCACGAATGTGCCCACCTTAGGGGCAAACTCGAAAAGATCAGTCGCCGCTCCTCCGCTGCTTTCGCGGCGGTAGCCAATGGTGCCCGATACTAACCCCTTGCCTTTGGTGAGCGGCGTTTGTGCGTGAGCGGTGCCGGCGACCAGGGCCAGCGACGCAAGTAGAAGTGCTTTTTTCATGTATGTGGAAAGGAAATGTGGAGTGTGGAATATTCCGACAAATGTATCCTTCCCTGGAGTGCTCGCACAAAAAAGCCCGGCCCTTCTGCTAGAGAAGGGCCGGGCTTTTTTGCGAGTCGGGGTGGCAGGATTCGAACCTACGGCCTCGTCGTCCCGAACGACGCGCGCTACCGGGCTGCGCTACACCCCGAAACTGGGGCCGATGGGGCGGCGCCCGTTTCTATTTCCAATTCCCGAAGCGGCCGAAAAAAGCCCTCGAACAAGAAGTTCGAGGGCTTTCAAGAGCGGCTGCCCTTCAAGTCGGAGTGGCAGGATTCGAACCTACGACCTCCAGCACCCCATGCTGGCGCGATACCAGGCTACGCTACACCCCGATGGGTAATTGGAGCGACAAAGGTAAGGCGTTTGCTGCGCCCGGTGCAAGCCAGTGCCAATTATTTTTTGCCCGCCCCGGCCGGCCAGGGCCCCCAGCGCAGCGCATTCGGGTGATTGGCGGGCCGTTATGTACTTTTACTCATGCCGTCGCTTTCGGCTTTTTTTATTCTTTTGATCGTTATGAAAATTCTATTCTTTATCCTTTGCGGTGGTGTTTTGGCCCTGGCCCCCACCGCTGTCCGGGCCCAGGCCAAGGCACCAGCCGCGAAAGCCGCCGTTAAACCACCAATTAAAGCCCCAGCCAAAGCGGCCCCGGCCAAGCCCCTCGCCGCGGGACCAACCGCCGCCAAAGCCGCCGCGGCCCCCGAGGCGCCCGCATCGGCCATCGCCCACGTGGCGCTGGCCCCCGCCACGCCTGCGGCCGACCCCACGGCCCTCAAAATCAAGGCCGAGGTGAACCCCACCACCCGGCAGCTCGCGGTATACACCAATGCCCCGGGGCCTACCACCATCGAGGTAAATGACGCCACTGGCCGCCCGGTGCTCACCCGCAACGTAATGGCCGGCACCAAGCCTATCGAGCTGAACGTGAGCCAACTGCCCGCCGGCTACTACGTGGTGCACTGCACGGCCGGCCTGCGCACCGGCATGCGCCGCGTGCACTTCGGCGACTAGCCACCCAGCGGCTCCAGCAAATCCCAGCGGTTACCGTACAGGTCCTCGAACACGGCGACGTAGCCGTAGGGCTCCGTGCGGGGCACCTCCAGGAAGCGCAGGCCGCGGGCTTGCAGCACGGGATAGTCGCGCCAGAAGTCGTCGGTATGCAGGAACAGCCAGACGCGGCCGCCGCCCTGCTGGCCCACAGCGCGCTGTTCCGCGTCGGTGTGGGCCTCGGCCAGCAGCAGGCCGCAGCCGGCGGTGGAGCCCTGGGGAGCCACTACCACCCAGCGCTTGCCGCCGCCCAAGTCGGCATCAGCCACGAGGCTGAAGCCTAGTACGTTGATGTAGAAGGCAATGGCTTCGTCGTAGTTGCGAACGAGCACCGTGACGTGGGCGAGGCGCTGGTTCATAATTGTCAGTAGGTTACGCTTCCTCGGCTTGCAACTGGCGCTCGTAGAGGGCGCGGTACAGGCCCTCGGGCTCGGCCATGAGGGCCTCGTGGGTGCCGTGCTGCACGATGGTGCCATCGTCAAGCACGAGGATGTGGTCGGCCAGCTTCACCGAACTCACGCGGTGCGAGATGATGAGGCTGGTGCGGTCGGCCATGATGCGCTGGAGGGCCCCTAGGATGGTATTCTCCGTCTTGGTATCGACGGCGGACAGCGAGTCGTCCAGGATCAGGATTTTGGGCTCTTTCACCAGGGCCCGGGCCATACTTACGCGCTGCTTCTGGCCGCCGGAGAGGGTAATGCCCCGCTCGCCCACCTTCGTATCGAAACCCTCGGGGAAGGCGATGATGTTGTCGTACACGGCCGCGTCGCGGGCGGCTTGCAGCATTTTTTCCTCCGACGGCCCGTCGAGGCCGAAGTTGATGTTTTGCCGGATGCTGTCCGAGAACAGGAACACATCCTGCGGCACGTAGCCGATTTGCTCGCGCAGGTTATCCAAAGCGTAGTCGCGCACATCGATGTTATCGATTTCGACCTGGCCCGCGGTAGTGTCGTAGAGGCGGCAGAGCAGGGCGGCGATGGTGCTTTTGCCCGAGCCCGTGTTGCCGATGACGGCCAGCGTCTGGCCCGGCCGGATGCGGAAGCTCACGTTGTGCAGGGCCCTGATACCGGTGTCGGGGTAGGTGAAGGACACGTTATCAAACACGATGTCGCCCTGCATTTCGTGCTGCAAGTTCTGGCGCGACACGATATCGGTTTTCTCGTCCAGAAATTCGTTGAGGCGGGCCTGCGAGGCCTCAGCGCGCTGCACCAGCGAGGACGTCCAGCCCAGGGCCGTAACCGGCCAGGTGAGCAGGTTCACGTAGATGAGGAACTCGGCGATGGTGCCCGTGGTAATGGTGCCGCGGATGACCTCCTGGCCGCCCACCCACACGGTGATGAGCGTGCTCAGGCCCACCAGGAACAGGATAAGCGGGAAAAATAACGAGTTCACGAAATTGAGGCTCAGCGACTTATCTTTATACTCGTTGCTGGCCTTGGTGAACTGAGCGTGCGAATCGGCCTGGCGCGAGAACGACTTCAGCACCCGAATGCCCGAAAAAGCTTCCTGGGTGAAGGTGGTCATGGCCGCCAGCGACCGTTGGATTTGGTCGGACTTACGTTCGATTAAGTTGTTGACGTAGAAGATGCTGACCGACAGCACCGGCAGCGGGGCCAGCGTGTAGAGCGTGAGCTTGACGTTCACCATCAGCATGAGCGGCACGACGAGCAGGAACAGCACCACGAGCTGCATGAAGTACATGATGCCGGGGCCCAGGTACATGCGCACGCGGCCCACATCTTCGCTGATGCGCGACATGAGGTCGCCGGTGCTGTGGCGGCGGTAGAAGCTGAGCGGCAGCGACTGGTAGTGCAGGTACACCTGGTTCTTCTGGTCGTTCTCGACCAAGCGCGACATGACGATGAGCGTCTGGCGCATGAAGAACAGGAAGATGCCCCGCAGCAGCGCCAGCGCGATGATGAGCATGCCGTAGAAGAGCACGTTGCGCCCGAACAAATCGTAGACGCCGCGCTGGGCCTGGGTGCCGGCAAAGAGGTGGTAGAGGTCGATGCCCTCGCTCACCAGGTCGAAGGCGTAGCGCACGAGCTGGGCCGGGAAAATGGTCAGCAGCGTGCTCAGCACCACGAACAGCATGCCCCCGAGGAAATGCCATTTATAGCGGTAAATGAACGGATTGACAGCGGTGAGGGCGCGCACAGACGGGCAGAAAAAAGGGCGGGATCGGAAAAAACGGGGTACTTTTGCGGCCGCAACGCCGAACAGCGCGCCGGGCCGGCCCCCCAATAAAACGGGCCGGCGGGCGCATGGTTCGGCGCCCCGGCCCGGCCCTGGGGCCCCGGTCACAACCTGCGCCCCGGCGCAAAGTTACGCCCGGCCCGCGCCGCCGGGACCCCGGAGCGCGTTGCCGCCCACTGCCTGCTTCATTACCGCCTACCGTTATATATAATGCTGAACCGCCGCCTCCTCCGCATCAAAGTCATGCAATCCCTCTACGCCTACCGCCAAGCCGTGGGGGCCGATTTCGGGCTGGCCCAGGACCGCATCGCGGAGGCATTTGAGCCCGACCTGAACGCCGAGGTGGCCCCCGACCGCCGCCAGCTCGAAGGCCAGCGCAAGCTGGGCGAGGCCCGCTTTCGCGAGTGGTACCGCACCCAGGAGACCCCCGAAAAATCGGACGACAAGGCCGTGGACCAGGCCCTGAACGACGCCATCCGCTACTTCCAGGAGCAGGTAAAAAAAGACGGCAAGTTTTTTGGCGGGCAGCTGCTGGCCGGTGCCGAAAGCATCCACGACCAGTACCTGCACCTGCTGAACCTGCCCGCCTCGCTGCTGCAAGTGCTGGAGGAAGAAACCGACCGCGAAGCCCGCCGCCGCCTGGGGCCCCGCGACACCGCCCTCGACACCACCCGCCTGGCCGGCAGCGCCGCCATCGCCAAGCTCATGGCCAACGAGCAGCTCCAGAGCCTCACCATCCGGCGCAAGCTGCAATGGCTGGGCACCGAAGAGCTGGACGCCCTGCGCCGCGCCTGGCGCGACGAGATGAGCGCCCACCCCACGGTGCTGGCCTACCTAAAGGGCCAGCCGCTATCGGCCGCCACCCTGGCCACGGCCGACGCCGAACCCGAAGCGGAAACCACCGCCGAGGGCCCCGACGCTGAGGGCCCCGACGAAGCCGCAGCCACCCCGGCCACGGCCGAAGCGGAGGGGGCCAGCCTGGCCGCCAGCGGCGAGGAAGCCGAGTACGAGGCCGACCTGGAGTTCCTGCGCTTCTTATATAAAGAGTTTGTTTTCAAGGGCGAGGAGCTGCCGCGCCAATTGGAGATTGACGACCTGAACTGGGAGGAAAACCGGCCCATTGTGCGCAACCTGGTGCTGAAGACCCTGAAGATGCTGCCCTACGCGGCCACCGATCAGCAGGAGCTGATGAACCTGAGCGCCAACTGGGCCGACGACCGCGAGTTTGCCGACACCTTGTTTAAGCAGACGCTGGTGGACGACGCCAAGTTTGAGGCCCTCATCGGCGGCTCGGTGCAGAACTGGGACGTGGACCGCGTGGCCCTGCTCGACAAAATTATCCTCAAGATGGCCCTGTGCGAAATGCAGCTCTTCCGCGGCATCCCGGTGAAGGTGACCATCAACGAGTACATCGAAATCAGCAAGCTCTACAGCACGCCCAAGAGCAAGCAGTTTGTGAACGGCGTGCTCGACAAGCTGGCCCAGGACCTGGCCGCCAGCGGCGACATTCGCAAGTCGGGCCGCGGCCTGCTCGACAACCAGTAGCGCGCGGTTGGGGGCCCCGGGGTATCTCGGCGGCCGTATATTTCGTAAAACAGCGCATTTCTCACCCTTCCTTTCCGCATCATGGCTGGCAAAACCACCACCGGCATTCTGTGTTTCACGGGCGGCGCCCTCACCGGGGCCCTCGTTGGCCTGCTCTACGCCCCCGAAAAGGGCCGCGAAACCCGCTCCTGGCTGAGCTACCAGCTCGAAAAGTCGCGCGCCATGCTGGCCGACCTTGCCGAGGGCCTCGTCACGAGCCGCGAGCTGGGGGCCTCATCGGCCAAGACCGAAGGGCAGCGCGTCATCTCCGACGCCCGCGATAAAGCCGAGCAACTGCTCGGTGACGTGGACCAACTCATCAACCAAATCAATTCCCGCAAGGGCGCTTAATAGATGCGGAAATGTGGAGATATAAAAATGTGCTAATTAGCTAAGATGCGGCCGCTCAGCCAGCCTCCTAGGTGGCTGTTGCAGACCCGTCATAGCCCACCAACTTGAGATATTTCCACATTCTCACATCTTCACATTAGTACATTATACCGAATGCACCTAGTAACCCTCATTCCTGGCGACGGCATCGGGCCGGAAATCACCAAAGCCGTTACCGATATTTTTGCTGCCGCGCAGGTGCCCGTGCAATGGGAAGAGCAAAACGCCGGCCAGACCACGTTTGACCAATCGGGCGAATTGATTCCGGTGGCATTGCTTAAGTCGCTGGAGAAGAACAAGGTGGCGCTCAAGGGGCCCATCACGACGCCGGTGGGCAAGGGCTTCCGCAGCATCAACGTGACGCTGCGCCAGAAGTACGACCTCTACCAGAACGTGCGGCCCAGCAAAACCACGCCCGGCATCCACACCCGCTACGAAGGCATCGATTTGGTGCTTTTTCGGGAAAACACCGAGGGCCTGTACTCAGGCCTGGAAGTATTCGACGAGCGCCTGGGCATCGCCGACTCCTTTAACCGTATCACGGTGGAAGGCTCGCGCAAGATTTGCCACGCCGCCTTTGCCTACGCCAATCGCCACGGCCGCAAAAAGGTGACGCTGGCCCACAAAGCCAACATCATCAAGATGGCCGGCACCATCATGATCAACGCCTGCAAGGAGGCCGCCGCCGAGTTTCCGCACATCGTGTTCGAAGATAAGATCATCGATAACATGTGCATGCAGCTGGTGAGCAAGCCTGAACAGTTCGACGTGATTGTGACGACTAACCTGTTCGGCGACTTGCTCTCCGACCTGTGCGCCGGCCTGGTGGGCGGCCTGGGCGTAGTAGCTGGGGCAAACATTGGCGACAACATGGCCATTTTCGAGGCCGTGCACGGCTCGGCCCCCGACATTGCCGGCCAAGGCAAGGCTAACCCCACGGCCCTGCTGCGCTCGGCCATCATGATGCTGCACTACCTGAGCGAACACGTAATAGCCGACCGCATCGATAAGGCCCTGGACGACACCCTGCTGCACCAGGACCAGTGCACCGGCGACCTCGGCGGCCACGCCACCACGAGCGAGTTTACCCAGCACATCATCGACAAGCTTTAGGACTTTTAGTTGTCAGTTATTCGTTGTCAGTTATCAGTATATCAATATTCTAACAACTGACAACGAATAACTGATAACCAACAACCGACAACTAACAACTACAATGAAACTTACCTCCCTTCTGGCCGGGGCCCTGTTGCTGGCCGCCTGCAACCGCGACAAAGGTGCCGACGTGGGCTCCCAGGGCATGAACGCTGCCGCCAACCAGGCCGCCGACGCCACTGCCAACCCCACCGTGGACAACCCCAACGTGGTGGGCGAAAGCGAAACCCCAAACCCCAACGCCCCGGTGATGGCCTTTGCCGAGCAGGAGTTTGATTTCAAGGACATTGCGGCCGACAGCAAGGTGAAGCACACCTTCGAGTTCACCAACACCGGCAAGTCGCCGTTGCTTATTGCCGACGCCACTGCCTCCTGCGGCTGCACCACCCCCAACTGGACCAAGCAGCCCATCGCCCCCGGGGCCAAGGGCACGCTGGAAGTACAATTCGACAGCCGCGGCAAGCAGGGCCTCATCAGCAAGCAGGTAAACGTGCGGGCCAACACTCAGCCCAGTATCACCACCATCACCATCAAAGGCAACGTGCTGACCGGCGCCACCGCCGCCAAATAACCTCGCCTTTTAGACCCGTTTTATGACGTTCCTGACCCTGTTGCTACAAGCCGCCCCGGCCGACTACACCCAATTTTTGTTTCCGGTTGCCATTGCGGCAGTGGTGTATTTCTTCATGATCCGGCCCCAGCAAAAGCGCTCGGCCGACACCAAGAAGTTCCGGCAGGCCCTGGCCAAGGGTGCGCGCGTGGTCACCATCGGCGGCCTGCACGGGCTGGTGATTGAGCTGACCGAAGAGACGGTAGTGGTGGAAGTAGACCGCGGCGTGAAGCTGCGCTTCGACCGCTCGGCCATTGCCCGCGAAGTGGGCACCAAGGCGGCCGACGCCGCCCTATAAGCCGTGCCGGGGCCCTGGGCGCGGGCCGGCCGGCTGGGCCGGTGGCTGGTGCATCCGTTCATCAGCCAAGAGCCCGTGTTTTACCGGGCCGCAGCCGTGTGCCTGTTGGCCGCGGTCCTGTTTTGGCAGATGAACGCGCTGAACAAAACCTACAGCACCCGCCTCAGCTGCCCGCTGGCGTGGCACTACGACACGGCCCGCTACGTGTCGCTCCGGCCCCTACCGGCCGCCGTGCCCGTGGTCGTCACGGGCCAGGGCTGGCGCCTGCTGCGGGCCAACCTCGGTATGGGCCTGCACCCGGCCGAGCTGTACCCCGTACCTCGCCCCGGCACCCGCTACCTGTCGGCCAGCACTTGGCAGCATAGCCTCCAAAGGGCACTGGAAGGCTTGCAGGTGGACGAATGGGCCAGCGATACCCTGCGCCTGACCTTCGACCACTACGCCACGCGCCGGCTCCCGCTGGTGCTGGCTGCCCCCGACTCGGGCCGTGCCCCGGACTACACAGCGCACTTCGAGCCCACCAGCCTCACGTTTCGAGGCCCCGCCAGCGTGGTGGCGCACCTGCCCAACCCCTACCCAGTGGCCGTGCCCGCCGGCACGGGCCCTGGCATAGCGCGGCTACCGGTGTGGGCCCCCGCACTGGTGCATCCCGCCGCCGCCCAGGTGCGCGCTGAGCTACGGCCCCAGCAACCCAGCCAGCGCAGCAGCTATTAGGTTGTTAGCCCTTCGCTGGCAGTTATTAGTGGGCCCATAAACCACTGACTAATAACTAAGTAGCAAGACAAAAGCAGTAAGAACCATGCTAAATATTGATTTTCAAGGATTTATGGCCTTACTACTTGCTACTTAATTCTGACTACTCACTTAACAAGGGGCAAACGACAACCCCTTTATTTTTACACAGCTACTTAACCCCTCGCATCGCACATGTTACGCATCGGCATCACCGGCGGCATTGGGTCAGGCAAAAGCGTGGTGAGCCGCGTGTTTAGCCTGCTGGGCATCCCGTTATACGATTCCGATCAGCGCGCCCGCTGGGTGATGGAGCACGATGCACTGCTACGCGAGCAGCTACTAAGCACCTTTGGGCCCGACACTTACACCGCCGCTGGGCAGCTCAACCGCCCCGCCCTGGCCCGCACCGTGTTTGCCGACCCTACGCAGCTAGCGCAGCTCAACGCGCTGGTACACCCGCGGGTGGGCGAGGATTTTGCCCGCTGGGCCGCCGTGCAGCAGGCCACCGGGGCCCCCTACATCCTTAAGGAAGCGGCGTTGCTTTTCGAGTCGGGGGCCTATAAAACCCTCGGCCGCATCATTACCGTGGCCGCGCCGCTGGCCGTGCGCAAGACCCGCGTGCTGCGCCGCGACCCGCACCGCACCGCTGCCGACGTGCAGGCCATCATCGGCAAGCAGCTGGGCGAAGATGAGCGCCAGCAGCGCGCCGATTACGTGGTGCACAACGACGACGTGCAGCTGGTGCTGCCCCAGGTGCTGGCCCTCGATACGCAGCTGCGGGCCCTGGGGGCTCCGGCCACCAAATAGCCGGGGCCCCCAGCCACTGCTTTAGAAGTTGTTTGAATCAAAACGCTGCAGAGACGCATCCTTGCGTCTCAGAATTGAACGATGTTCGGACAGGTCGTTCAATTCTAAGACGCAAGGATGCGTCTTTACATCCGTTCTCAGGAGCTAAAAATTAAGTCAAATAGCTTATTAGCGGATGATTGGGCTGCGCTCAAAGGGCCGGTCACGGTCGAAAAGGAAGCGGTAGGTGGCGTGGGTTTTGCGGACTTTGGCCCCGATAGAGCGCGTGGTCACCAGCATCCGCGGGTTGAAGTCGCCAATCCAGTTCATTTCAATGTCGGTGTAGCCACCTGATATGAAGCGCTTTTGCGCGTCCAGAATCAGTGCCGAGTCGAGGCCTGTGCCCTGGTGGGCCGGCACCACGCCGTAGATGATGCCGAGCATCTTCTTGTCGCGGCGGCGTCCGTAGCGCCACTGCTGCCACAGGAAGCGCACCTTGCCCAGCAAGTCGAGCCGGCGGCCCACGTGCTTGAAAATCTGGTTCAGCTCGGGCAGGCTGAGGAAGAAGGCCACCGGCTCGTCGTCGCAGTACGCGAAGGCCAGCAGGCGCTCGTCGAGCACCGGCTTCATTTCGCGCACCAAGGCGCGGGCCTGGTCGAGGTTCATAGGCTTCACGCCCGCGTGGCGGCCCCAGGCCAGGTTGTACACGTGGTGGAAGTCCTGGGCCAGCTTCTCGGGGTTGGCCTTACGGCCGTAGTCGAAGCGGTAGCGCGGGTCGGCCTCGAACTTGGCCAGGCGCTGGGCAAAGCTGGGGTGCAGCTCGGTGAGCACCGGCCGGGCGCAGGTGTACTGCCTGAAGTAAACCTGAAAACCGTAGTCCTCAAACAGTTGCTGGTAGTACGGCGGGTGCCAGAACATGCCGTAGTTGGGCTCCCACTCAAACCCGTCAATTAGCGCGCCCCAAAACCGGTCCCGCTCGCCGAAGTTGATGGGGCCGTCCATGGCCTGCATGCCGCGGGCCGCCAGCCAGGCACGGCCGGTGTCGAAGAGGTGGCGGGCCGCCACGGGGTCGTTGGGGGCCTCAAAAAAGCCTAGGCCGCCGGTGGGCAGGTCGGGGTTTTTTACATCCACGGCCTCGCGGTTGAGGAAGGCGGCCACGCGGCCCACAGCGATGCCCTCGGCGTCGAGCAGCACCCAGCGGATGGCTTCGCCAGTGGCTAGGTTCGGGTTTTTGCGGGGGTCGAACACGACCTCAATTTCGTTGTCGAGCGGGCCGATGTACTGCGGATGGTGGCCGTGCAGGCGCTGCGGCACCGCCAGAAACTGCCGGTGCCGGGCCAGCGAATCAACTTCGTGCAGGGTGTAGCTCATTGGGGCAAAATTAACGCTTTGGGGGGCCGAAACGGACAGTGCCGCCCGGGGGATCCAAGCAAAACGCCCACTCGGCCGGGGGCCAAGTGGGCGTTTCAGAAACTGGTGGGAAGTAAAGGATTCGAACCTTCGACCTCTGGCGTGTGAAGCAAGCGCTCTAAACCAACTGAGCTAACCTCCCGAAAAACACAAGCCCGTTAATGACCTATGGTAAGCTTGTGGGCCCCAACGTGGGCACCGGAATCAAAACAGCCACCTAGTTAATAGGCTAAGTAACTGTCAATCAAAGTGAGAGATACTGGGTTCGAACCAGTGACCCTCTGCTTGTAAGGCAGATGCTCTGAACCAGCTGAGCTAATCTCCCGGGGATATTTTTGTTTGGGAATGCAAAGATGGGGGATTTTATTTGCCCAGCCCAAACCACTGGGCCCCCAGAGCCCTGTTTCAGGACCAAAAGGCGAAAAATGTAAGTCAACCAATTTATTTTCAGTCAGATAAATTTCGCACTTTTTTGACCAGCCATACGCGGCGCGGGGCCCCAAAACGTAATTTGCACGCTTGCGTTGAAGTACCTGGCAATTTTGCTCACCCTATTCTTTTCACTACCCATGGACACGCAGCTCTTAAAGAACTATTCGGAAGCCGAGAAAACGGCCTATTTGAGCGCCATTGCCAGCCTGGCCACGGCCGACCGGCAGGCATCGGGCCACGAAACCGAATTTTTGCAGGCCCTGGCCCAGCAAGTGGGCCTGTCGGGCGGTGCGGCGCAACAA
Source organism: Hymenobacter nivis (assembly GCF_003149515.1). NCBI lineage: Bacteria > Pseudomonadati > Bacteroidota > Cytophagia > Cytophagales > Hymenobacteraceae > Hymenobacter > Hymenobacter nivis. Next base: position 3,330,039 of record NZ_CP029145.1, read on the forward strand.
GTGCTGGCCGCTGCCCAAGACTCGAACAACCAGACCATTCGGCAAAATCTGGACGTGCTGAAAAACAGTGATTTGCGCTTCTCGCTCATCACCGACCTCATCAGCTTTGCCCGCGCCGACGGGGCCTATTCCAACGACGAAGAGGCCATGGTGGGCAAGATGGCGGAGTACCTGGGCATCAACACCGACCAGAAGCAGACCCTGGAAACGGTGGTGGACCAGGCCGCCAACGTACCCCACGACCCGCAAGACCCGGCCAAAGAAGGCTTTTTTGACCGCATTGGCGACAAGCTGTCCGGCGTGGGCATTCCCAAAGGGGCCCTGATAGCAGGCCTTCTCGGCGTGGTGGCCCCGATGGTGCTCTCGCGCATGGGCGGCGGCAATAACAACAACCAAAACCAGTCGGCGGGCGGTGGCTTACTGGGTGGCAGCATGGGCGGCCTGCTCGGCGGAGCGGCCCAGGGCGGCATGGGTGGCATGCTCGGCGGCTTGCTGGGCGGCGTAATGGGCGGCGGCCAGGGCAGTAGCCAGGGCTCGGCCATCGGCGGCGGCGGGCTGGGCTCGATGATGTCCGTTTTGGGCGGGCTGGGCGGCCAGCCCAACTCGCAGCCGGCCAGCGCGGGCGGCAGCGGCCTCGGCGGCCTGCTCAGCGGCGGCATGGGTGGCTTGCTCAGCGGTATTTTCGGCGGCAACCGCTAGGGTTCGGCGGCAACAATCAGGGCCCCGCAACGGGCCCATGCCACAATGTTCTTTGTGATGAATTAAGCATTAAAAATGATGGATTAAAAATTTGCCAGCCTCATTTTTAATTCATCATTTTTAATGCTTAATTCATCACATACCCTTCACTACCAGCCCATGGGGCCCTACACGCCGGCGCTGATGAGGGTGGTAGTAGTGGTGCTGGCAAACAGGCCGCCTTCTTTTTCCACCACTTCCACGAGGCGGTAGTTCAGCTCTTCCTTCGTGTCGAGGTATTCGTCGTAGCTGCTGGTTTCGACGAAGTACTGCACGGTTACTTCTTTGCCGTTAGGCGTGAGGGCGTTGAATTTCATCTGCACATCCTGCGTCACGAGCGGGTGCGCCTGCACGGCGGCAATGGAGCCGGCGATGATGGCGTGGAGCTGGGTGCTGGTGGTGCGCTGGTCGAAAATGAGTGTAAAGCCCACCCGGCGCGCCGTGCGCAGCGAGAGGTTATCCAACGGCTTGTCGATCATGCTTTTGTTGGGCACGGTGAGGTAGCTTTTTTCGGCCGTGCGCAGGCGGGTGCTGCGGAAGCCAATTTTTTCCACCGTGCCGCTCACGTTGCCGGCCGTCACGAGGTCGCCCACGCCGAAGGGCTGGTCGAGGAAGATAGTGAACGAGGCGAGCAGGTTTTCCAGGCTCTCTTTAGCGGCGAAGGCCACGGCCAGGCCCCCAATGCCCAGGCCCCCAATGAGGGCCGTCACGTTCACGCCAAATACCTGGCCCAGCGCCACCAAAAGGCCGATGACGGAGATGAATACCTTCAGCAAGTCTTTGGCAAAGGGCAGAAACTGATTGTCGAGGCGGTTGGCGCCCACGGCCTTGAGGACAGCGCGGCGCTGCACCACCAGCAGCGCAAAATCGACGAGCCGCGTGATGCCCCACACCACCGCCGTAATCACGCCCAGGTGGAACAGGCCCAGCAGCGCCACCTTGGGCCAGGGCTCGACGCTGGGCACGCCCCGCAACGGCAGCGGGTAGCGAATCAGGCCAAAGGCGAGGTAAAACGTCACCAGGAACAGCAGGATGCTCAGGGGCTGGATGAGCAGGTCGTGCAGCTCCGTTTCGCTCACGCCGGCCGTGTAGCGCTTGGTAAGGCGGAACAGCACGGCACTGACCAGGCGCGAGAGCAACCGGTTCAGGGCCCCGCCCAGCACCAACACCAGCAGGGCCCATGCGTAGTCGATCAGCTCGTTGCCCAGCACTTGGTGGTGTAGAAAAGAAGGTATTTCCATGCTTAATTTTGAGGACGAAAAACAAATTACTGTCGAGTCCTAATACGCTTCTAGGCGCTGACCTGTTGGTTTTGGGAGCTGGTAGGCCCCCGTGCTCTAGGCCCCGCCGGGGCTTGGTCCGAAAGTTATATCGGGATTGGGCCGAACCATATTACAAAAGATATTGTATTAGATTTATTCTAGATTTGTAGAATACACATGCTAGATTTGTAGAATGACCAGGCCCAATTAAACTACTGCATGAAACCTCTTCTTTCGCGCGTTGAAGCGCAACAGCTGGACCGCGCCGCGGCCATGTTAAAAGTTCTCTCTCACCCCAAGCGTCTGGCCATCGTCGACCTGCTCGGCAAAGGCAAAGGCAAAGATAACCAACTGTCCGTCACCGATATCTATCAAGCATTAGACCTGCCGCAGGCCATTGCCTCCCAGCACCTCATCACCCTCAAAGACCGGGGCGTGTTGAAGTCGACTAAAGTGGGCACCAAGATTTACTATTCGCTGGCCGTGCCCCAACTGCTGAAGGTTATCGATACGCTGGAAGATTATTCAAGCAAGGTTTAGCGCTACCCCACTAGCCTTCCACGCAAAAAGGCCACCCTTCGGGGCGGCCTTTTTGCGTTTTTTTAAGTTATTTTTTGGACGGCCAGCTAGGCGACTGGCTGCCGTTCGAGGTCGAAGAGGTTGCTGAGCAGCTCCATCAGCTGGCCGGCCTCGGCTTCGTCGCGCTGGCAGGCTGCCTTGAGGTGCAGCACCTGCTGCTTGAGTACTTTTTGCATCAGCGAGCGGGTCACCTCGTCAAGCAGCTTGCTTTCGGCGGGGGTGGCCTTCTTCTGGTAGCGGTCCAGCTCTTCGAGGCGCAGCTGCTCAAGGGTCGCTTTTACCTTTTGGATAATGGGCGAGACCAGCATCTCCTTGGCCCAGCTTTGCATACCGGCAATGCTCTCGGCAATAATGGCGCGCACCTGGGGCACGGCGGCCAGGCGCATTTCCAGGGCGGCGGAGGCCTTGCTCTGGATGGCGTCGACGTTGTAAACCAGTACGCCGGGCACCAGCTCCACGTCGGGGGCGATGCTGCGGGGCACACTCAGGTCGATGAAGAACTTGAAGCTCAGCACATCGAGGTGCTGCACCAGCTCAGGGGTGAAGAACGGCTCGCTGCGGTTGATGGACGAAATAATGACGTCGGCCTCACGCAGGGCCCCGGTAAGGTCTTCAAAGTTGACTACTCTGAGGCTGCCGCATTCTTCGGCCAGGGCGTCGGCCTTGCTGCGGGTGCGGTTGCAGAGCATGACGCTGGCAAACGCCTTGCTGCCGGCCAGGTGGCGGCACACGTCGGCCCCGATTTCGCCCAGGCCCACCACCAGCACGCGGGGGTTGGCCACGTCGGCGGTTAGCTCCTCGGCCAGCTCCACGGTGGCGTAGCTCATGGACGCGGCCCCGTCGCGGAAACGCGTTTCGGTTTGCACGCGCTTGTTGGTGAAGAAGATGGTGTGCAGCAGGCGGTGCAGGAAGGGCCCCGCGGCGTCGGCATCGGCCGACCACTGGTAGGCCATTTTCACTTGGTTGCTGATTTGCAGGTCGCCCACCACCTGGGCATCGAGGCCCATAGCCACATCAAACAAATGCTGCACGGCATCGTCGGCCACGGTCAGCAAGTCAAAGTAAGGCAAGAAGTTACCCACGTCGGGCCGCCCTTTGAGGGCCCCCAGTGCGAGAATAATTTCGCGGCTGCGGTCATCGTCGGCCGCGTAGTACACCTCGGTGCGGTTGCAGGTGCTGAGGACGAGCAGGTCGGATAGGCCCAACTCTTGGCGCAGCGCATTCAGGAAACGGCGACAAGCGGCTTCGTCCAAGGCCAGCAACTCGCGAATGGCGAGGGGGGCTTTTTTGAACGAAAGGCTAACGGCCTTAAACGGGTGGGACATAAGGAAGCCGGGAGGAAACCGGGCCACAAAATTACGGCTGGATTGACAAAGATTAAAACAGCTTAATCATGGATAGGGTTCGCGCTTGGCAAAGCATTTATTTACCAGCCGAACTGCCGGCCATTCTGGCTAAACGGCGGCTGTACATTTGCACTATGCCCGTACCTACCCCGCCGGCGGCCCTGCCCGTTTCCATCCCAGCCGCCGTGGCTACAGCTTCCAAAACCCCATTGGGGGCCCCGGCCGTGGCGCCCGCACCGCCACCCACGTCCGCCGCGGCCTGGGGCCTGCTGCTGCTGCTGGCCGCCATTTGGGGCACGTCGTTCATCCTGATGAAGAAGGGCCTAGTGGTGTTTTCGGCCCTGGAGCTGGGTGCCTGCCGCGTGAGCGTGGCGGCGCTGCTGCTACTGCCGTTTGCCCTGCGCCACGTGGGGCGCGTCGAGCGCAGCCGCTTCAAGTGGCTGGCGCTGAGCGGTGTGGTAGGCACGCTGCTGCCCGCGTTTCTGTTCGCCTACGCCGAAACGCGGCTGGCCTCGGGGCTGGCGGGTGTGCTCAACGCCCTCACGGCGGTGTTTGCACTGCTGGTGGGGGCCCTGCTGTTTGGGCAGCGCCTCACGGGGGCCCGCACGCTGGGCGTGGGCCTGGGCCTGCTGGGCACGGTGGTGCTCATGGGCCTGGGCGGTGCCGGCGCGGCCACTGCGCCCGCCGGGGCCAGCAACGCCTGGTATGGCCTCTATATTGTGGCAGCTACGGTGGGCTACGGCTTGAGCGTGAACGTGATAAAATATAAATTAAGCGGCCTCAAGCCCCTTGCCGTTACGGCGGTGCTACTGCTGCTCATTGGGGGCCCGGCGCTGGCTTACCTGCTGCTGGGCACTGGTTTCGTGCACAAGCTGACGGTGGCGCCGGGGGCCTGGACGGCGTTTGGCTACATAGCCCTGCTGGCCACCATGAGCACAGCGGTGGCCATGGTGCTGTTCAACAAGCTCATCCAGCAGTCCACGGCGCTGTTTGCCTCGTCCAGTACCTACCTCATCCCCATCGTGGCGCTGGGCCTGGGGGCCCTCGACGGCGAGGCCTTCAACCTATGGCACGCGGCGGGCATGGCCATCATTCTGGCCGGCGTGTTCATCATCCACCGGGCGCGGTGAATCGGTGAGTTGGTGAATAAAGATCCACTCACTCATTCACATAAGGCCACGCCTGGAACCGCTGGGGTAAGCCGGCGGCGCGGGCGTTGCCGGCCACGTAGGCCAAAATCCGCGTTAGTTCGGCCTCGTCCCCCACGGCGTACTCGTGCCAGCCGGCTTGCCAGAAATTGGCTTCGGGCGGCAGCTTGGGGCGCACGAGGCGGCGGCAGTTGGTGCCGGTACGCAGGTGCAGCAGGTCCAGGGCTTTGGGGAAGGAGAGGCCGCTCGCGGCGGGCAAATGCAGCACGAGGTGGGCGTGGTTGGGCAGGATGGCGAAGCCGTGCACCACGAAGCCGGTTTCCGCCAGCATCAGGGTTTCGCCGGCCAGCGCCTCGGCTATTTTCTCGTGGTCGAAATACGCCGGGCCGCTGGGGCCCCGGTCGAGCACGGCGTCGAACCGGGCGAAGAACTGCTTTTGGGCCCGGTGGTGGTCGGCGCCGGCCGGCTGGGGTTGGCGCAGCGTGGCGGCTAGCTCGCGCCCCGCAGCGGCCGGAATGGTGCCGTGCAGGCGGAAGGTGAGCAGGGCGGTTTCGCCGGGCGGCAGCATGGGCATTAGGAGGCCACCGGGGCCCCGGCCTGCCCCAGCCGCGAGTGCTTGTAGCCGTAGCCGAAGTACACCACCAGCCCAATCAGCAGCCAGATGAAAAACAGCACCCAGTTGCTGATGCCGAGTTGCGTCATCAGATACAGGTTGATGAGCAGGCCCAGGGTGGGCAGCAGCGAGAGGCTTTTCTGGAACGACACCACCGCCAGGCCCCCGCAAAACAGCAGGAACACGAGCATCGGGATTTGGTGGCGGAAGCCCTCGTAGCCCTCGCCGAAGCTGGCCAGGTGGGCGAAGGTGCGCACCTCGGCTTGGTTGTAGTGCCAGAGCAAGGCCCCACCGATTACTAAAATGGTTATCACTAGCCACTTGCCGTTGAGGTACGGCACCGTGAAGCGGGCCTCGGAGCGGCCGTAGGGGTCGATGATGAGGATGCCGCCGCAGACGAGCGCAAAGGCGAACAGGGTGCCGATGCTGGTGAGGTCCACCACCAGGTCCATGTTCAATATCAGGGCCGGCACGCCCACGAAAATGCCCGTGATGATGGTGGCGAACGAAGGCGTATGGAAGCGCGGGTGGATGTGGGTGAACACCTTGGGCAGCAGGCCGTCGCGGGCCATCGTGAGCCAGATGCGCGGCTGCCCCAGCTGGAACACCAGCAGCACCGAGGCCATCGCAAACACGGCGCTGACGGCTACCAGGCCCGAGAGGCGCGGCAGGCCCACTTTGGCAAACACGAAGGAAAGCGGGTCGCCCACCCCCAACTCCGTGTAGCTCACCATGCCGGTGAGCACCAGCGTGATAACCACGTAGAGCACCGTGCAGATGATGAGGGCGTACATCATGGCCCGGGGCAAGTCGCGCTGTGGGTTTTTGCACTCCTCGGCGGTGGTGGAAATGGCGTCGAAGCCGATGTAGGCGAAGAACACCGCCGACACGCCCTTGAGCACGCCGCCCACACCGTGGGGCGCAAACGGGTGCCAGTTGGCTGGCTTGATATAGAAGGCCCCCACGGCAATGACCACCGCCACCACAATCAACTTCAACACCACCAGCAGGTTGGAGGCGTACTTGCTTTCCTTGATGCCGATGTACACGAGGCAGGTGATGAGCACCGTGATGCCAAAAGCCGGCACGTCGGCCACCAGGTGCCAATCGCCAAACAGCACCGGTGCCGAGTTCCAGATTTTGTAGCCTTCGAGCTGGGCCGGCGTGGCCTGGGCCAGTGGCAGGTGGGCTTCCATGAGGGCCACCACGGCGGCGTAGCCCTGGTAGGCCCCCTGGGCCCCGGTACTGAGGTAGGCCGGGATGTGCCACCCAATGCCATCCATCAGGCTTGTAAAGTAGTCACTCCACGAAATGGCCACCACGATGTTGCCCACCGTGTACTCCATGATGAGGGCCCAGCCGATGATCCAGGCGGCCAGCTCGCCGAACGAAGCGTAGGCGTAGGTGTAGGCCGAGCCGCTGACCGGAATGGTGGCTGCGAACTGGGCGTAGCACAACGCCGAAAATGCGCAGGCCACGGCCGTGAACACGAACAGCATCGACACGGCGGGGCCCCCGTCGAGGCTGGCTTTGCCGATGGTGCTGAAGATACCGGCCCCGATGATGGCCGCGATGCCCAGCCCGGTGAGGTCGCGCACGGTGAGGTGGCGTTCGAGGCCACCGCCGGGCCCCTCGTGGTCGGCGGGCGGGTTTTGCAGGATGGCCGCGATGGTTTTGCGGCGGAAAAGAGAATTATCGGAACGCATGAACGGCGAGCGGGGCGGGTTTGAGGGGCAAAAGATAGGGCCCCTGGGCGGCTTATGGTTTGCCGGGGGCCCGCCGCCGCCTTAGCGCAGCAGGCTGCTCAGCACGCTGCCGCCCACGCTCAGCACGGCCGAACCGCTGCCGATGCGCACCGGCACGCCCACCGATACGGTGCCCATGCCGCCGCCGTAGCCGCTGTAACTGTTGCCGTAAGGCCCGTTGCGCTGGGCCAGCGGCGCAAAGCCGGCGTTGGCTGGCAGGGCGCCGCCCTCGGGGCCGTAGCCCCCCTCCGCGCCGTAGGCTTGCAGCCGGTAGGGAGCAAATGTGTACTGCACAAAAGGACGCGGCCGGCCGGTGGCGCTCGTGCCCAGCTGGTAGCGCAGGTAGGGCTGCACCCCGTAGCCGTAAGCCGCGGGGGTACTTAGCGGCACGTAGCCGCCCACCGCGTAGGCCCCCGCCAGAAAATGCCCCTTGCTGGGCGCCGCCGGGGCCGGGACTTCCAGCCCCAGCGCGCCCGACTGGGCATGGCCCGCCAAGGGCGTGAGCAATAGCACGAGCGAAGCCATTCGGAAAGAAAGAGCCATAACAAACAAAGAAAAGGGCGTGGGTACCGCCGGTTCAAGCCTGCCCAAGGTACAAGGTTTTGCAGGGATGGCCGGGCGGGCTACCGGGTAATCGTGGGGGCCCCGTGTGCAATTGGGAGGGGCGCGGCATCAAGGGAGAAAGCTGCTTTAACTTTCGTCCCATGCCTGCTCGCCCCACCTCCGTTCACATCCCGCAGCCCTGCGCCGAAAGCTGGGCCGCCATGACGCCCCGGGGCCCCGGCCGCCACTGCGCCGCCTGCCAAAAAACGGTGGTGGACTTCACCCAGAAAACGGACGCCGAAATCCTGGCCGTGTTACAGCACGCGGCCGGCCGCACCTGCGGCCGGTTCGCGGCGGGGCAGCTGGGCCGGCCCTTGCGGCCGCTGGCCGTGGGGGCCCCCAGCCGCTGGCAGGCCTGGCTGGCGGCCGCTGTGGCAGTGTGGGGGTTGCGGGAAGGCGCAGGCGCGGCGGCCCGGGCGCAGGTGCCGGTAGAGCAGGGGCCCCGACCAGTAGAACGAAAGGTGGGCCAAGCGGCGGCCGCTGTTGCGCCAACGGCTGTGGTGCTTCACGGGGTGGTACTGGACTCGGCTACCCGGCAGGGCTTGCCCGGCGTAACTGTTTTACTGAAAAGCACACTGATTGGCATCAGCACGGGTGATGACGGCCGCTTCGCGTTGGAAGTACCAACCGAACAGTTGAAGGCCGCTGGAAGGAAAGTGGTGATTTCTTTCGTGGGTTACATCTCGCAGGAAATTATTTTAGAAACTGTGGGTAACGCAGCCCAAATGCAAATCGTAATGCGTCCCTCACACGCGGATCTGGATGGACTGATTGTGATTAACCGCAAACCCTGGCCGTGGCACCCGCGCCGCTTCTACTACTGGCTCACCCGTCCCTTTCGCCGGGGCTAAATCAGCCATTCCGGCCAAACTTTTCGGGCCCCAAAAGCCTTTTTGGGGGGTATGAAATTTCTGCCTTTTGCCCTGGGTTTGCTGCTGGCTACCTCCTGCGCCACGCTCAAGCCTACGCCCACCACGCGCTTCAACCCCACCACTACCCGCGCCGAGCTGCCCCGCGAGGAGGCTCCGCACCCCAAAAACTCGCTGGAGTGGTGGTACCTCACCGGCCATCTCACCGACCAGACTACCGGCGAGCAGTTTGGCGTGGAGTACGTGTTTTTCCACTTCAACCTGAAGGACGGCAAGAGCGACTACCAGATGGTGAACGTGGCCCTGACCGACCCCCAGGGCCAGCAGTTTCGCTACGACTACAAGCTGGGCAAGCTGCCGCGCCCGCTCACCGACTCGCTGCCCGTGCGCTTGCGCGAGCACAAGGGGGCCCAGGTTTGGAAATTTGACGGGCAGGAAGGCCGCTACCAGCTGCAAGCGGCCCTCACCGGCAAGAAAAACGCGGGCTATGCCCTCGACCTACGCACCGCGCCCACCCGGCCCGTAGTGCTGCACGGCGGCGGCACCGGCTATGAGCACTACGGCAAGGGCATTGAAGCCGGCTACTACTCGTACCCGCGCCTGGCTACAACCGGCACCCTCACGGTGGGCGGCAAAACCCACCAGGTCGCCGGCGAAATGTGGTACGACCGCCAATGGAACTGCGCGGCCGTCGTGGATAAAAACACCGGCTGGGACTGGCTCAGCATCCAGCTCGACCAGCCCCGCGAGGAGCTGATGCTGTACTCTTTGCACAACCGCACCACCGGCGAAGCCCTCAGCAACGGCACCCTCAGCGGCGACGGCGGCCGCAACCTGCGCCTCACGGGGCCCGATTTCCAGCTCACGCCCCTCACGTACTGGACCAGCCCGAAATCGAAGAAAAAGTACCCCGCCAAGTGGCGCGTGCAGGTGCCCGGCCAGGGCTACGACCTCACCGTGGAGCCTCTGGTGCCCAACCAGGAACTTGCCCTGCGCTTCTTTCACGCCTTCACCATGTACTACTGGGAGGGCATGTGCCGCGTAACCGGCACCCACAACGGCCAGCCCGTAACGGGCAGAGCCTACGTGGAAATCACGAACCGCTAGGACTCAGTTAACAGTGAGCAATTAATAGTACCCTGCTCACTGTTAACTGCTCACTGGTTCAGCACGATGCGGAACGTGGTGCCGCGGCCCAGCTCGCTCCACTTCACGAAAAGCTTACCCTCGTGGTAGTTCTCGATGATGCGCTTGGCCAGGGCCAGGCCCAGGCCCCAGCCCCGGCGCTTGGTGGTGAAGCCGGGCATGAACACGCTCTCGAGCTTGTTTTTGGGGATACCCTTGCCCGTGTCGGTGATGTCGACGGCCACCTGGCGGCCGGGCGCGGCGCGGCGGTACCAGCTGCGGCGCACCCGCACCCGGCGCAGGTGCAGCGTGATGGCACCGCGGCCTTCCATGGCATCGACGGCATTTTTGCAGATGTTTTCCACCACCCAATCGAACAGCGGCACGTTCACGCGGGCGGGGGTGTCGAGCGGCAGGTCGGTTTCGATGGTGAACTTCACCTTCTTCGACACCCGGCTTTCGAGGTAGGCAATGGCGTTGCGCGTCACTTGCAGTAGGTTTTCGTCGTTGAGCACCGGCACCGAGCCGATGTTGCTGAACCGCTCGGTGATGATTTCCAGCCGCCGAATGTCCTTGCCCAGCTCCTCGATGATGGGCTCGTTGGCGAAGCGCTCCGACTCGCGCAGGTAGCTCTGCCAGCCCACCAGGCTGCTGAGCGGCGTACCCAGCTGGTGGGCCGTTTCCTTGGCCAGGCCCACCCACACGCGGTTTTGCTCCGAGCGCTTCGAGTAGCTGAAGGCGAAGTAGGCCATTACCGCCAGCGAGCTGATGACACCGAGCTGCACCAGCGGGTAGGTGCGCAGCTGGGCCAGCAGGTGCGAGTCGTTGTAGTAGATGTAGTCGCGGGCCCCGGCGGCGTACTCCACCACAATGGGCGGGTGGCGCTTTTTCATCAGGGCCAGCTCGTGGCGCAGGCGCGCCACCGAATCGGCCGGCGCCAAGTGGCGCGGAATGTCCACGTTGCGGGCCCCACCGATGACGCCCGCCTCGTTGGTGAAGATGATGGGGATCGTCTTGTTGACGTTGATAATCTGCTCCTGCACAAAGATGAGGCCGCCCTCCTCCTCCGTGTTCACGATGTAGCGCTGGGCCTTGGCGTACAGCTCAATCTGCTCCTGCTCGCGCCGCGCTACCTGCCGCACCAGAATGTTGGTGTACACCACCGTGGCCGCCCCGATGAGCAGGGCCCCCACCGCCACCAGTATTTTAACGCGGGATTTCTGGTCGTAAATCGGAATCATCAACGGGTTATCAAGAACGAACAAAGAACGTCATGCTGAGCGCAGCCGAAGCATCTCTTCCGCAGCAGTTAATTACTTACGTGGGAGAGATGCTTCGACAGTCTCAGCATGACATTCTCCCGGCATGACGTTCTGAATAGTCCTCCCCGGGGGCCCTATCCTACCAGCACGGCTTCGCTGCGGGCAATTTCGGCCATGATTTCGTACACCGCCTCGGGCGTTTCGGCGTCCACGAGGCGGGTGCGCCAGGCCTTGGCGCCCTCCAGGCCGCGGAAGTAGTGGGCGTAGTGGCGGCGCATCTCGAAAATACCCACCCGGGGGCCCTTCCATTCCACGCTGCGGTCGAAGTGCATCTGGCACATAGCAACCCGCTCCTCCAGCGTAGGCGGGGCCAGCAGGGCCCCGGTGGCCACGTAGTGCTTGATTTCGCGGAAAATCCAGGGGTAGCCGATGCTGGCGCGGCCCACCATCACGCCGTCCACACCGTAGCGGTTTTTGTACTCCAGCGCCTTTTCGGGCGTCGTAATGTCGCCGTTGCCGAAGATGGGGATGTGGATGCGCGGGTTGTCCTTGATGCGGGCAATCAGCCGCCAATCGGCCTCGCCCTTATACAGTTGCACCCGCGTACGGCCATGAACCGTGAGGGCGGCGATGCCGATGTCTTGCAGGCGCTCGGCCACGTCCTCCACGTTTTTGGTGCCCTCATCCCAGCCCAAGCGGGTTTTCACCGTCACGGGCAGGTGGGTGTTCCTAATGACGGCGGCGGTCATTTCCACCATCTTCGGAATGTCGCGCAGCAGGGCCGCGCCGGCGCCGCGGCAGGCCACCTGCTTCACCGGGCAGCCGTAGTTGATGTCGATGAGGTCGGGGCCCGCCTCGGTGCTGATGGCGGCGCACTCGCCCATCGTTTCCACGTCGGAGCCAAAGAGCTGAATGCCAATGGGCCGCTCGTAATCAAACACATCCAGCTTCTTGCGGCTTTTGGCCGCGGCCCGGATGAGGCCCTCCGACGAGATGAACTCGGTATACATCAGGTCGGCCCCGTTGGCCTTGCACACGGCGCGGAAGGGCGGGTCGCTCACGTCCTCCATGGGCGCGAGCAAGAGCGGAAAATCAGGAAGCTGGATGTTGGGACCGATGTTGACCACGGGGATAAGGGGAATTCAATTAGGCGGTCATGCTCATCTGGCGTCCGCGTAGCCGAAGCATCTCGCCCGCTCACTAACTAGCCGATTAGATTAGTTGAGCAGTGGAGATGCTTCGGCTACGCGGACGCCAGATGAGCATGACGGCCTAAGTTGGTGAGCGTTGCTTTAAGCAAGCCTAAATTAAATCTGGGGTAAATTTACAACCTCCCGAACTTGCCCGCCGCCATGAAAGGTTTCCCTGCCCGCCCTATGCACCCGCTTTTGCAAATCCTAGCGCTGGTGGGCCTGGCCTTCGCCGGCCTGTGCCTGGGCAGTTTTGGGGCCTTGGCGCTGGTGTCGGCGCTGTTTGGAACGGCCAGCCTTGGGCAGGCAGGCGCCGACCCCGGCGGCACCCCCCACGGCTGGGCCGTGCTGATGCTGACCCAGGGCTTCATGCTGGCGGGCCTGGGCGCCGGCGCGGCCGTCATGCCCCGGGTTGTGGGCCAGTCGTGGGCGGACTACTTCGCGCCGCGCCGCCTGGGCAGCGTGGGCTGGCCACTGGCCGCGGGGGCCCTCATTCTGGTACTTATTCCAATCATGTCGGTGCTGGTGGCGTGGAACGCGGATGTGCATTTCCCCGCCTTTCTGCACGGCTTTGAAGTGTGGGCGCGGGACAGTGAAAACCGCGCCGGGGCCCTCACCAAGTTCCTGACGCAGTTCGGCACCGTGGGGCGGCTGGTGGTGGGCGTGGTCGTCATTGCCGTGGTGCCGGCCGTGGCCGAGGAGCTGGTGTTCCGGGGCGTAATCCAACAGAACCTGGTGCGCTGGTTTGGGTCGCGGCACGCGGGCGTGTGGGTGGCGGCGGCTATTTTCAGCGCCATTCACTTCCAGTTTTTCGGGTTCGTGCCGCGTTTCGTGCTGGGGCTCATTTTGGGCTACTTATACGAGTGGAGCGGCAACATCCTGGTGCCCATGGCGGCGCACTTCACCAATAATGCCTTCCAGCTGGTGCTGCTGTACCTGGTGCAGCGCGGGGCTTTTGGCTGGAACACGGCCTTCGACCCCGATAGCACCGCGGCCCTGCCCTGGCCGCTGGCCCTGGCCTCGGCCGTGCTGGCGGGCGGGCTACTGTGGGGCCTGCGCCAGCGCATGGGGCCCCCGCGCCAGATGCGCACCGTCAGCCGCCAGGGCGTGGCCGCGGGCCCCGGCCAACCCCGGCCGTAATTTGGCGTCCTTTCCCCTGCCCTTCTTTCACTCCTGCTTTTGAACCCCGACCTGCCCCCCGCCGACGCCCGGCCTCCCGCCACCAAGCGCGTCCGCAGCAACCTGCGCCTGCGCGTCATCTGGGGCACCGTTGCGGCGGCGCTGCTCATCGGCTGCACCTACGGGGGGCCCATCTCATTCGGGCTGTTCTTTGCGGCGGTGCAGGCAGTGATGCTCAAGGAGTTCTACCGGATTATGCGGGCAAATGGGTACCGACCGGCCTCGTGGATTGGCGCTGTAATCGGAATACTGATTTTCGGTTATTTACATCTTTTTACTGGTTTCTTTCATTACGCCCAACTTTTCGGCTGGCAAACCGGCTGGACCATCTATCCGCCACTGTCGGCCTTGCCGCAGGTTTCGCCCGGCACCGTTTCACCCTGGATGGTGATGGTGCAGGAGACGAGCTACTTTTTAGTTGCCGCCGGGGCTCTATTGATGGTTATTCTGCTAATCCGCGAGATCATTCGCTGGCCCAACCACGGCAAGCCGTTCCTCAATTTGGCCGCTACCCTGGCGGGCCTTTTTTACGTCAGCTTGCCAATGGGCCTGCTTAATGCACTGGCTTTCGACCAGAAAGGCTACGATGCCCGCCACGTTTTCTGCCTCATCATCCTCGTCTGGGCGGCCGATACCGGGGCCTACTTCGCCGGCAAAAACTTTGGTAAGCATAAGCTGGCGCCCAGTATTTCGCCGGGCAAAACGTGGGAGGGCTGGGCCGGTGGGGCCCTGTTGGCCCTGATCACGGGTTGGGCGTTTGGGCAGTTCGTGCCCGATATTCCGCTGACGCACCGGCTGGTGGCTGCGGGCGTGGTGGCTGTGTTTGGGCCCCTGGGCGACCTGGCCGAGTCGATGCTCAAGCGCAGCGCGGGGGTGAAGGATTCGGGCACGTTCCTGCCCGGCCACGGCGGTCTGCTCGACCGCTTCGACGCGTTTCTGCTAGTGCTGCCGGTGCTGGTACTGCTGCAACTGTTGGCGGGGTAATTGCGGGGCCGCTGCGGGGTAACACTAAACTAACAATCGTTCGTATTTGCGGCAAAGTCAATACCTTTGCGCCTCCAAAACGTACTTCCCCCATCCCACCCAACAACCTCCATTAACTCCCTTATCCCCATGGCCGCCCACACCGTTTATAAAGAGCCAGCGCCGCTCGTCGACCGCGAAAACCCGCTGGAATCGATGATGTCCCGTTTCAACATCGCTGCCGAAATCCTCGGCCTCGACGAAGAAACCTACAACGTCCTCAAAACCCCGGACAAGCAGGTAATCGTGCACATTCCCGTGACGATGGACAACGGCAAGGTGCGCGTGTTCGAGGGCTACCGCGTAATTCACAACACCATTTTGGGGCCCTCGAAGGGCGGTATTCGTTACGACAAGAACGTATACCTCGACGAGGTGAAGGCCCTGGCGGCCTGGATGACCTGGAAGTGCGCCGTGGTGGACATCCCTTACGGCGGGGCCAAGGGCGGCATCATCTGCGACCCGACCACGATGAGCGCCGGCGAAATTGAGCGCATGACCCGCGCCTACACGCTGGCACTCAAGGATGTGTTCGGCCCCGACCGCGACATTCCGGCCCCCGACATGGGCACGGGCCCGCGCGAGATGGCCTGGCTGATGGACGAGTTCTCGAAAACTGTGGGCATGACTTCCTCGGCCGTCGTGACGGGCAAACCGCTGGTGATGGGCGGCTCGCTGGGCCGCACCGAGGCCACCGGCCGCGGCGTGATGGTGGCCACTCTGGCCGCCCTCGAAAAGCTGGGCCTCAAGCCCACGGAGGTTTCGGCCGCCGTGCAGGGCTTCGGCAACGTGGGCACGTGGGCCTCCAAGCTTTTGTTCGACAAAGGCTTAAAGATTAAAGCTATAAGCGATATTTCGGGCGCTTACTGGAACGCCGATGGCATCAACATCGACGAAGCCATTGCCCACAAAAATGCCCACGGCGGCCGCCTCGAAGGCTTCGCGGGCGCCGTACCGATGGACCCCGATGAGCTGCTGGTTTCGCCCGTGGACGTGTTGGTGCCCGCTGCCGTGGAGGACGTCATCACCGAGCACAACGCCGGCCGAATCCAGGCCAAGCTGATTGTGGAGGGCGCCAACGGCCCCACCTCGGCCTCGGCCGACCCCATCATTTACGAAAAAGGTATTTCGGTGGTGCCCGACATTTTGGCCAACTCGGGCGGCGTGACGGTGAGCTACTTCGAGTGGGTGCAGAACAAGCAGGGCTTCAAGTGGACCGAGGAGATGGTGACCGAGCGCGCCGACCGCATCATGAGCGATGCCTTCGAGAAAGTGTACCAAACCAGCCTGAAGTACAATGTTTCGCTGCGAATCGCGGCCTACGTAGTGGCTATCGACAAGGTCGCCCAAACCTATAAGTTCCGCGGCGGTTACTAAATTATTGATCTTGGCTGATTAACCGTGATTTTGTTGTTTCGTCGGTCGATTTTATTAGTTGCTGTTCTGCGAGCCGTAATTGCTTATTTTTGGTTGTAAAGGAGGGCACGGGCCATTTGGTCCGTGCCCTTTCTTTTTCTGACCGTAATTTATTCCGGCTGCCATTCCCAGCCGCCCTATTTTTTGCACTGGTTAGCCTCGTTGAAATCAGCGAAACTACGGTTAATCAGTCAAAATCAGTGATTTATGAAAGTACATAAAGAAGGCCGCCGCATCCTGTTCGTAACCATTTTGGTGCTGCTGGCCCTGAATTTGGCCCTCTACCAGTTCAACCGAGGGGCGGTGCTCTTCAACCGCATTTTTGCTGGGGTTTCGGTAGTGGCGTTTCTGGCGCTACTCCAGTTTTTCCGCAGTCCGTTCCGGCACCTCTTCACCCACGAAGACCTGCTACTGGCCCCGGCCGACGGCAAAGTAGTGGTGATTGAGGACGTGTACGAGCCCGAGTATTTCGACGATATGCGCAAGCAGATCAGCGTGTTCATGTCGCCCATCAACGTGCACGTAACCCGCAACCCGATTTCGGGCATGGTGAAATACTTTAAGTACCACCCCGGCAACTACCTGGTGGCCTGGCACCCCAAAAGCAGCACCCAAAACGAGCGCACCACCGTGGTGGTAGAGAGCGACGCGGGGCCCCTGGTGCTCTTCCGGCAGATTGCCGGGGCCATGGCCCGCCGTATTGTGTGGTACGTGAACGAGGGCGACGAAGTAAACCAGGGCGAGGAGTTCGGCTTTATCAAGTTCGGCTCACGGGTCGATTTGTTCGTACCCATCGACGCCGATGTGAAGGTGGAGCTGGGCCAGAAGGTGAAAGGTGGCGAAACAGTAATCTGCCAACTGAAGATCTGAACCGCAGATTAAGTGGATTTAACGGATAAGAACGGATTCCTTTTGGGCCGCTCTTATCCGTTTTTTGCTTTTTTGGGGCTTCGCCCTAATGTTCGTTAGCTTGGGAATTAGTAGACTGGATGGGTTTTTACAAAGCGCTTGTATTGCATGGAAGGGGGCCCGAAATTGATGAGCAGGCCGATGGACAGGAGGTAGGCTTCCAGGTAGTTGATGATTTGGGCGTAGTGGATGGGTGTTAGCTCGTACAGGGCTTTTAGCTCCAGTGAGACCGTTTCCTCAACTAGGAAATCGACGCGGTGCGAACCGATTTCCTGCTGCCGGTAATAGATCGGCATTTCCAATTCACGCTGGGCATTTATGCCGCATTGCGCCAATTCCACGGCCAGCGCCCGCTGGCAAATAACCTCTTGGAAACCCGTACCTAACACGCGGTGCACCCGCATGGCGCAACTAATTACCTTCCTCGTCAACTCCTTGTAAGTACCCATTAGTAAATAGCTTATGTTAAAACGGCCGGCCATGCAGAGCCTATTGAAGCGTATATTATGCGTGACTAGATCTAAATCTTATAGTTAACTCATAGAAGCTGTTTAGGAAGTGGGTGGTCGGGTAATTTTACGCAGTAGCAGCACGACAAAGGCGAGC
The DNA here is from genome assembly GCF_003149515.1 of Hymenobacter nivis. Taxonomy (NCBI): domain Bacteria; kingdom Pseudomonadati; phylum Bacteroidota; class Cytophagia; order Cytophagales; family Hymenobacteraceae; genus Hymenobacter; species Hymenobacter nivis. The sequence continues at coordinate 3,347,652 of NZ_CP029145.1, forward strand.
CAGTGGAAGGCCAGCCAATTTTCCAGGCAGGTTTCGTAGCGCACCAGCAGGGTCTTGAAGCCGTCGAGCCAGGCGTTCATTTGCTCGATGACCAGCCGGCGCCGGTAAAGTTCGGGGTCCAGCGGCGTGTCATCATCCGTTTGCCAGTCGGTCGAGCGCCGGTTGCGGGGAATGTTGGCTTCGATGTCGCGCCGGGCGCAGGCCTGACGCAAGCTAGTGACATCAAAGGCTTTGTCGGCATTCAGAAAGAGGCCTTCCAGGCGCAGGTGCGCTTGTTCGAGCAGCTCACAGAGTTCGGCGAAGACGTGTTCGAGGGCAAACGTATCGTGGTGGTTGCCGGCTTGCGGCGTGGCCACGGCTAGGGGCTGGCCCGTGTTGTCGGCCAGAAACAGGGCGTTGGTGGTGCGGGCCGCCTTGCGGCCTTGATAGCCGACAGCCGCCCCGCCGTTTTTAGCCGGGGTGTGGCTGCCATCGAGTTGCACACTCGACAAGTCCAGCGCCGCGTGGTTCAAGCGCAAGACGCTCAACCAAAGCTGTTTCCAAGCACCTTGCTTGCGCCACTGGTTGAAATAATAGTAGACGCCCTGCCACGTCAGGGGGTGGGTTGGCAGCAATTCTCGCACGGGCAGCCAGCGCCACTGACAACCCGTTTTGAGCTTGTAGAGAATGGCGCCGACGACTTCCACCGGCTGGGCCGCCCGCCGACGGCCGTGGGCGCTAAAGGGCAAATGGGGGAGTATCCAGGCGGTAATGATATCTTTGGGCAGGACTTCCATGACGGAGGGAAAGGAGATGGGTCGCACCTCAAATTTCGCTCTGCCGTGGGAGTCTTTTCTGTTTTGAGCCCGCCTGACTACTTCCTAAACAGCTTCATAATAAGAGATGCTTCGACTGCGCTCAGCATGACGTTCTTTACATCAAGCTAATTAGCAACGGGCACTTATCAGCATTTGGACGATGGGCCCGCGGGGCCCTCGCCGGCCGGTGCTGGTGTTCTTCCACGGGGGTGCATTTGTGCTGGGCACCAGCAACGTGCCGCTGTACGACGAGGCCAATTTTGCCAAGCAGGGCGTCGTGTTCGTATCGCTGAACTACCGGCTGGGCATCGAGGGCTTCCTGAAAATACCGGGCGTGCCGTCCAACCTGGGCATCCGCGACCAGCTGGCGGCCTTGCGCTGGGTGCAGGCCAACATTGCGAATTTAGGGGGCGGCCCGGCCAACACAACCGTCATGGGCGAGTCGGCGGGGGCCATGAGCGTGGCCGTGTTGCTGGCCAGCCCGACTGCCCGGGGGCTATTTCGGCGGGGCATTATGATGAGCGGCTCGGGCCAGGCCGCGCTGAGCGGCGTACAGGCTAGCCGCATCGCCGCCCAGTACGCCAAGGTGCTGAAAATTCCGAACACCGCCCGGGTCCACCGCCGCTTCACGCCCGAGCAGCTACTGGCCGCCCAGGCCCAGGTAACGCCCAAAATAGTGCATCTCGAAACCGCGGAGCACGCCGAGCCCACCGGCGGCCTGGCGCTGTTCTTCCCGGTCATCGACGACGATATTGTGCCCGCCGTGCCGCTGGACGGCCTACGAAAAGGGGCCGGCGGCGCGGTGGATATGCTGGTGGGCTACAATTCCGACGGGGCCAACTACTGCCTGGTATCCACCGGGCTGCTGAAAAAAAACAGGCTCAACCTCATCCTTTATAAAGCGGCGCGGCTGGTGCACCCGGCCCCCGCCGCCCTGGTTGCGGTCCACAAAAAAGCGTATCCCAAGAAGAAGTTGGGCGAGCTGTTCTCGACCGTCATCACGGCCTATCAGTTCCAGGTGCCGTCGGTGCGGCTGGCCGATGCGCTCGCCCGCCAGGCCGGCCGCACCCATATGTACGAACTCGGATGGCGGTCGTCGGTGGCGGGTGGTGTCTACGGCGCGTACCACGGGCTGGCGCTGGTATTTGGCCACCGCGCCCTGATTACCGGGCCCCGAGGTGTGCTCGGGCCCGCCGGGGCCCCGGCCGCGCTGGCCACCCAAATGCAGGCGGCGTGGGTGGCGTTCGCCAAAACCGGCAACCCGGGCTGGGCGGCCTACCGGCCCGGCGCGCGCGGCACCATGTACATCAACACCACGTGGCAGCTGCAACCAAACCCCCACGCCAACGAAATCCAGGCCTGGGCGGGGGGTGCGCTAGCGCCGGGGCCCCGGCGCTAGCGCACCCCTATTCCGGCGGACTGGCCGGCGGGGCGGGCGCGGCCCGGGCCGCGCGGTCCACGTCACCGGTTTCGCGGATGAAGCCGGCCTTGAGGTGCTCGTAGAGCGAGTGCGGATCAACGAGCGATGCCACGCCCTGGGCCAGCATACCGCTGAGCAGCAGCTGGAAAATGGCCGAGTGCCGGTCTGTCATTTCCAACACCAGGATGGCGGCTGTGAACGGTGAGCGCACCACACCGGTCAGGAAGCTGACCATGCTCACCAGAATGAGCAGGTTACGGTCGGCCACGGCCACGTCGAAGACTTGGCAGATGCCGTCGCCCAGGATGGCCCCCGCGCTGAGCGAGGTGGCAAACACGCCGCCCGCCCCGCCGCTACTGTAGCTGAGGACCATGCCTGCGAAGCGCACCGGAAACAGGTACCACGGCGTCGCCCCGTCGTTCTGAAATAGCAGCCGGTTGATGATGGGCTTGCCCGTGCCTATGCCCTCGCGGCCCACCAGGTAGGCCAGCCCCCCCAGCAGCAGGCCGCAGCCCAGCACCCAGCCCGCCTGCATCGCCAGCGTGGTGAAGCGCTGCCGGTAGCGCCCCAGCCACAGCAGCGCCTTGGCAAAGGCCGCGCCCGCCAGCCCGCATACCAGTGCCACCACCACCACCAGCACCTGCACCCGCCCCGTGGCCGGAATAACTTTCGGGAACCCCAGGTACAGGTAGGGCCCCAGGAACGTCTGAGCCGTGAGGCCCGCGATAATGACGGCCGTGAACACCGCCATCCGAAACCGCGCCATGTGCATCTGGGTCAGTTCCTCCACCACAAACACGATGCCGCCCAGCGGCGTGTTGAAGGCCGCTGCCAGGCCCGCCGCGCCGCCCGTAACCAGGGCAATCTGGCGCGAGAGCTGCGGCCAGCCGGCCGGCTGCAACTTGTTGATGGCCCGGAAAATGGCCGCCGATACCTGAATCGTGGGGCCCTCGCGGCCAATCACGCCGCCGCCCAGCAGCAGCACCACGCTGCTGAGTATCTTGACGATGGCCACGCGCAGGCTCAGCAGGTAGGCCGTGCGGTGGTGCTGGCTGGCGTTTGACAGCTCGATGCCGGCCATGACCTGCGGGATGCCGCTGCCCCGCGCCGCCGGGGTCCCCCGCACCAGCAGCCACGACGCGCCAAAGGCCAGCGGCGTGAGCACAAACGCCAGCCACGGCGCGCGCGCCAGCCAGGCAAAGCTTGCCTTTTCAGCCCAGCCAAACACCATCTCGTAGCCCACGGCCATTAAGCCGGTTAGGAAGGAGGCCACCCAAAAGGGAAAACTCTGGAGGATGAGCCGCCGCACCCGGTCGGTGTAGAACGGGCGAATGACGCGCCGGTCGAGCCAGGCTAGCGCACGGGTGTAGCGGGAAGGAAAATCGGGCATGCCAAGGGAAAACAGGTGGACCAGCGGCAAAGGTCGGGCCCCCGCATCCGAAAATGCCCGGGGCGGGCCGCGCAAGGGATTCATTTTCTTGCGCATCTACTGGCTGGCGGGGCCCCGGCGTGGCAGCTGATGCCTAACCTTCATGCTAATAAAATTCAGGCCCGGGAAGGCGGGCGCTGGGGGAAACGGTGCACCTGCACTGGGCCCGGACTGCCCTGGCCCCGCTTTGGCCTTCCACGCAACCCTCTTTATTAATGCACAAGCTATTGCTTTATGGGCTGGCCTTCGGGAGCCTTTTGTTTGGTGGGGCCGGCCAGTTGCTGGCGCAAACCCGCGAAGTGCGCAACTTGGCCACCGATACCTTGCAGCCCGCGAACCCAAAATATTACCTGCCGGTAAGCCGCATCAGCACTGCCAACGGCCACCTGCTCTACGCGTTTATTCTTGATGGGCAAGCTGGGGCCCCCGGCCTTACGTTCACCTGGCGCAACCCGATGACGCTGCCCCGACCCAAGCCGCTGACCATCAAAATGGCGGAGGTGCAGTGGGTTCGGACCGGCAACGTGTACTACGAGCCCGTGCATTTGCGGGGCCAGCTGTGCTCCGGCCTGGCCCCACGTATTCTGGCCGGGCCCCGGGTAGAATTGTTCGACGTGGCTACGCTCAAAAGAGGGGTGCCTATTCCCTTGCCCGTGCCAGGCGGCGGGCTCATTTGGACGGGGGCATTCAGCAGTAAATACAACCACACCTGGCTTCTGCGCCGCCCCAGCCTCACCGGGCTCGTGCAGGTGCCGAGCGGCAAGCAGTTTGCCCCTTTCCTGGCCGAATATCTCGCCGATGCCCCCGCCCTGGCCGCCGCCATCCGGGCCGGGGCCGAGGGCCACCGCCATGCCGACGTGGCCCGGCTGCTCGAAGCCTACAACCAGGCCGCCGGGGCCCCGCACCAGTCTCCGGGGCCCTAGCTTCCGCCCCGCGGGCGGCACTTTTTTCAGTCCATTGGCCTTATCCTTGCTGAATTAATTAGCAAGAATGGCCAAAGTAAGAACCGTATTTTTCTGCCAAAGCTGCGGCGCGCAGTCGGCCAAGTGGATTGGCCGCTGCCCGGCCTGCGGCGAGTGGAACACCTACGTCGAAGAAGTCGTCCAGAAGGAAACCGTGGCCACCACCACCGGCCAGTGGAAGCCCGCCAGCACCGTGCCTGGCGGTAGCCTTACCAAAACCGCCAAGTCGGTGCCGCTCGGCGACATTATTGCCGAAGACGAGCCCCGCATCCTCACCCCCGACAATGAGCTGAACCGCGTGCTGGGCGGGGGCTTGGTGCCGGGCTCCATCGTGCTCATTGGTGGTGAGCCGGGCATCGGCAAGAGCACCCTCATGCTCCAGATTGCGCTGGGATTAAGGCAGTTACGGGTGCTGTACGTGAGCGGCGAGGAGAGCGAGGCCCAAATAAAGATGCGCGCCGAGCGCCTAGCCGACGGCCAGCACCCTGGCTGCTACATCCTCACCGAAACCAACACTCAGAACATCTTCCGGCAGATTGACCAGGTGAAGCCCAACCTGGTCGTCATCGACTCCATCCAGACTATGCACTCCACGCTGGTGGAAAGCGGGGCCGGCAGCGTGAGCCAGGTGCGCGAGTGCACCGCCGAGCTGCTGAAATACGCCAAGGAAACTGGCGTACCGGTGCTGCTCATCGGCCACATCACCAAAGACGGCAGCATTGCGGGGCCCAAAATCCTGGAGCACATGGTGGATACCGTGCTGCAATTTGAGGGCGACCGGCACCTGAGCTACCGCATCCTGCGCACCACTAAAAACCGCTTCGGTAGCACCTCAGAATTAGGTATTTACGAGATGCAGGGCGACGGCCTGCGCCAGGTCAGCAACCCCTCCGAAATCCTGCTCTCGCAGCGCGGCGAAAGCCTGAGCGGCATGGCCATCGGCGCTACCCTGGAGGGCAACCGCCCGCTGCTGGTGGAAGTGCAGGCCCTCGTGACGCCCGCCACCTACGGCACGCCGCAGCGCAGCAGCACCGGTTTCGACGCCAAGCGCCTGCAAATGCTGCTGGCCGTGCTCGAGAAGCGCAGCGGCCTGCGCCTGGGCCAGCAAGACGTATTCCTGAACATTGCCGGAGGCTTGCGCCTCGACGACCCGGCCCTCGACGCGGCGGTGTGCGCGGCGGTGGTGTCGTCGCTGCACGACGTGCCCATCGCGGGCGACGTCTGCCTGGCCGCCGAGGTGGGCCTGAGCGGCGAAATCCGGGCCGTAAGCCGCCTTGACCAGCGCCTGGCCGAGGCCGAAAAGCTGGGCTTCCGCGAGATGTACGTCTCGCAGTTCAACGGCAAGAACCTAGGGGCCCTGCGCCCTGGCTTGCGGGTGCGCCCGGTGGGCCGGCTCGACGAAGTGCTCGATGGCTTGTTCGGCTAGTCGGGGCCCCGGCGGCCAATTGTTCAGTATTAGATTATAACGAAAAGACGACTAGGCGAGTGCAGAAACAAGAAAAAGTGGACAGGAGCGAGAAATTGTATTTTATATAACCAGAGCCCGTACCTTCGGTTTGTGGATAGGCTTTTCCCAGGAAATGCATACTTGGTTGCACAGGTTTGCGTCCTACAAATGCTCCATTAGGATTGCTCGTTATCTTGGCTATGTCTAATATTCTTACTTCAACGTTTTATTGGCTGCTGGCGCTACCGTTGTTGTTGAGCCCGCTGCTAGGCCGGGCCCAGCAGGCGGCTGCGGAGGCCACCGCCGTTTCGGGGCCCGGCACGGCCGTGCTGACGGGACGCGTGAGCAACCCGGACGACGACTCGGTAGCCGTGTCGCTGCGCGACAACCCGCTCGACGCCAAGCCCCGGATTGTGCGCGCGGCCCTCAGCGGCAAGGGCGAATTCCGGCTTTCTATCCCCGTGGCCGGCGCCACCAAGGCCGATTTGGTATACGGCGACGACGTAGCCGCCCTGTTCCTCGACGCTGGCACCGACTTAGACGTGCGCTTCAAAGGCGGCGACATGGCAGGCTCGCTCAAGTTCAAGGCCAACATGCCCGCCGGGGTGTCGTCGAGGATGCGCGGTGGTAATGCCACCGACGAGCAGCGCCACCGCCTGCAAGCCACTAATGCCAATGCTTACCTGGCCGAGGTAGACCAGCAATTTGTGGAAAATGACGGTTTTCAAGTGCTTCCCGACAACGTACAGCTCTACGAAGCCCCGTTTCTATCGTTTCTGGAGTACCGCCGCAAGCACGAGCAGGAGTTCCTGGAAGAGCGCGCCGACAAGCAGGCATTCACGGCCGAATTTTATAAATATGCCAAGGCGGAGATTGACTACGCCTACGCCAACGACCGCCTCACCTTCCAGGATTTGCGCGAGCAGGTGGTGAGCACCGAGGGCCGCCTGAAAATGACGCCGACCTACTACGATTTCCTCAAAGATCCGGTTCTTATTGATAACCCCGACGCGGCGCAGAGCGAGCTATACCACGAGTTTCTGGTGAACTACCTGCACCACGCGGCCGCCGCGGCCAGCCACCAGCGCACTGACCCCGATTTCTACACCTACTCGTTTACGCTGGCGGGCAAGGAGTTGACGGGTCCCATCCGGGCCATCATTCAGGGGCGGGTGCTAGAAGAGTCGTTTCGTTTTGGCCACGTGAAACGCTCGGCGGCCATGCTGGCCGAATACCATGCCGCCGACCCGCAGAGCAAATTTTACCCAACGCTACTGGCCGATTTCAACCAGCACAAAGAATTTGCCATTGGGGCCCCGGCCCCGAATTTTCGGCTGCCCACCGTGGCCGGCGACTCGGTAAGCCTGCGCAACTACGCGGGCAAGCTAGTGTACCTCAACTTCTGGAAATCAACCAACGGCCTGTGCCTCCGCGACTTAGTGTATGCCCAGGACCTGATTCGCCGCTTTGAGAACAAGAACATCGTGTTCATCAACATTGCGCTTGATGAGAACGAGCTGGCTTGGCGGCAACTGGTGAAGTCCAAAAACCTGCCCGGTGTGCAGGCGCGCGTCCCCGGGGGCGGCTTCCGCTCGCCGGTGGCCAAGGCCTACTCAGTGCAGGACGTGCCGGCGTACTTCCTCATTGGCGAAGACGGTACCTTCCTCAACACCAAGCCCAAGCGCCTGAGCAGCCGCGCTGCCATCGACGAAATCAACCAGGCGTTTGGCAAAGCCAGTACTTATACCAGCGCCCTCGAACCGGCAAAATAGGACCCCCGGGGCCCCACTGCCGCGCCGCGTAACTTTGCTCAGACGACGGAAGCCCCGCGCTTCCGTCGTCTTTTTTTGTCAGTGGGGCCCCGGGCCCCTTGGCTTACCCCCCGGCCCATGCACCCACTCCTCGCCGACGGCCTTAATGTGCTGTCCAAAACTACTCCGCTGCGCCTCTGGAACGCGGCCCAGGTGGTGGGTTCCTACCTGCTGAGCAAGGCCACCGGCCGGGCCCGCCACCGCGGCCTGCCTTTGGCCCTGAGCTTCGAGCCCACTACCAGCTGCAACCTGCGCTGCCCCGAGTGCCCCAGCGGCCTGCGCTCGTTCACGCGGCCCACGGGCATGCTGGCCGACGACCTTTTTAAGAAAACTATCGACGAAGTGGCCAGCCGGCTATGGTACCTCATTTTCTACTTCCAGGGCGAGCCCTACCTGCACCCGCATTTCCTGGAGCTGGTGCAGTACGCCGCCAGCAAGGGCATCTACACCGCTACCAGCACCAACGCCCACTACCTGACGGACCAAAACGCCCGCCGCACCGTGGAAAGCGGCCTCGACCGGCTCATCATCTCGCTCGACGGCACCACCCAGGAGGTGTATCAGCAGTACCGTGTGGGCGGCAAGCTGGAAAAGGTGCTCGAAGGCACGCGCAACATCATGCGCTGGCGCAAAAAGCTGAAATCCAGCACGCCGCGCGTCATCTTCCAGTTTCTGGTGGTGGGGCCCAACGAGCACCAGATTGCCGACGCTCGGGCCCTGGCGCAAGCGATGGGCGTGGACGACGTATGGTTCAAAACCGCGCAGATTTACGACTACCAGCACGGCTCGCCCCTCATTCCCACCATTGATTACTACTCGCGCTACGAGAACAACCACAACGGCACCTGGAGCCTGAAAAACCGCCTCCTCAACCACTGCTGGAAGATGTGGCACTCCTGCGTCATCACCTGGGACGGCCTCGTGGTACCCTGCTGCTTCGATAAAGACGCAGAGTACCGCCTCGGTGACCTCAAGCACCAGTCCTTCACCAGCCTCTGGCAGGGCCAGAAGTACCAGGGCTTCCGTCAGGCGCTGCTCAAAGGCCGCGACCAAGTGGAAATGTGTCGTAACTGCACTGAAGGCACCAAGGTGTGGGGATAGGATTTTGGCTATTGGCCGTTAGCTAACGGCCAATAGCCAAAAACTACGACTGCCGGCCTTCCTCTCTGCCCGGTTTTACGCTGCCGCTGCCGGCGTTGGGGTTGGCAATAGAGTCGCGCATCTCGGTGTCTGCTTGCACGTTACGCATCTTGTAGTAGTCCATGATGCCGAGGTTACCGCTGCGGAAGGCTTCGGCGATGGCGCGCGGGATTTCGGCCTCGGCCTCCACCACTTTGGCCTTGGCTTCCTGGGTTTTGGCGCGGTACTCCTGCTCCATGGCCACAGCCATGGCGCGGCGCTCCTCGGCGCGGGCCTCGGCCACGCGCAGGTCGGCGCTGGCCTGGTCGGTCTGGAGCTTGGCCCCGATGTTCTCACCGATGTCGATGTCGGCAATGTCGATGCTGAGAATTTCGAAGGCTGTGCCGGCATCCAAGCCCTTGTGCAGCACTAGTTTAGAAATCTTGTCGGGATTTTCCAACACTTCCTTGTGCGAGACCGACGAGCCGATGCTTGTCACGATGCCCTCGCCCACGCGGGCCAGGATGGTTTCCTCACCGGCCCCGCCCACGAGCTGCGAGATGTTGGCCCGCACCGTGACGCGGGCAATGACGATGAGCTGGATGCCGTCCTGGGCTACGGCGGCCACGTTGGGTGTGTTGATTACCTTGGGGTTAACGCTCGTCGTGACGGCCTCGAACACATTGCGGCCCGCCAGGTCGATGGCCGTGGCCTGCTTGAAATCGAGCGGAATGTTGGCCTTGTCGGCCGAAATGAGGGCCTTGATGACGCTGGGCACGTTGCCGCCGGCCAGGTAGTGGGTTTCCAGGTCATCGGCCGTCAGCCGCAGGCCCGCTTTGGTGGAGGTAATCAGGGAGTTGACGATCAGCGAGGGCGGTACTTTGCGTACCCGCATGAAGGCCAGCTGCAGCAAGCTCACCCGCACGCCCGAGAATAGCGCTGTGATCCAGAGGCTAACGGGGAAAAAATACAGCAGCATCAGCAGCGCCACGGCCGCGATGATGAGGGGCAGGAAGGGGTAGTTCATGGCCGTAAGGTAGGGCAGAATCGGGCACCGCCGCCCGGGGCCCTATGCGCCCTCCACTACGATGCGATTTTGCTCGATGCCAAGCACCCGCACTGCGCGGCCGGCGTCCACAAATTCGCCGCGCGTCACGGCCTCGCGCCGCTCCTCGCCAAACAGCACCGTGCCCGCCGGCCGCAGCGCCGACAGTGTATGGCCCAGCGTGCCGGCGGGCACATCGGCGCGGCGCACGTCGCGCACCGAGCCTTCGCTCACCGAATGCAACGCCGCCCGGGCCAGGTTCTTCGGCCGCAAGCCGAGGTAGAGCACCATCCCCGCCAGGGCCCCCGCGCCCGCCAGGGCGTAGTGCCCGGCGGGCGTGCCCAGGTCGTGGTAGCTCAGCCATACGCCCCAGGCCAGCAGCGCGAACCCCACGAACCCTACCACCGTGGTGCCGGGAATAAAAATAACTTCGGCGGCTAAAAACAGCAAGCCGAACAGCAGGAGCAGAGCGATGGTGAGCATGGTGGGTGGGCGTTGGACTACCAAAAGGTACGCCCGGGCCGCCAGATGGCAGCCCGGGCGCACGGGTCCGGCGGGCTCGGGGCCCTACTGGGCCGGGGCGGCCTTGGCTTTGGTGCGCTTCAGGAAAGCGTTGAGGCGCCCGCCCGACGAGGTAATGCCCACGATGTCCAGCAGGTCTTCGTAATACTCGGCCACCTCGGCCCGGTCGGTGGTGCCGGGGGTGAGGGGCGTAAGGGCGGCCAGGCTGCCTTCCAGCACCTGGAAGTAGGCTTCCTCGGTGGGCCGCCCGCCCATGATTTGCAGGAAATCGTCGGTCGATTCGGCCAGGATGTGCGCCACCTGCGGCCGGTTTTTGAATGCCGCCAGCTCGCCCACGAGCGGCTGGATGGTGTCCTTCATCTTCACCAGCTTGCGGCTGGCGTCGGTGCGCGTGGGCAGCACGGCGGCCGCCGGCATCGGCGAGGCAACGGCGATGAGGGACGCGGCCGCGGGGTCGGGTGCGGTGGTGGTTTGGGCGTAGCCAGCCAGGGGCCCCAGCAACAAAAAGCAGAGTAAGGGTTTGCGCATAACTTCGGAGTAGGAGGAAAAGGTTAAGGGCCCGAAATATAAATAATTGTAAGGATAATATAATTAGCTTCGGCCAAAGAAAACGGAATGATAAAGGGCCGGCCCCGAAACAACGTTTCGGAACCGGCCCTTAGCAGTCAATCGTTAGAGCTGTTCCCGAATTAGAGACCGCACACGAAAGAACGTCATGCAGAGCGCAGCGAAGCATCTTTCTGGCGCTAGTAATCAGGATTAGTTACGCGGGAAAGACGCTTCGCTACGCTCTGCGTGACGTTCTGCCTTTTTTCTAATTTAAGGAATAAGTCTATTATCTGACTACGCTGCTGGCTAATAGGCCCGGGCGAAGTAGGCGCGGCGCGGGCTGGGGGCCCCCGTTACCATGCAGGTGCCGTCCTCATCGGGCTCGGCCAGGGCCAGGCAGCGCACGGTGGCCTTGGTATCTTCCTTGATGCGCTCCTCGGTTTCGGGGGTGCCGTCGTAGTGGGCCAGCACGAAGCCGCCCTTCTCGTCGAGCACCTGCTTGAACTCGTCGTAGCTGTCCACGCGGGTCATGTGCTGGTCGCGGTAGGTGCGGGCCTTCTGGTAGATGTTGGCCTGGATGTCGTTCAGCAGCTGGTCCACGGCGGCCACGATGTCGGCCAGTGGCAGGGTCATTTTCTGCTTGGTGTCGCGGCGGGCCACCTCCACGGTGCCGGCGTCGAGGTCGCGGGCCCCCACGGCCAGGCGCACGGGCACGCCTTTCAGTTCCCACTCGGCAAACTTGAAGCCGGGGCGCTCGGTGTCGCGGGCGTCCACCTTCACCGAAATGCCGCGCGCAATCAGCCCCTGCTGAATGGGCCGGATGCGCTCCAATAGCGCGTCCAGCTCGCCGGTTTTGTAGATGGGCACGATGACGACCTGAATCGGGGCCAGCTTGGGCGGCAGCACCAGGCCTTCGTCGTCGGAGTGGGCCATTACCAGGGCTCCCATCAGGCGGGTGCTCACGCCCCAGCTCGTGCCCCATACGTACTCGCGGGCGCCATCTTTGGTGGCAAACTGCACATCGAAGGCCTTGGCAAAGTTTTGGCCCAGGAAGTGGCTGGTGCCGGCTTGCAGCGCCCTGCCGTCCTGCATCAGCGCCTCGATGCAATAGGTGTCCTCGGCGCCCGCAAACCGCTCGTTAGCGGTTTTCACGCCCTTTATCACCGGCAGGGCCATGTGCTCCTCGGCAAACTCGGCGTACACGTCGAGCATCTGGCGGGTTTCGGCCACGGCCTCCTCGGCGGTGGCGTGGGCGGTGTGGCCTTCCTGCCACAGAAACTCGGCGGTGCGCAGAAACAGCCGGGTGCGCATTTCCCAGCGCACCACGTTGGCCCACTGGTTGATGAGCAGCGGCAGGTCGCGGTAGCTTTGCACCCAGTTTTTGTAGGTGCTCCAGATAATGGCCTCCGAGGTGGGGCGCACCACCAGTTCTTCTTCGAGCTTGGCGGCGGGGTCCACGCGCAGCTTACCGGGTCGGTCGGGGTCGGCTTGCAGGCGGTAGTGCGTCACCACGGCGCACTCCTTGGCGAAGCCTTCGGCGTTTTTCTCCTCAGCCTCGAACAGGCTTTTGGGGATAAAAATGGGGAAGTAGGCGTTTTCGTGGCCGGTGCGTTTGAACATATCGTCCAGCTGGCGCTGCATTTTCTCCCAAATGGCGTAGCCGTAGGGCTTGATGACCATGCAGCCGCGCACGGCCGAATTTTCGGCCAGGCCGGCGCGCTTCACTAAGTCATTGTACCAGAGTGAATAATCTTCGGCACGGGTGGGCAACTTTTTACTCATAATCGGCATCTAAGAGGGTAACCGAAACGGCTCCGAGAAGTGGTACAACATTTGACCTAATTTGCGGGCACCGTTTCGGGGTCAAATTACGTTATTAAACCACAGACCCGAAGTGCCCTCTAACCTCTCGGAAATGCGCTGGCCTAACTCAGCAAACTCTTTCGGGGATTAGCCGTTGAGAATAAACCCTGTAGTGGGGCTTCTTCACTAGGATTTCGCCCCCGGAGTTGTTACTTTACGTCTAGTCTATTCCGTCTTTTTATACTCGCTCATGAAAACCCTGCTCACCGCCTATCTGCCTGCTTTGGCGCTCCTTGCGCTGGGCGGCTGCGCCGGAACCACGGCCCTCACCACGTCGGAAAACGATGGGGTATATTATTCATCCAACGACCATACCACGGCCATTGCCACTGCTCCAGTGCAGCGCTACACGCCAGTACAGCGTTACACCCCGGTGCAGCAGGCCCCGTCGCAGGGCTACATCAGCCCGGCCGGGGCCCCGGCGGCCGGTACCGACGAGGCTACCAACCCCGACTACAACGGCAACACCGCTGCGGCCACTACCTCCGGCTCGGATCAGTATTACAACGGGAGCACGGCCAATAGCTACGACCCCAACGCATCGCTGTTCAACCAGCCCTACACGGGCCCCGGCATGGGCGGCTACACGCCCAACAGCCCCTACACTTCGCTGGGCTACGGCGGGGCTAGCCCCTATGCTTACAGTGGCGGCTACGGCGGCGGTGGCGGTGGTTATGGCTACGGCGGCTACGGTGGGCTGTCGCCCTACAGTGCTTTATATAGCCCCTTCGGTTTTGGCTACGGCTCGGGGTTGAGCATCGGCTTCGGCTTTGGCCGTCCCTTCGGCTACGGCGGCTACGGCTACGATCCTTTCTATAGCCCGTTCGGCTATGGTGGGTATGGCCTGGGCTACGGCGGCGGTTATGGCTTGGGCTACGGCGGCGGTTATGGCTTGGGCTACGGCGGCGGTTATGGCTTGGGCTACGGCGGCGGGTACGGCCTGGGTGGCTATGGCTACGGCGGTGGCTACTATGGATATGGCAACGGCTACCGCCGCAACGTGATTTATACCGGCAACGCCGGTGGCCGCTCCGACAACAATGGGGGTAACACTGTACTGGTGGGGCCCCGCGAAACCCGTGGGGGTGCCGCCTACGGCCGCAACGGCCTCCCGGCCGGGGCCCCTGCTCCGGTGGGTGCTGCGGCTACCGGCAACGGCCGGGGCGGGCGCTACGGCACTAACTCGGCCGCACCCATTAGCGCAGACCCGGCAATGACGGTCGGCCGTGCGAATTCGGGCGGTATGATCCGGCCCAGCGATGGACAGCCTGCCGGAAATATTGATTTCGGCGCTACCCGCGGCCGGTCCCAAAACCAGAACATGAGCCAGCCAGCAGTTGCCGGCGGCAACCAAGGGCAGCAATTGCAAAATGCTTCGCCCCAGGCCCAAGGGCAGCGCCGCGGCTTCTTCCGTGATATGTTCGCCTCGCCGAGCACTGGCCAGCCGCAAATGCAACGGCAGATGAATCCCGGCGGCCAAATGAGCAGCGGCAATTATGGCCAACCCCGCCAGCAGCGCACCTACGACCAGTCGCAACAGCGTTCGTACAGCCAACCGCAGCAGCCACAGCGCTCGTTTTCGCAGCCCTCCTTTAACGGTGGCGGCTCGCGTGGCGGGGGGGGTGGTTTTGGCGGCGGCGGCGGTGGCGGCGGCGGCGGGGCCCGCAGCGGCGGCCGTGGGCGTTAGCCTGTTCAGCTAATAGGCATTAAGGTATTGATCGTTCGTTATCAGTTGTTAGTGAATTTATAAATCATTGACTACCAACTGATAATCTGTTCACTTTTGCATGGTTACTCAGCATAGCGTTATTCCTCGCGAGCCGGCCCAGCGGCCGGCTCGTTTTTTATCCCTACCTCATGAAAAAACGGATTATTCAGCTTAGCCTGGCCCTGGCAGTGGGACAGGCCAGCCACGCCTTTGCTCAAGGCGCCACCGATGCTCTGCGCTATTCCCAACTGCAATTTGGCGGCCCGGCGCGCACACAGGGCATTGCCGGGGCCAACGTGGCCCTGGGGGCCGACTTTGGGAACCTGACCAGCAACCCGGCCGGGTTGGGCTTCTACCAAAAGTCGGAATTTCACGGCAGCCTGGGCCTGGGATTTGGGCAAACGGACGGCTCGCTCTACGGCAACGGCAAGCTGAACGAACAGAGCAACAGCGTAAACATCCCCAGCATCGGGCTGGTGCTGGCCACGCGCCTGCCCGACAGCGACAAGAGCAGCAGCTGGCGGGGCGGGGCGTTTGCGCTGGGCTTCACGCGGCTGGCCGATTTCAACCAATCGTACAACTACCAAGGGGCGGTGACCGGTGGACAGTCGCTTTTCCAGCGGCTGCGCGAGCCGCGGGTGTCACCCGCCGACATCAGCGGGCAGTATTACGACGGGCCGAACGGCACCTACACCAACCTCGACGGCTTAGCCCGCGGCACTTTTTTGACCCGTATTCAGAAGAATCCGTCCCGCACCGATTCTAGCATTGTGACCACCCCGCGGACGGGGCTCGTGGGGCAGGGCGAGCGAACGGTAGCAACGGGCTCGATGTCGCAGTTTGACGTGGGGTACGGCGGCAGCTTCCGCGACCGGCTCTACATTGGCGTGGGCGTGAGCCTCGTCAGCTCCAACTACCGCGAGGCCCGCGACTTTAGTGAGACGGCTACTAGACAGGATTTTGCCAGCTTGCAGCTGCACGACGAGCTGCACACCACGGGCCGGGGCGTCAACGGCCGGCTGGGGCTGATTTTCCGGGCGACGAATGCCATCCGCCTGGGGGCCTCCATCCAAACGCCCACGCTGATGTACCTGACTGACACGTACAGTACGACGCTGACGACGAATTTCACGGCTCCCGCGGGCACGTTTACCAGCAGCACCGCCCCTGGCGTATACGATTACACCCTCACCACGCCGTTCCGGGCCAACAGCGGGATATCGGTGGTGCTGGGCAAGTACGGCTTCATCAGCGGCGACGTGGAGTACGTGGGCTATGGCCAGGCGCGGCTCCACAACGACGCCAACAGTGCCAACGGCGACAATAACTCGTTTTCAGGCGCAAACCAGGACATTCAGGCCCTGTACCGCAATACCCTCAACTACCGCGTGGGGGCCGAGGGGCGTTTCAGCGTGTTCCGGGCCCGCCTGGGGTACGCCTACTACAGCGACCCTTACCAGACCCCCAGCGGCGGCGTCAGCAGCGCCCGCAGCTACTACACCGCTGGCCTGGGCCTGCGGCAAGGCAATTTCTTCTTCGACGTGGCCGAGGTGTACAATTCCTACAAAGGCAGCTACTCGCCCTACTTCCTCAATAGCGGCCAAGAGCCACAGGTGGCCCTCAGCACCCAACGCTACACCACCAGCATCACGGCGGGCGTGGTGTTCTAGCCACGGCTTTTGTTTTAACGCACAACGGGGCCCCCAGCATATTGCTGGGGGCCCCGTTGTGCGTTAAACGTATTTGCCAGCACAGGTAGTATCTGGCCTTTATGGATATGTCCTTACTCGCTCACCTGGCTTAGGGGCTGGATTTCCGCCACCCTGGTCGCAATTTTCGTCACTCGCTCCTCTCTGTTCTCGTCATCAGCGTGCTAGCCATTCTCCGCGGGGCCGACAACTTCGAGAATGTGGCTGAATTGGCCAGCAAAAGCAGGTTATACTAACCCGCTACTTGGTCCTGCTCTATGGAATTCCTTCTGCTGACACGTTCCGGCGCGTCTTTCAGCACTTGGACGCGAAGGTCTTTCATGCTCATAATCGCCGTTTCACCACAACTTAAATTAGCGCCAAGTTTATTTCTGGCTGCTACTTGTTTTGCCGGGTTTTAAGATCACCTTGGTCCATCCATTATCGCGGGCATTAAAGTGCTTGTAAGCATTCGGGGCCTCATCAAGGGAAAGTGTGTGGGAGATGATGGCAGAAGGCTTTGCTTTACCTGAAGATATTAGCGCGCAAAGTTCACGGTTGTAAGATTTTACATTAGCTTGGCCCGTTGCGATACTTTGTCCCTTCATCCAGAAGCTACCAAAATCGAAATCCATATGGCCTTTTTTCTGCAATTCCTCTTTTGACTTCGGATCTGCAGTGACAAAAACGCCTACTACGCCAATCGAACCGGTAAATTTCACCGTCTGTACCAGTTCGTTCATGGTTAGGTTCGACTGTTCTTGGCCGTGTTTGTTACAGCACTGGTAGCCCACGCATTCGCAGCCCCTGTCGGCCCCGTGGCCGTTTGTTAATTCCAATACTTGGTCAACAGCCGAGCCTTTCGAAGTATCAATGGGGATGCCTCCAAATTCTTCTGCTAATTTCAGCCGGTCGGGGTGGCTATCCACCACCATGATTTTATCGGCCCCTTTTATACGGGCAGACAGTGTGGCCATGAGCCCAACCGGCCCGGCGCCATAAATGACCACCGATTCACCTGGTTTCACCCCCGCGAGTTCCGTGGCATGGTAGCCTGTTGGGAAGATGTCAGAAAGCATGGCATAATCATCTTCCTTCTCGCTGGCATCCTCAGGCAATATCTGACAGTTAAAATCCCCGTACGGAACGCGCAGGTATTCTGCCTGCCCGCCCTCGTAAGGGCCCATGCCAGCAAAGCCATAGGCCGCGCCAGCAAAACCGGGGTTCATCGTCAGACAAAACGCGGTGAGTTGGCGCTCACAATTCCTGCAATGGCCACAGCCGATATTAAAAGGCATGCACACCATGTCGCCCACTTTAACATACACCACCGCCTTGCCAACCTCGATGACCCTACCGAGATTTTCGTGGCCAAAAATTCGACCTGCTTCCATGTTTGTACGGCCGTCGTACATGTGCAGGTCGGAGCCGCAAATATTGGTGGTAGTAATCTGCACCAACACGTCAGTGGGCTGCTCAATTTTAGGGTCGGGTACGTCGGATACTCTCACATCCAAGGGGCCGTAATAGACAACTGCTTTCATAATTTCCAGGTTGAAAGTTTACCCTATTAATTACGGAGCGCTTACACAAATAGTTGTTACAGTAGGGCTTATAGTCAAGTCTGAGGTGGTCTAGTTATGAGGTGATCGGCTAAATCTGGATATGACTGGGTAGTATCTTTCCTTCGTCATGAACGACACGCCAAAACCCGATAAACGCCGCAAGTATGACGCGGGCCTCCGTACCAGAACCTTGCGCCTGGCCGAGCAAAGCCGCTTGACCCAAGCCGTTGCGCGGGCGCTGAATCTGGACCCCAAACGGCTTTACCGGTGGCAGAAAGCCGCCCAAACACTGGTTGTAGCCGTATTGGGGGCCGCCCTGGATCCGGCTACGGCCGCCGAACTGCGCCAGTTGCGGGCCGCCAACCGGCGGCAGGCGCAAGAGCTGGAAATTTTAAAAAAAGCCATCGCCATCTGCCAAATGCTTGAAGCATATTTTCGCAGACACCGGACCACTGAGCAGCTACCGCTTTATCGATGCCGAGCGCGGGCACAACCCGGTGCGCCAACTCTGTCAGGTGCTCGGGGTGCCGGCCAGTGGGTATTATGCTTGGCACCAGGGCCGGCTGCGGGTTATGGAAAAGGAAATGCCAGCCTGGGGAACGGCTTTAGTGAAGGCCTGTGGGGTGCACCAGAGCCGCTACGGTACCCGCCGGCTGCAAGTGGCGTTGTGCCAGAACGGGCCCGCCGTAGGCCGGCAGCGCCTACGCACGGCCATGCGCTGCCGGGGCCTGCGCGCGCTGCAACCCAAGGCCTTCACCCTGCGCACGACCGATTCCACTTACGGGCTGTGCTACGCCCCCAACCGCCTGCTTGACCAACCCAAGCCCACCCGGGCCAATCAGGTCTGGGTGTCCGACAGCACGTACCGGCCCCTGGCCACTTGCAGCTGGGCCTATTGGCGCGCCTTCCAGGACGCAGGCACCACGCACGTCGTGGGCTGGCATGGGGGCCACGATGCCAGAAGAATTAGTCACGACGGCCTCGCAACGGGCTTTCTTCGCCCAGCCGCCCAGCCCGGACCTCCTCGTCCACTCCGACCGGGGCGGCCAGTATAGCGGCAACGCCTGCCGCGCCCTGTTGCACCAATACGGTGCCGTGCGCTCCCAGAGCCGCCGGGGCGAGTGCGACGATAATGCCCTACCGGGTACGACCCAGGCTGAAAGCCACTGGCCCCGCCTCAAAACGGAGGTGCTTGAACTGCGCGAACGAGCTATTTTCGCCGATCTAGCCGACGTACAGGCCAGCATCGCCGAGTATGTTGGCTATTTGTAACCACGACCGGCTACACTCCACTACCTCATGGTTCAGCGGTTGCAGCAACCGAGCAACTCGTGCACCCACTGCCAGGCCGAGGTTGGGGCATAGTCGATACGGTCCAGCATCTGGCGGTCAATCCGTTCTTCGCTTGAGCGGATCACTTCCACGACCGCTGCGGTGATGACGGCCGAAATCTCACCAATGGTGCCCTCGCTCAAGGTGTAAATGTTTTTGGCGGATTCGGGCTCGGCCAGGGCCGACGGTTGGCGCAGGGGCAGTAGCTGCTCAAAGCCGGCCAGCCGCTACTGGTAGCCTTGGGCCCTGTTGGGCGGCGTAGGGGCCTGAAATTATTTCTGCACCAGCACTTGGCAGGTAACGACGGTGGCCGGCGTGCGCACGAGGTCGGTGATGAGCAGGGCCCCGTACTTGGCACCACCGGGGCCCGTGGTGGCGGTGAGGAAGGCAACGACCGTGCCCTTCACCAGCGGGGCCGTGCGCAGTGGGTCGCCATTGGTGGCGGCGCCGGCATCAAAGGTAGAAGCCAGCAGAGCGTTGGTGGTGAGGCCAATAAAGTCGGTGGCTGTGAGTGCCGTGGCGTGGAGTGCGGTGGTATGCGTGCTCGTGCCCCATCCGGTAGTCACGAGGCTATCGGACCGAGTGGAAGACAACCGCAGCGTGACGCCCCGGCTGGTGCACACCAAGTCTACCAGGGCCCGGTTGGCGTCCTTGGTGGGGTTGGTGGCCGACACGGCGAAGTGCGGCAGCAAAAGGCCCTGGCGCAGGTTTAGGTAGGCCAGTGCCTGGTTTTGAGCGGCCGTGAGCGGCGCACTTGAACGGCCTGCGGGCACGGCTCCGAAGTAGGCGCGGTAGCTGTGCACCACAGCCGTGAGGGAATCGGTGCGGCGCAGCGACAGGCGATAGGCGCGGCTGGCGATGGCGCCCGTGGCGTCGGTCACGGTGTATTGCCACAAGTCAACCCCCGAGGCCGTGCGGCCCGTCAGCAGGTTAGTGAAGGCAATGTCCTTGGTGCCGGGGGCCAGCAGCGAGTCGAGGTACACCAGCTCGGGGTCATTGGGCGTGTCGGAGGCCCGGTAAGACGAAATAATTGTGGGGTACAGTACGGGCGTGCGGGTAGGTGCCGAATTGAGGGTGATGCGCAGGCGCATCAGGGCGGGGTCGTTTTTGAGGTCGGCAGCTTGGGCGTAGATCTTGCTGGCCAGCGAGTCGGCCGTTACGGTAGCCGTGGTGGTGATGCGCGAGGCGCTGATGAAGCGGCTGGCCCCTACGAAGTCGAGGCGCGGCGAGAGCACGATTTTGGTGCAGGCCGCGGCCAGCACCAGCAAGGGCAAAACGCGGAGAAGGAAGCGCATACGGCAAAGGTACGGGCCGGGGTAGGGCCCCCGGCCAAACAAGCCTGCCAACGGCGGGTTGCTGAGGTATATTGCTTGCTCGCTATGGCTACTTTCGTTTCGCTTGCTTCCGACTGGCGCGCGCTGCGCGGGGCCCTGTTGCTGGGGCTGCTGGCCGCCGCCGCCTGCCGCCCCGACCAGATTGAACACCTCAGGGAACACAAGCGCATCGGCATCGAGGCCGAGAACTGGGTAGTGAAGCGCATCATGCCCGCCGACCTGATGCACGCTACCCGCTGGGCCGGCGACTCGCTCACGGCCACCGCCGATACGCTGCTGCGCCGCACCTTAGCCCGCGCGCTGGCCACCGGGGGCGTGGCCGGGGCCATGTCCCTGTGCCGCCCCGAAACCTACCCCGCCGTCGACTCGCTGGCCCGGGTGCTGCACGCCACCGCCCGCCGCGTGAGCACCCGCCCCCGCGACCCCGCCCACCGCGCCATCCTGCTGGCCGCCGAAATGCGAACCGACACCACCCGCACCCTGCACCGCGAATCGGCAGAGGTGTTTTTCTACCAGCGCCCCATCGTGCTGAACAACGCCTTGTGCCTGCGCTGCCACGGCACCGTGGGCCGCGACATTGCCCCGGCCGATTACGCCCTCATCCGGCAGCAATACCCCCAGGACCAGGCCACCGGCTACCGCCTGGGCCAGCAGATGGGCGCCTGGCAAGTTAGCCTGGAGCGCGGCGGCGTGGCCGAGTTCTGGACCATGAAAACCCGCAAGAAGTGGAAGGAGCACAAAATGCCCAAGCTGTTTTGAGCCCCGTTGTGCGCCAGAAAACTAGTTGAGCTCCGCCTGCCGGTTCAGTAAATTGCTGGCGAAATCAAGGCGAACGGCTTCGCAAATCTCGTCTTTGTAATGGCGCTTGCGCAAAGTGCGCTCCCGGCGCTTGCCCTTGATGAGTTCAATGGGCGTCTTCATTAACGGCAGCGCCAGAAAGAATAAGTTGTCCGGAGTGCGTTCGGCCCGGAAGGATTCCCAGAATGAGTTATAGTCGAAAGTAATAGTATCGTATAGGCGCTCCTCGGTGCTGATGCCGGCTAAAACGTTGATGCCTAGGGCAGCGGCTACGCCTTGCAGCGCTGCAATAAGCAGGGCGGCGGGGGTGATGTCGTGGCAGCTTTTAGTGCATTGCCGGATCTGCTCAAAATTGCGCGTTCCTTGGATGCGGCTCACGAACAGCACCTGCGCCTGCGGGCTATGCACATACCGGCCCGGTGCCACCACGAAGGAAATGCTGTACAGCGGCATACCGTTGTGCGCAAAAATCAGGGCTAAGTCTCCTTCGAAGTCAATGCCGCTTGGAAAGGCAAGTTGGATGCTCATCACGCCATCTTCACCCCGGGAATCTTGCCAAAGCGGTACCCCAGCAAGCAGCGACGAGAAGAAACTGCTTTGTACCTGCCGGGTCAAATAATCATAGTGGTTGAACAGAATGCCTAAGCGTGCCTTTCGTGATAGGTTGTTGGCTAGGTAGTTGCCTAAATATTTGTAGCCTAGCCGGGGCTGGTGCTTGATGAGGGCCTGTAAGCTGGGGCTGTTCATGAGCCGGTTGAGCTTGAAGTGCGCTGGTAAATCGAGGACGATGGGAACCGCGCGCAAACCCGTTTTGAGCGTGAATAGCCCGCCGCGGTCGATGGACTCGCCAACTATGCGGAGCGTGGTGCGAAGAATCGTTGGTAAGCGAAAAATAGTTGAATACATTTTCTAAATAATTGATATCTGAAAGTAGGAGCTAAATCTAATAGGATTTATCACTTAATAAAGTGCATAAGTAGGGCCAAGATTAATACTAAATACTTGATGGAAAATATTTTAACTTTAAATTTGCATGAATACTCAAAGCTAGAAACTTTCAAATAGCTAACAAAAATTTAGTCCCCGGTGCGCGCTACTTGCGCCAACATTAAAGCCGGGTTCGGAGTTAGACGGGGCCATGACTGCTGACTCTTCTGCTCCTATTGTTATCGTCGGGGCTGGCATGGCCGGCCTGGCCTGTGCTACCTGGCTGCACCGCGCCGGCCGCACCGTGCGCGTGCTCGACGCGGCCGACGCCGTGGGCGGCCGCGTGCGTACCGATGCCACGCCCGATGGCTTTCTCCTTGACCGGGGCTTCCAGGTGCTGCTGACGGATTACCCCGAGGCCCGGCGCATGTTCGACTACAAGGCCCTGGACCTGCGGGCGTTCCGCTCGGGGGCCGTCATCCGGCTGCCCAACGGCGCCGAAACGACCTTGCAAAACCCGTTGCAGCGGCCGCTGGCGGCGTTTTCGGCGCTTGTCTCGCCCATCGGCAGCCTCTCTGATAAGCTGCGCATCCTCAGCCTGGTGCGCCACGTGCAACAGCACACACCGGAGGAGCTGCTGGCCCGCCCGGCCACCGACACGCTGAGCTTCCTACGGCGCTACGGCTGGAGCGAAACAATGATCGACAACTTCTTCCGGCCCTTCTTCGGCGGCGTATTCCTTGACCGGGGCCTGAGCACGGCCAGTAACTTTTTCGAGTTTGTGTTTCAACAGTTTGTGCGGGGGAAAGCCTCGGTACCTGCCCTGGGAATGCAGCAGCTGCCCGAGCAGCTGGCCGCCCGCTTGCCGGCAGGCACTATCCAGCTGAACACCGCCGTGGGGGCCCTGGAGGGCTCCTGCGTGCGCCTGGCTTCGGGCGAAGTACTGGCCGCCACGGCCGTGGTGCTGGCCGTGGACGGCCCCGCCCTGGCGCGCCTGCTACCCGCCGCCGGGGCCCCCGCCGCGGGCAGCCGCCTCACCACCAACACGTACTTTGTGGCCGAGGGCCATTCGCCCGGCCGTGGCGACGGCCTGTTGCGCCTTAACGCAGCGCCGGGGGCCCTGGCCCACAACGTGAGCTTCCCCGCCGATGTGGCGCCGGCCTACGCCCCGGCCGGCCGGGCCCTGGTATCGGTGAGCACCCACGGCGACACCGGCCTCTCGGAGGCGGCGTTGGCCGTGCGCTTGCACGAAGAATTGATTGCTTGGTTTGGGCCCAACGCCCGGCAGTGGCGGCACCTGCGTTCCTACCGCATCGCGCACGCCCTGCCGCCGTACCCCGCCGGCCAGCCGGTGCAGCAGCCCCTTAAGTTGGCAGAGGGCCTCTACCGCTGCGGCGACTGGGCCGCCTACCCGTCGCTGAACGCGGCGCTGGCCACCGGCCGCCAAGTGGCCGAGGCCATCATTGCCGGGTAGGTTATAGCGCGACTGTAGCGCCGTGACCGGGCAGCGACTGTTCAACCGTGCGGACTTACAGCGTTCACGCCACGTCGGGCTACCTGCGCTTTAGCTCGTAGATATGGGCCGAAAGTGGTTCTAATACTTCGTTGAGGGCTTGCAGGGGCTCCCCGCCGTTCAGTAGATCGGTGTAGGTGTACACGGCCTGGGCTGTGCCGGGAATGCCCATGGCCTGAAACGCGGCGGGCGAAATGATGAGGCCAGGCTGGTAGGCTTTGTCGGGGCTGAAGTTGACGACGACCAGTACCTGCTGCTGGTCGGTGTAGCGCAGGTAGGCGTAGAGGTGGCGCTGGTTGTACTGCTTGCCCAGGTTGTTGGCATCCTGCAATTCGTAGAATTTACCCCGGCGAATGGCGTCGCTACTGCCGGCCAGCGTGAGCAGGCGCTTGTAAAAGCCGCGCAGCTTCCGCTGTTCCGCGCTCAGCTTGCCGCCGTCGCATTTGCCTTGGTTCAGCCATTTCTGGTGCTCGGGCACGCCCCAGTAGTCGAAAATGGTGGTGCGGCCGTCTTCGCCGCTGAAGCCCTCGCTGCCCCGGCCAGGCTCGCCTACTTCCTGCCCGAAGTACAGCATCACGGGCCCCGAGGCCAGGGTGGCCGTCACGGTCATGGCCGGTACGGCGCGCAGCGGATCGGTAGCAAAGTCTTTGCTGGCAATGCGTTGCTCGTCGTGGTTTTCGAGGAAGCGCAGCATGTGCGACGAGAATCCGCGGCTTTCCTGCTTCCATACCTGGGTGAGGTCGTCGGTGCTGCCCTCGCTGCGCATCAGCCGGCGCAGGCCGTCGTAGAGGCCTACTTTATCGTATAGATAGTCGAAATGGCCCTTTTCGAGGTAGGTTTTGTACTCCTTGTTGTTGTAGGCTTCGCCGATGAACACGAGGCCGGGCTTTACCTTTTTCAACTCCGGGATAACGTAGGCCCAAAACTCGACGGGCACCATTTCCACCATGTCGCAGCGGAAGCCGTCCACGTCCTTCTGGGCCCAAAACACCAGGATGTCGCGCATCTTCTTCCACGTATTGGGCACGGGGCTGAAGTGCGCGGCGCGGCCGTGCTGGTAGTCCACGCCGTAGTTCAGCTTCACGGTTTCGAACCAGTCGTTGACGCTGGGCGCGGCCGAAAACACGTCGTTGCCAGTGGCCTTGGCGGGGTTCTCGGCGTACTTGCCGTCTTCGCGCGGGCCTTTCAGGGGCCCCAGCGGGTTGTAACCGGCGGGCACTACGAAGGGCTGGCCGGGTAGGTAGTAAAAGTTGTTCTGGGGCCCAAAAGCCTGGGTTTTGTCGTCCGTAGTGCCCAGGTCTATCACGCCCACGGGCTTGGCATCCGACTTGTACGCGCGGGCCACGTGGTTGGGCACGAAGTCCATCAGCACCTTCAGGCCGTGGGCGTGGGTGCGCCGGATAAGGGCCTCGTACTCGACCATGCGGTTGCTGGGCACCACAGCCAGGTCGGGGGCCACGTCGTAGTAGTCCTTGATGGCGTAGGGCGAGCCGGCGCGGCCCTTCACCACGTCGGCGTCGTCGGCCGGAATGCCTTGGGCGGCATAGTCCGTCATGGTGGCGTGCTCAATCACGCCAGTGTACCACACGTGGCTCACGCCCAAGGCCTTAATCTCGTCCAGGGCCCGGTCGGTGATGTCGTTGAACTTGCCGCAGCCGTTTTCGGCCAGGGTGCCGTAGGGCTTGTTCAGGGCCACCTTGTTGCCAAACAGCCGCGTCATCATTTGGTAAATGATGAGTTTGTGGTCCTGGGGCACCTCGTCGGTGGTGTTCGGGTCGGCGGCCGGGATGGACGCGGGCAGATGAGTAGGCACGAAAAAAAGGGGCAGGGAAGGCGCGGCCAGGGTCAGCAAGCCAGCGGCCAGCAGCAGGTTTTTCATAGCCGGCAAGTTAAGCAAATGGCGCGGGTGCCCGACTACCCGCGCCCGCGCCTTTTTTGCGGCGCCCCCACCCAGCCGGGCCCCCATAAAAAAAGCGCGGGCCCCACCGGGGCCCGCGCCTTGCTGGCAGCGGTGCGCTGCTTAGTCGTCGTTGCGGCTGATGAGTACCACGGCCACGGCGGCCACGGCAGCAATGCCCAGAACCAGTTGGGTAGTCGTAAATTTCCTGGCGGCTTTGCGCAGCAGGATGCCGCCGTTTTGCAGCAGGTCGTCCATGTGCTCGGTTCTGCCCTGAAATACGTGGTAGGCACTTTCAAAGGTGCGCACCAGGTCTTCGGGTAGAATCTTTTCGAGTTGGATGTCGAGGTCGTCGGAGGCCATGGGGTTAGGGCAAAACGGGTAGAAGAATCGATTGGCGCGGCCCGGCGGGGCCCGTGGCTTCCTTCTACGGGCCCACTGGGGCGGGGTTGTGGCCCCGCTTTATTCCACTACCAGAATGCGCGAGCCCGACTTGCTGCCCTCGCGCACCTGGCAGTAGTAGGCCCCGGCGGCGAGGCCGGCCAGGTCGAGCGGCAGCTGCTGGGCCCCCGCGGCCAGGGCTCTGTCAAAGGCTACCTGCACCTGGCGGCCCAGCGCGTCGAGCACTGCTACCTGCACGTGGCCGCCCGCGCTTTGGTAGGCCACGGTAGCCTGGCCGCCGCGCGGCACGGGGTTGGGAAACACGCTGAACTCGGCCACCTGGGCGGCGCTGCCGGCGGCCAGCGCGGTGGCCGGCCGCAGCACCGGCACGTAGGGGAAGCTCTGGCCAAACAGGGCCTGCAACGTGCTGGGTGCCACCTGGAACCAGTCTTGCAGAATGCTGGTGTAGATGCTGCGGAAGTCGAATTGCAGCGGGATGTTGTCGTTCACGCTGGCCGCGGCGGGCAGCTGGGGGTTGGCGCCGTGCACGATGGGGTTCACGCGGCTGCCGAACACGAACAGCGGGGCCGCCGAGCCGTGGTCGGTGCCCAGGCCCGCGTTGGACCGGATGCGCCGCCCGAACTCCGAAAACGTGAGGCCCACCACTCGGTCTTGCAGGCCCAGCCGCACCAGGTCGTCCTGGAAGGCCGCCACCGCTTCGGCCAGCTTGCCCAGCAGCGCGGCGTGGGTGCCGCCGGTGGTGGGGCCCGTGGCCGGCACTTGCAGCGCGTGGGTGTCGAAGCCGCCCATGTTGCACACGTAAATGCGGGTGCTGAGGCCCCCGGCCACCAGCTGGGCCACAATTTTGAGCTGGTCGGCCAAGCCGTTCTGGCCGGCGGTGGGGTACAGCGGCGAGAGGTTTTTGGCCCGGCCCGCCGCCGCCTGAATGGTGGTGGTGTATACCTGGGTTTGGGCCACCACCTGGCGGATAAACGTTAGTTCGTGGCCGGCCGGTGTGGCGGGGGCCGCGTCCACGCCGCCGCTCAGCAACTGGTAAAACGATGACGTGCTGGCGATGGCCATGCCCATGTTCACGGCGGGGCCCTGCACGCAGTTGCTCACCACCGAGCCGATGGTGACGGCCAGCGGGTCGGGGCTTTGGGCGCTGGGGTAGCCGGTGGGAAAGCCCGGGTACTCGCCGTCGAGGTAGCGCCCAGCCCAGCCCGTGGTCAGCGTCACGTCCGACGACGAGCCCGAGGTCCAGATGTCGGTGGCCCGGAAGTGCGAGAAGTTGGGGGTGGGGTAGCCCACGCTCTGCACCACGCCCACCTGCCCGTTCTGGTACAGGTTCTGGAGCGCGGCCATGGCCGGGTGGATGCCGGTGGCCGCCGTAAGGGGCAGCACGGCGGCCTCGGGCAGCGCAATGTTGGCGCGCGCCGCCAGCAGGGCCCCGTATTGGTCGCGCGGAATAATCATGTTCAACCCGTCGTTGCCGCCCTGCAACTGAACGATGACTAATACCTTATTGCTGGCCGTGGTGGCGTTGGTGAGGGCCACCAGCTCGGGCGAGTAGCCGTAAGCCCCCACCGGCAGTCCGCCCAGTAGGGCCGCGCCCGCCGTGGCCGCCGCCGTGTTCTGTAAAAAATCGCGCCGTTTCATAAGGTTAGCTGTTAGCTATTTGAATTAATAAATCCGTCATGCTGAGCGTAGTCGAAGCATCTCTCCCGCTGACTAATCATTGACTACTGCCGCAGTAGAGATGCTTCGACAAGCTCAGCATGACAGCCTAAATCAACTTCGAGCTAAAAGCCAAAAGCTCAAGATAAATGGTATTCCGCCAGGCCCATCAAGGAGCGCAGCATGGCTTGCAGCTTGGTGGCCACGGCGGCCTTTTTGGCGGCCACGGTAGGCGTGGCGACGTAATACGTCCACTCATTGGTCCACTCAAAATCGGGCAGGCCGGGGATGAGGGCGTTTTTGAGGAAGGCCAGCTGGATGGTCGTGAGGTCGAGGGGCACCATCAGGCGCACGAACTCGGCGATGACCAGGTTAGGGTCCGTGGCCGTGGCCGGGGGTAGGGCCAGTACCAGGGCTACGGGGTCGATTTTAGCCAAGACGCCCCCGCGCGAAACCCCATTGCCGATGTACAGGTCCGTCGCCTGGTTACGGCGGGGCAGCGTCACGGCGTTAATCCACAGCTCGTGGAACTGTGGTGTCTGGTAGTAGGCGGCCCAGCCGGCCACGTTGGGCGGGTCGCCCAGGGCTTGCTGCTGCACCAGGGCCAGGCCGTAGAGGTACTCCCAGTGGGCATATTGCGCCACCAGGCTGCTGGCCGGCGGCAACACCACCTGCATCTGCCGCACTAGGCCCACCGTGAAATCGAGCGGACTTTTGATGCGGCAGCCCACGGCGGCCACATCGAAAAAGTGCTCCGAGCCGAAGAGCCGGCGCAGCACTGGCGCCACCTCAAAGTTACTCTGAATGAGCAACGTAGCCAGCGGCTGAATGACGTTGGCTTCCGTGTCCGCGTCAATCAAATAGTACACAAACCAGCGGTAGAGCTTACGCACCAGGAACCGCGCCGTTTCGGCCTGCGCGAAAATGAGGTTGATTAAATCCTGGTACTCGGCGGCCCCGTTGGGCGCGATGACGGCGTTGCCGAAGGCCGCGGAGAACTGCTTGGGCTTGGCGTCGTGCCGGCCGGCGACGAAGTAGCCGGCAATTTTCACGTTGTCGTCGCGCCAGCCGGTGAGTACCCGGGCAGCGGCCTGCACGTCAGCCTCGGTGTAGTTGGTGTAGTTGCCCGCCCCCACCAGGGGCCCCTTGCCCACGGTGAACAGCTCCAGCAGCTCGCGGCCGTAGTTCTCGTTGGGGGCCCCCGCCACGCTCTGGTTGCCGTTGAGGTAGCGCAGCATGGCGGGGTTGATGGTCAAGTCTTTAGCCAGCTGGCGTACGTTACCCAGCGCGTGCTGGCGCAGCAACCGCACGTATTCATAGCTGTAGCGGGCGTCGTTAAGATTGCCGAACTCTACCACAAAATGGTTGTGCCAGAACAGCGTCATCTGCTCGCTCAGCGACGTGGTTTGGCCCAGTTGCTGGCCCAGCCACCAATCGCGCAGCGACACCGTGCGCACCCCCTGCAAGGTTTGGTCAAACGCCTGCGTCACCCACGTTTGGCCGATGGGCACGGTCGTGTCGGTGGCCGACACGTTCAGGGGCGGGGCCGGGGCCGCAGAGGCCGCCAGCAATCCATCGAGCGTAGGGCCCAGGCCCGCCGCCGCGGCCGTGGTTATTTCCGCCCGGGTGGGCCCAAACAGGGTGCGCCGCAGCAGGTGCGCGGCTTGGGCCGGGCCCCAGGGCCCCGCGTAGGCGGCCAGGGTGCCGGCGGTGATGCCCGCCAGGTGCAGCGGCAGCCGCTGGTTGGCGTGGGGGCTGATGGCCTCGGGCGGCGGGGGCCCCGGGGCGGGCGTGGGGGCCCCGGGGCGCTGGAGAAAAGCACGGCGGTTCATGGGCGCTTGGGGAAAGTGGGCGCAGCGTTTTTCTAAAGATGCCGTAAATGGGTGAAGGTTTAATGATGAAGAAGTTGTGAGCAAAATAAGTGGTTTAGGGCAGCGTGTAGCCGCTACGCCTGGCCCGCAGCCGCGGGCGCTGCGGGACCCCGGGCGGGGCTGGCGCTGCGGTTTTTGGGCCAAAAGCAATACCTTCGGTGCCATCCTTTTGCCCTTTCGTTTCGTCATGAAAAAGCACTTCCACTCCCTCGGCGACTGGCGCCGCAATGTGCTGCTGGTGGCCGCTGCCGGCAGCCTCGGCCTTAGTCTGCCCGCCTGCTCGGGCGACGATGGCCGCCGCGCCGATAGCAACGGCGCCGACGGTAGCTGGAGCGGTCAAACCTACAGCCAGGGCGTCGTCACGGAAATGACCGAGGTGAAGCCCGGCGAGTGGAAAATTACCGCTGAGCGCCCCGCCGGCAAGGAGGAGGTGGCCGCCGTGCTCCACCACTTCGATGGCAAGGTGGACACCCTCCAGGGCCAGGCCCTGCAACGCCAGATGCAGGACTACAGCCGCCAAAATCCCGAGAACCGCGCCCAAAGCTCGGGTATGATGAACGTGCTGATGTGGAGCGGCATCGGCTACATGGCCGGCCGCTACATGACGCCTAACCCCGGCTACTACGCCAACCCCGGCCTGCTCCAGCAAAACCAGGGCTGGCGCGCCAACGTAGCCCGCGAGCGCCAGGACCAGGGCCGCGGCTTCTTCGGCAGGGGCTTCGGCGGGGGCCGCACTTCGGCCAACGCCGGCATTCAGGAAAGCGGCTCCACGGTGCGCGCCTCGCCGCGGCCCAGCTTCCGCGGCAGCGCGCCGGCCGGCCGCAGCAGCGGCTTCGGCAGCCGCGGCGGCTTCCGCGGGTTTGGGGGGTGATGCTACTGGGGCCCCTGGCTTCGATGTAGTTATACCCGTCACGAAGTGGCTTGCGAATCGAGGACATGAAATTTCAGGCTCATCCGGGACGCGAGTTCTGGGCCAAACTCGGGGAGTCGGTCAAAGAAATCGAGGACGGCGGTTTTGAATTGGCCCTTGGTACGGAAGAAGGACGTGTTGATAATCTGCTAGCGCAGAAACTTCCACAGGCGCTCCATCAGGTTGAGATTGGGTGAATAGGAGGGCAGGAAGACCTGTACGAGGCGTTTGTTCTCCAGCCAGGCGTTCAGCGCCTTGTTTTTGTAGTGGCGGGCGTTGTCGCAGAGGACGTGCGCTGGGCCTTTGGGGTGGGTGGCCAGCCGTTTCTCGTAGAGCCGCTGGGTGCTTTGAGCGTTGACGCAGGCGGTCTCGTCGAGGTGGACCTGGGTGGAACAGTGGGCGTTGAGGACGGCGTTGCGGTTGACCCGTTCGCGGCCGCTGACGGTGAGCAGGGGGTGCTCTTTGCCGGTTTCGGTTCACACGTGGGTGGCGCGGGTGTTGTGGGTGGGATGGGCGGCGTCAGCAAAACAGACCACCGCTGCCTCGGCCTGGGCCAGCAGCGGGGCCAGCGTATCGGTCAGGAAGGCCGTTTGCGCCGCCGCATCGGCTTGGCAGGGCACGGCCGTGTCAATTTGTAGGAGTAGCCTAAGCCGGTGCAGCAGGTCCGTCAGGCCCGATACGGAGTAGCGCACGCTGTAGGTGGCGGCCAGCCAGTCGGCAATGGCCCGGCAATCGGTGTAGAGCGTCTGGCCCAGTTCCCGGCACAGGCCCGCGCGTTGGCCGCTGCTCAGCAAGCCCCAGTAGCCCGGCTGCTCGGCGGCCTGATAGCCCGCCAGGCCCTGCAAGCGGTACGGCTGGGCGTAGCGGTACACGCTGCTCCCGGCCAGCCCCAACGCCTGGCCAATCGTCGCGGCGGCATGCCCCTGGTCGAGCATGAGCGGCACCGGCACCGGCGCCTATCCCGCCTTGCCCCGGCAGGCGCTTTGCGCTTGCCGCAACAAGCCCCGCTCCAAATCAGTCAAGGTCAATTCCACGATGTAATCTTACCCCTTTTTTCTCTTTTAACTTTCCGATGAGTATAAATCAATCGGCAGGTTTACTTACGCACTCGTCTAGGAGAGAGCTTGGATGAGCAGGTTTCGGAGAAGCTGGCAGAGGTAGGGGCGCCGCTGCTGTTGGTGAGCCTGGTACGTGGTTTGCCCCAATCGGCGGGCGTGTTGGCGCAAGGAGACCCAGGCCCGGTAGCAGCAAGTCAAGTGGTTGCGTTGGGCATTGGCGTTGCGGCACTGGCACTTTTCGGCCCCCGTCAACTGCTTAAAACTGCGGTGAAACTCTTCCACCTGCCAGCGTACCTCCACGGCCTCTATCACCATTTCACGCGGCAAATGGGCCGCCAGGTGCTTGGTCATGACCCATTCAATGTCGCCGTTCGTGGCCACTAGCTTGAAGCGTTTCACGGCGAAGGGCACTTCTTTGAGGCGTATTTCCACGCCCTGGCTCCAGCCCGGCGCCGGCGGGCCGAGCGTGGCGAGGCCCTGGTAGCCGCTTTCTTTGGCCCGGTTCACCAGGCGGTTACTTTTCAGGGTCGTGAAAAAGGCCCAGCCCGCGCGGTGAATGCGCTTCAGGTTCGTGCTGCCCGCGTACCAGGAATCAAATAACAGCGGGCGGGCCAGCACCTGGCCCTCGGCCACCACCTGCTCAAACATGGCCAGAAAATGGTCGTTTTTGGTGAGCTCGTCGTCGTCGGACGCGTACACGCGGTAAGCAAGGGGCAGAAAATCGCCCGCTTCGCCGCTGCTGTGCACGAGGTTGACCAGCCCAATGCCGGTGACCATGCCGTGGGCGTTGCCCGGGTATTGGCGCTTGGCCACGGCAATAAACTAGCTGTAGCGCTTGTCCTGCGCGCGGTCGTCCACGAGCAGGAAAGCTTCGGATGAGTCGCGCAAGAGCGGCTGCACAAGGTCACGCAACTGACTGACGGGCAAATTTCTGGTGCGCAAAAACCGATTTACTTAGTCGTGGCTTACGCCAGGCAAATGCGCTGCCAGGTGGGTGCAGGTATAGTTTCTAGGCGTACTTAGCAGGTAGTCGATGCAGGTGCTCTGTGTCAGCATATAAAGATCATTTTGCTGAAAGTAGCCCAGCGTGCGTAAGTCCTAACGCAGTAGAGATGCTTCGGCTGCGCTCAGCATAACAGCCTGTTCAATTAGGCTCCAAGGAAATCTGGGGCCCCTGGGGCCTCACTTGCGCCGGTAAAGGGTGAACTCCGGGCCCTTCGTAAGCAACTCGTAGTGCGGGGCCGCCGCCGCGGGCAGCTGCTCGGTGGGCAGCACGATGTAGTAGTCGGCCAGGGGCGGCGCGCAGGTGAGGTAGCCGCGCAGGCCGCGCTGCTGGCCCACGTAGTACACGTAGAAGCTCTCCCACGAATACGCCACGCGCTGGCCCGTCCGAATCGGAAGCAGGCCGTCGGTAATGGCCCGGTAGGCCCGGCCGTTGTCGGACAGGTACAGGCCCTCCGGGTACTTTACGGGGCTGGCCCGCACAAACTGGCGCCCCAGCACCAGCAGCACCAGCGCCGTGCCGCCCAGCTGCCAGCGCGGCCGCCGCCAGTGGGCCGGCAGCTGCGCCAGCAGCCAGTAAAGCGTGGCTGGCACCAGCGCCAATGCCAAGCTGCAATGCCCAATCAGGTTGCGCTGGTTGATGCTGTGGCGCATACCCAGCATCAGCCCCACTGCTACCAGCAGCAGCAGCGCGTAGAAAAGGCCGTAGGCAAACCAGGCCGTGTCGCGCCGGGCCCCCAGCAGCAGCAGCGGCAGCAGCGCCAGCGCCTCGCTCAGCGGCACCCCCAGCCTGGCGTTGGAGAAGCAATACTCTATGAAGTCGTGCAAATCGTGGCCAAAGGCGGGCAGAAACCCGCCTAACGTGGCGCTGGTGGGCCGCACGTACTCGTTGCTAGTGAGGGCGGCCAGGCCCGAGAAGCCCAGCGCCGGCAGGTAGAACAGGTACACGGCCAGTAGGGCCCCCGCCTGGTAGCGCCAGAAGCGCCAGTCCAGCGCCCGCCGCTGCCACTGGTAGAGGACGCCAAAGGCCAGCTGCGCCAGGTGAAAAAACAGAAAAGTGGGCACCGTAGCGTAGCCCACCGCGCAGCACACCGCATTGAGCAGCAGCCAGCCCCCGCGCCGGTCGCGCCGGTAGCCAAACAGGCCGATGAACGCACCCCAGTGCGCCAGCGCATACAGGGCGTAGCCCCGGGCCTGGAACCCAAACCCCCACAGCGGGAATTGCAGCGCCACGGCCAGCGCCACCAGCGCCGCCAGCATCCGGTGCCCGGTCAGCCCCCGAAACCAGCCGTACACGCTGGCCACCGTGGCCAGGTATGCCACGCCGGAAAGTAGCCGTCCCGTCTGCACCAAGTCGGCCCACCCGCCAAACAGGCTACCATTTAATAAATTGAACAGCAGGTGGTTGTTGGGCAGCATGTAGTAGGCCACGGTTTGAAACGGCGGCAGCGGCGCGCAGTACAGCGCCGAAAACACTTCGTCGGGGCCCCGCACCACGCGGCCGTTGCCCCACCACCACAGCCCGCTGGCGGCCCCCAGCAGGCCCAGCAAATACAGCGCATCGGGCCACGCCAGG
The DNA here is from genome assembly GCF_003149515.1 of Hymenobacter nivis. Lineage (NCBI taxonomy): Bacteria > Pseudomonadati > Bacteroidota > Cytophagia > Cytophagales > Hymenobacteraceae > Hymenobacter > Hymenobacter nivis. The sequence continues at coordinate 3,381,853 of NZ_CP029145.1, forward strand.
CCCGGCCCCGGCCCCGAGGGCCCCAGCCGCGGCTGCGGGGCCCGCCGCCAGCGATACAGCAGGAAGCCCAGCCCGGCGCTGCACAGCGCCAGCGCCAGCAGGGCCAGCAGGTTGCCCTGGGCCTTCACCGCCGGCGTGAAAAACCGCTGGGGCCAGCTCTCGGCGCGGTAAAAGCAGTCGTTCAGCCCCAGATACCAGCGCAGCAGCTCCTGGTAGGGCGTGAGCAGGTAGGCCCCGGCGCCCAGCAGCCCGGCCACCAAGGCCAGGCAGCCCAGGCCGTAGCGCCACCGGGGGCGCCAAAATATGCGCGTAATCAAAGTAAACAAGTCAATACAAAGAGGTAGCAGCCTAGCCAGCGAAACAGCTAGGGGGTCCCACCCAATCCAGGCTGCGCAAAGTAAAGCCGAATCCAACCCGGCACCCGCGGGGGCCCCAGCGCAATCGTGGCGGTTTCCGCATCGGGGCCCCGCGGGCCCAAGCAGCTGCCGCGGGCGGCGCTGGCCCCGCCCGCGCCGTGTTGAGGGTTCACGTTATCTTCACCGCCAACTCTTCCACCTTGCCCTAACCGGCTATGAAAACCCTGCTACTGGGCAGTGCACTGCTGCTGACCCTCGCCGCGTGCCGCAAAGATGCTCCGGACCCTGTGCAGCCGGACTATGCCGACTGGTACGCGCTGCGGGCCCCCGACGACCGGGCCGTTGAAGCGGTGGCCGGCGACCTCGACGGGACGCTGGTTATCACGACGGGCTACGCCGTTTACCAAACCACCGACCGCGGCAAAACGTGGCGCAAGGGCGATTACAAGAATAACCTTAAGGTTGTTGGCCTTGCCCAGCGCTCAGACACCCTGCTGACCCTAGCGGCCGAGCTTGGGGGCTTGCCGGATGGGGCGGCCTATGCCGCCAGCCCAAACTACTACAGCCTTGACCAAGGGCTGACGTGGCGGCCGTACCGCGACTGGCGGAGGAGTAATTTTGAACTCCGAGTGGCCCGCAACCGCGCAGCCGCACCGTCGGGCACGGGGTACAGCATTGATATTTTGCTGACGCCAATCAGCCCCGGCAGAAACTACCTCGAAACGATAGGCATTAAATCCACCACGGGCCGCCAGCTGCGCTTGCCCAAAGACCACTAAATTACGAGCTTATACTTCGACGCCAAGTCCCGGCTGTACGTGACGGCCTCGGCCGCGCTCTGCGGCCGCCGGGAAAACTTTGCTTTTTGCGGCGAGCAAAATGGCGTGCTCTACGTGTCGAAGGCCCCGCAGCCCTAGCCGGTTTCCCTCACAGCAGGGGCCCCAGCACGGCCCACACGTTGTCGGCCAGAATTTGCTGGCCGGCCGCGTTGGGGTGCACGCCGTCGGCCAGGCTCAGGGCGCGGTGGCCGAGGACGCCTTCGAGCAAAAAGGGCACGAAGGCCGCGCCGAACTGCTGGGCCAGCGGCCGAAACAGTGCTTTGAACTCGGCAGCGTAGCGCACCAGGCGGTGGTTGCCCAGCGGGCTGATGTTGAAGGGAAATTCCAGCCCGGCCACTACTAGCTGCGCCGCCGGCTGCTGCTGCTGCACGGCCTGTAAAATGGCCTGCAAATTGGCGCTGGTGTCGGGCACCGGCACGCCCCGGATGCCGTCGTTGGCGCCCAGGGCCAGCACAAACACGTCGGCGGGCTGGCGGGCCAGCGCGGCGGCCAGGCGGACGCGGCCGCCGGCGCTGGTGTCGCCGCTCACGCCGTAGTTGAGGGCCCGGTAGGGCAGGCCAGCAGTGTCAATCTTTTGCTGAACGAGGGCGGGGAAACTGGCGGCCGCGGGCAGGCCGTAGCCAGCGGTGAGGCTATCGCCGAAAAAAAGAATGTTCTTCATACGTCTTCCTTAACGCGGCGGGGGTACTGGAGGTGCCGGCATAACTGCCCGGGCTACTTGCTGGGGCCCAGCCATTCGAGGGCGAAGAAAAACAGCAATTGCACCACGTAGAGCAGCGGCACCAGGGCGTTGGTTTTAATAAAGCGGGCGCGGTTGAACAGCATCTGGGCCAGGCAGGCGAGGATGAACCAGTCGCGGAAGTTGCGGAACGGGATGACGCCCGCCGTCCAGTGCCAGAAGTCGAAGCGGCCGGCGGGCAGCTCCACGCACAGGTCGAAGCCCACCATCAGCAGGGCCGCCACCAAGGTGCGGCCTAGCTCGCCCAGGGGCAGGCGCTGGGCCAGCATACCGGCCAGGTAGGTCATAATCACCCAGTTGAGGCCAATGAGCGGGGGCACGTCGAACCACTTGGGGCCCAGCGTGTCGCCGTAGGCGTAGTTACCAAACAGCTTGCCCGTGTGCACGCCCACCACCTCGGCCACGTAGCCGAGCAGGCCTACGGTGAGGCAAAATTGCCAAAACGCCGCGTTGCGCTCCGGCTGAAACGCCACTAGCAGCGCCGCGCTCAGCAGCAGCGTGAGGGGCGTGAAGCGGAGGTAAAACCCGGGGTCGTGCGAGAACAACAGCCCCACCAGCCCCGTGGCGTGGAAAAGCAGCACCAGCCCCTGCGCCACCCGCAGCCGGGTGGCATTGGCCGCCAGCGGCGGGAAAGAATCAGACATCAGCAGAGGGTAGAGATTACGCGGGGCCCGGGGCCCCCAGCAAAATTAGCGCAAATGCCGGCCGGTTCGGTTCGGCGGCTGTGGCCGACCTTTGCGGCATGATTCTCCGCGCCGACCACCTCGTTAAGAAATACAAGGCCCGCACCGTCGTCAACGACATGAGCGTGACCGTGAAGCAGGGCGAAATTGTGGGGCTTCTGGGACCCAACGGCGCCGGTAAAACCACCTGCTTCTACATGATGGTGGGCATGGTGAAGCCCAACGGAGGCCGTATTTATTTGGACGACACCGAAATCACGACCATGCCCATCTACCAGCGGGCGCGCCTCGGGGTGGGCTACCTGGCCCAGGAGGCCAGCGTGTTCCGCGACCTGAGCGTAGAGGAAAACATCCTGGCGGTACTGGAAATGACCAACATGCCTAAAAAAGCGCGCCTCGACAAGATGGAGGAGCTACTCCATGAGTTCAGCCTCACCCACGTGCGCAAAAACCTGGGCAAGGTGCTGAGCGGCGGCGAGCGGCGGCGCACCGAAATTGCCCGGGCCCTGGCCGTCGACCCCAAATTTGTGCTCCTCGACGAGCCCTTTGCCGGCGTCGACCCCATCGCCACCGAGGAAATTCAGGGCATCGTCTCCAAGCTCAAGCACCGCAACATCGGCGTGCTCATTACCGACCACGACGTAAACTCGACCCTCAGCATCGTGGACCGCGCCTACCTGCTCTTCGAGGGCAAGCTCCTCAAAGCCGGCACCGCCGAAGAACTGGCCGGCGACGAAACCGTGCGCCGCGTATACCTGGGCAAAAATTTCGAACTAAAGCGCAACGTGTGATTTTTTAACGTGAAGGATGTAGACCGTCATGCTGAGCGCAGCCGAAGCATCTCTACTGCTTTACTAACCATGGATTACTGCTGCGGTAGAGATGCTTCGGCTGCGCTCAGCATGACGGCCTTTGGGGCCCTGTACCGCCTGGGGCTCCCTTACCGCCTAATTCCCCACATCTTCACATCTCCTAATTTCTCACATTAATTAACCTCGTGCTCGACCAGCTCCTGTCCGCCGCCGTGCAGCTTGAGAGCCGCCCCCGGCTGGCGCGGGTGCGAGCCGAGCCGCATGCCGTGCAGGCCCGCGTGCTGCGCGAGCTGCTGCGCCGCGCCCAGGGTACCGAGTGGGGCCGGCGCTACGGCTTCGCCGAGGGCCCCACGGCGGCCGAGTTTGCCCGGCGCGTGCCGGTGAGCACCTACGAGCAACTGTACCCGGCGCTGGAGCGCGTGCTGCGCGGGGCCCCCGACGTGCTCTGGCCCGGCCGCCCGCAGTGGTTTGCCCAGAGCAGCGGCACCACCAACGCCCGCAGTAAGTTCGTGCCCGTGACGCCCGAGAGCCTGCGCCAAGGCCACTACCGCGCCGGGCGCGACATGCTGGCCCTCAGCACGTTCCTCTACCCAAAGCATCGGTTGCTAGCCGGGCGCACGCTCTCGCTGGGCGGCACGCACGCCCCCAACCCGTTCCGGCCCCAGGAGCCAGCCTCGCGGGTTGGCGACGTGTCGGCGCTGATTATGCAGCAGCTGCCGGCCTGGGCCGAAAGCCTGCGTACCCCGCCCCTGGCCCTGGCTTTGCTCGGCGAGTGGCAGGACAAAGTGGAGCGCATCGCCCAGCACGCTTTGCGCCAGGATGTGCGCGTGCTGGCCGGCGTGCCCACCTGGATGCTGCTGCTGCTGCGCCGTGTGGTGGAGCTGGCCGGGGCCAACGACATTACCCAGGTCTGGCCGCACCTGGGGCTGTTCCTGCACGGGGCGGTGGCGTTTGGGCCCTACCGCGAGCTGTTCCGGCAACTCATCCCGGGGCCTCAGATGCAGTATTTGGAAATCTACAACGCCACCGAGGGCTACTTCGCCCTGCAAGACCAGCCCGGCAGCGAAGACCTGTTGCTACTGCTCGACCACGGCATTTACTACGAGTTCCTACCCGCCGCCCAGTGGGACGCGCCCGACCCTCGGCCCGTGCCGCTGCACGAGGTGGTGCTGGGCCAGCCCTACGCCCTGGTTATCAGCACCAACGCCGGGCTGTGGCGCTACGTAGTGGGCGATACCGTACGCTTCACCAGCCTGGGGCCCTACCGGCTGCGCATCACCGGGCGCACCAAGCACTTCCTCAACGCCTTTGGCGAGGAAGTGGTAATTGAGAACGCCGAGGCCGCCGTGGCCGCCGCCAGCCTGGCCACCGGCTGCCGCGTGCACGACTTCACGGCCGCGCCGGTGTATTTTGCCGCGGGGCCCGGCGGGCAGGTGCAGCGCGGGGGCCACGAGTGGGCCGTGGAACTGGCCCCCGGGGCCCCCGCCCCCGACGCCGCCCGCTTCGTGGCCGTGCTCGACGCCACGCTGCGCCGCGTCAATTCCGACTACGACGCCAAGCGCCACCACGACCTGGCCCTGGCCCCGCCCCTGCTGCGGGTGCTGCCCCCGGGTACGTTTGCGCGCTGGCTGGCCAGCCAGGGCAAGCTCGGCGGCCAGCACAAAGTGCCCCGTTTGCTGAATTCGCGGGCCGTGCTGGAGCAGGTGCTGGCCGTGGCCGCCGGGGCCCCGGCGTAGGCCGGAGCATAATTTGCAGCGGCGCAATCCAAGCTGTATATTTGCTCGTAAGTATTTGCCTGACAGGTATTAAAATGATGGGTATTTTTGGGATTTATTTTTATAATCTTATTATCTTTTGACGACCGATACCTAGTTCGGTTATTTTACTTCTCATCCTATCTTCCCTTGCCCACCCTCTCCGCTCCCCGTCCCCCCCGCGATTCGCGCCGCTGGCGCCAGGCTGCTCAGCGCAACCGCCCCGCCGATGGCCTCGAAAACCGCCCTTTTCTGTGGGTTTTGGCCATTACGGTAGCCGTGGTACTGGGCGCGGTAGGCGTACTCGTTGCGCAATCGATGAGCAGCAACGACCTGGCCGGCCGGCCGCCGGTGCTTGAGCAACCCCGCTAGCTGGCCCCGTGGTGCCCGGCCCCCGCGCTACTCGTCGAGCAAACCACCCACCAAGCCGCCCAGCACACCGCCGCTCTCCTTCTGGGCGTTGCCGCCGCCGGGAGACAGCGCCCGGATGAGCTTTTTGATGGGCATGGATTGCAGCCATACACGGCCGGTGCCGCGCAGCGTAGCCAGCAGCAGCCCTTCGCCCCCAAAAATCATCGATTTCAGCCCCCCGGCGCGGGCCACGCTGAAGTCCAAGCTGGGCTCGAAGGCCACCACGCAGCCGGTGTCCATGCGCAGCAGCTCGTTGTTCAGCTGCTTTTCGATGATGGTGCCGCCCGCGTGCACGAAGGCTTTGCCGTCGCCGGTGAGCTTTTGAAGGATGAAGCCTTCGCCGCCGAACAGGCCCGACCCGAATTTCTGGTTGAAGTGCAGGCTCAGTTTGGTGCCCTTGGCGGCGGCCAAAAAGCCATCCTTCTGCACGATGAGGCCCTGGGACAGGGTACCCAAATCGAGGGCGATGATGGTGCCCGGGTACGGGCCTGCAAACGCCACCTTACTTTTGCCGTGGCTACCGCGGTGCGTGAAGTGCGTGAGGAACAGCGACTCGCCGGTGAGCAGCCGCGTGCCGGCCGAAAACAGCTTGCCCAGTACGCCCTGGTCGGGCGCGGAGCCGTCGCCCATCTTGGTTTCAAAAGCAATGGCTTCCTCCATGTACACCATGGCGCCGGCTTCGGCCACCACAGTTTCGTTGGGGTCCAGCTCAATTTCCAGCACCTGGATGTCGGTGCCCAGGATGCGATAGTCTACGTCGTGCGAAAACATGGCGGCGGGGGCCGGCTGGTGCGCGGCCGGTGGCAAAGTTAGCCGCCCGCGCCGCCCGGCGCCAGGGCCCCGGTGGCGCAATAATTTCTACGTCCGAACCGTTTCAACTAATATATTAGTTGTACTTTGCCGCCGTTACCTTTCCGCCAACTTTCCTGCCCATGCGCTGCCGTAGCCTGCTCTTGCTGAGTTTATTATTGTGCGGGGCCTGCGCCAGCAACCGCCCCGCCGCCAACCGCACCGACCGCCACGGCTACAGCCAGGGCCGCTGGCGCACCTACTACGACGAGGCCGCCCGCACCCAGCCCTTCACGGCCGGGCGCTACCGCCACGGCCGGCCCGTGGGCACGTTCCGCTACTACGGGCCCACCGGGGCCCTGGCCCAAACCGAGCGCTACGGCCGCCAGGGTTTCTGCGAGGTCACGTACTGGTACCCGGGCGGCCAGGTGGAGCGCCGCGGCAAAGCCCAGTGGCTGACCGGCGCCAAGGGCGCCCGCTTCTACTGGTTTGGGCCCTGGACGCGCTACACCGAAACCGGCCAGGTGCGGGCCGTCGAAACCTACACCGACGGCAGCCACACCGCCACCGACGTGTACCAGGGCGGCCGCCTCACCGCCACCGAAATCTACAAAAACGGCCAGCTCGTCGAAACCCGCCCCGTGCAGTAGGGCGATTACGGATGCAGCATCGTTAAAATGCCGTCATGCTGAGCGCAGCCGAAGCATCTCTCCCGCAGCAGTAAATAGAATTACTTGCACGGTAGAGATGCTTCGGCTGCGCTCAGCATAACGGTCTTTACAGCCAGCTTACTACTATACCCCACGCCCAGGGCCCTATTCGTCGGTGGCGGGCAGTTCGCCGCGGGTTTCAGCAGCTTCGGAAGCGTCGTCGCCCTCGGGTTTCTTGCGCTTGGCCTCGCGGCTGGTGCGCTTCATGAAGTCCTCGTCGGTTTCTTCGGGCTCGGGGGCCAGGTCCTCGTCGTCCTCGGTTTTTTCGCCGAACTGGCCGGCGCGGTCCACCAACTTTTTATCGCGCACGTGGCGGCCCAGGAACTGGTTGATTTGCTCGATGCTGTAGTTGGAGGTGATTTCGCCCAGCGGGTTCACCCCGATTTCAAAGCCCTCCAGCTCTTTGTGCACGCGGGCTTTTTTATCAGGATCGGGGGCCGCTTTTTTGGGCTTGACGGGTTTCTTAGCCATAACGTTTGTCAATTAACAATTAACAGTGAGTAGTTAACAGTGAGTGGTTAACAATGGGTGATGCGGGGGCCTAGCGACGCCAACTGTTAACGGTTCATTGTTAACTGCTCACTGCAAAAAGACCGCGCCGTAGTGCATACGGCGCGGCCTTGGGCAAGGGTTATCTACTAAAGTTGTTCCCGAATTAGAAACCTCACAAAGAAGAACGTCATGCTTCGTCTCTGCTTGATGCGCTGAATGACGTTCTACCTCTTTTCTAATTAAGAAACAAGTCTACTGGCTACGCGGCCGGGGCCCCCAGGCGCTCCACGGCGGTGCGCAGGCGGCCGGCCGCCTCGTCGGTGCCGAGAATGACGAGGGTTTCGAACAGGTCGGGGCCGGCGGCGGCGCCGGTTACGGCCACGCGCAGGGCTTGCAGCACCTGGCCGGGTTTGAGGCCCTGGGCCTCCACAGTCTGGTTGAACAGGTTTTTGAGGCCCTCGGCCGAGGCGGTGGGGCCCCCCGCCAAGGCGTCGGCGTAGGCAGCGAGGGCGTCGGCCACCTGGGGTGTCCACTTCTTGGCCACTACGGTGGGGTCGTACTCCGTGGGGGCGTCGAAAAAGTATTTGGCCTCCTGCCAGAAATCCTGCGGGAAGCTCACGCGCTCCTTCATCACGCCCACAATCTGCTCGGCTTTTTCGGGGGTGCACTTCAGGCCGTGGGCGGCCAGGGCCTCCAGCAGGTAGGGGGCCAGCTCGGCGTTAGGTTTGGCGCGCAGGTAGTGCTCGTTGTACCACTTGGCTTTGGCCACGTCGAACTTGGCCGGCGACTTGCTCACGCGGTCAATGGCGAAGGCTTCGATGAGCTCATCCATCGAAAAAATCTCCTGCGCCGTGCCCGGGTTCCAGCCCAGGAAGGCCAGAAAGTTCACCAGCGCCTCGGGCAGGTAGCCGTCCTCACGGTAGCCGCGGCTGACGGTGGGCTCGCCGGTTTCGGCGTCCACGCCGTGCCACTCCAGCGGAAACACCGGGAAGCCCAGGCGGTCGCCGTCGCGCTTGCTGAGTTTGCCCGTGCCGTCGGGCTTGAGCAGCAGCGGCAAGTGGGCAAACTGCGGCATGGTGGCTTCCCAGCCCAGGTAGCGGTACAGCAGCACGTGCAGCGGCGCCGAGGGCAGCCACTCCTCGCCCCGGATGACGTGCGAAATGTCCATCAGGTGGTCGTCCACGATGTTGGCCAAATGGTAGGTCGGCATGCCGTCCGACTTCATCAGCACCTTATCGTCCACGGCGCTGGAGTGCACCACCACCCACCCGCGAATCATGTCCTGGAAGCGAATTTCCTCCTTGCGGGGCACTTTCAGGCGAATGACGTAGGCCGTGCCGGCGTCGAGCAGGGCCTGGGTTTCGTCCTCGGGCAGGGTCAGCGAGTTGCGCATTTGGGCCCGGGTGATGCTGTTGTACTGCGGGTTGGGCACTTTGGCGGCCTGCAGGCGGGCGCGCATGGCGTCCAGCTCCTCGGGCGTGTCGAAGGCGTAGTAGGCAAAGCCGTCGGCGATGAGCTGGTCGGCGTATTGGCGGTACATGGGCTTGCGCTCGCTCTGCTTATAGGGCGCGTGGGGGCCGCCCACGCCCACGCCCTCGTCAATCACGATGCCGCACCAGGCCAACGCCTCCAGAATGTACTGCTCGGCGCCGGGCACGAAGCGGTTCTGGTCGGTATCCTCGATGCGCAGGATCATGGTGCCGCCCAGCTTGCGGGCCAGCAGGTAGTTGTACAAAGCGGTGCGCACGCCGCCGATGTGCAGGGGCCCCGTGGGCGAAGGCGCAAAGCGCACCCGAACGTTTCTCTCGGTCATAAGTAATGAGCTGTTAGCCTTTAGCTGCTAGCTATTCGTCTTTCTTGTGATAGACAATGAGTTGCGAAGAGCGCAATATCAATTTGATTTTGCCTGCCTGCTTGAGTGCTCGTTCTTATTTAAACAGATAATCATACGGTCATGCTGAGCGCAATCGAAGCATCTCTACCGCACACTAAATTAATCGTTTAACGAAGCGGTAGAGATGCTTCGACTGCGCTCAGCATGACGGCCTAATAATTCTTTTAATTCCGAACGAGCACTTACTCACTAAAAAAAGCGCGTTCCGCCAAAGCCGGAACGCGCCGCAAAGGTAAGGCCGGGCCCCCCTGCTGGCCGCGCCGGCCGCAAAGGTGCTGGCCACCAGCCGGGAGTAACGGCGGGTTCGCTTCTTTGTGGGTATGAAAACTAAAAACTGGCGGCGGACGGGGCTGGTATTTTTGTTCGTGGCGGGCGGCCTGGCGTGGCCCTGGGTCCGGGCCTGGTGGCCAGCGCCCCCGCCGGCGCTGCTCTATGGCCAAGCCTACGGCAGCGTCCACCGCACGGCCACGCCCGTGCTGGTCGTCATCCTGCACGGCGATGCGCCGTTTCACCGGCCGAGCTACCAATACCAACTGGCCCAGCAGGTAGCCCGGGCCGCGCCCGACGTGGTGGCAGTGGGCCTACTACGGCCGGGCTACGCCGACCCTGCCGGCCACCGCTCGCCCGGCATACGCGGCCTGACCGTCGGCGATAATTACACGACCGCGGCCGTAGCTGCTGTGGCCGCCACCGTGCAGGCGCTCCGCAGGCGTTACGGGGCCCGCCGCGTCATCCTGGCCGGGCATTCGGGCGGCGCCGTGCTGGTGGGTGCGGTGCTGAGCCGCTACCCCCTGCTGGCCGATGGGGCCCTACTGGCGGCTTGCCCGTGCGACGTGCCCGCTTTCCGCCGGCACATGGCTTGGCAGCAACTCAACCCGCTGTGGTGGCTGCCGGTACCCCTGCTCTCACCGCTGAACATGGCAGCCCAGGTACGGCCGGGCTTGCCCGTGCGGGTAGTTACGGGGCTGGCCGACCCGTTGGCATTGCCCGCCTACAGCCGGCAGTACGTGGCCGCACTCCAAAGGCACCGCGTGGCGGCCCAGCTGGTGGAGCTGCCGGGGCAAGGCCATGAGATTTTTCTCGCGCCGGCAGTAGTCCGGCAAATCGTGGACTTGGCTACCACCGGGTTGCCACCGGCGCGGCTAGCCGCGCCGGCCGCCCACGCGCCACAGCACGAGCCCCAGCAGCGCAATACCGCCCCGGATGGCCCACGCCGCGTTGGGGCCCCAGTTATTAATCCACTGCAAAAAAACGTACTGCACGTTGGGGTTAATCAGTGGCAACACCAGCGAAATCAGGCCAACGAGCAGCAAAAAGAGGCCGAGTTCTTTCATGAGGGTGGAGGTTGGATAAGGTGATGCGGCGAACGGAAAGTTGTCATTCCGAGCGCAGCGAGGAATCTGGATGGTGCATTAAGTAGCCCAACCCAGATTCCTCGCTGCGCTCGGAATGACTACTTAGGACGGTTTCTAGGTCAGTGTGCCCAATTGCGACGTGCGCCTGTACCACCAAGCTGTGCTGGCACCGTAGGGGTCTTGCCCCAGGGGGCCCCTCAAGTGAAACCAAGCACAGACAGGCGCGCACCCCAGCCATATACACCGGCTTGGAAACCGCTGTAGGGCCCCTAGGGGCCGACGGCGATGCAGGAGATTTCCACTTCCACGTCGCGCGGTAGGCGGGCCACTTCTATTCTTGTTCACCTTCGTGCGCCTTATTTCTTCAATCAGGCAGCTTTTAACCACTGTACGGTATCAAATTTTGCATTACAGTGAATGTTAAACTTTGACTGATGATGTTATGAGTCTTCTTCTTTTTGCAAATAGCAAGTCGACTAAACCACTATGGACTGGAAGTCCATAGGTTAAACGCAACCGGAATGAAATTCCTAGCTTAGGATAATATTGTCGTTGTCTTTGTTGGAGGCTTCTCGGTGGTGTTCCAGGTATTGTTGCACCAGTTCATCAGTGATGTTGCCCGTACTCCACACCCCGTACCCAACGGCCCGGAAATGCCGCTCCCAATCCTCTTTGCGCAGCAACGGGTATTCTTCCTGCAACCGCCGCGAAGTGCGCCCTTTTAAGCGCTTGAGTAAGGCGCTGATGGATTGGGAAGGCGCGTATTCAATGTGCATATGCACATGGTCTTTGCTCACCATCCCTTTCAGCATTCGCACGTCCTCTGCGTCGCAGATTTGCTTGATGAGGTCGCGGCGACGGCGCTGTACGTCCCCCGTCAGCACATGGTAGCGGCACTTCGTGACCCAGACCACGTGCGCTGGCAGCCACGAAACGGTATGCCCACCCCGGCGTTGCTCATGGCTCATGCCGCAAACCTACGGCCGTGGGTAGCAACTGAAAACTATGCGCTTTCAGCGCATAGTTTTCAGTTGCGGTTGTGACCAATAAGTTTAATCCGATAAATCCGCGGTTCAGATCTTATACAGCTTTTCGTAGTATTCCTTGGCCATGCGGGTGCTCTCGAATATGGGCTCGACGTCCTTCATGGCGGTTTTTACCACTTTCAGGAAGTTTTTGGGCTGGTCGTAGTAGAGTGGCAGCACGTAGTTTTCGAGCACGTCGAGCAGGGCGGTAGCTTCGGCGGCATCCTTCACGTCGTCGGCCTGGTCCACGGGCGAATGGGGAATCACGAAGCCGTTCTCGCCGTCGCGGATGAACTCCGGAATCCAGCCGTCGGCGATGCTCAGGTTCACCGAGGCGTTCATGGCGGCGGTCATGCCGCTGGTGCCGCTGGCCTCGCGCGGGTAGCGGGGCGTGTTCAGCCAGATGTCAGAGCCCTTCTTCAGCTCGGCTGACAGCTCCAGCTCGTAGCCGGTGAGCACGGCGCAGTTGGGCAGGTTTTTGGTGCGCGTTATCAGGCTGTTGAACACGCCGATAGCGCCGTGGTCAAGCGGGTACGGCTTGCCGGCCCAAATAACCTGGATGGGGTGCTTGGCGTTGGTGGCTAGGGCTACGAAGCGCTCGAAGTGGTGCAAAATCAGGTCGGCGCGCTTGTAGGATGCGAAGCGCCGGGCCCACACAATGGTCAGCACGTCGGGGTCGAAGATATTGCCGGTCTGGTCAGCCACCACTTTGAAGAGCGCCTGCTTTAGCTCGCGCTTGCGGGCCAGCAGGGCCCCATCGCCCTTGCCTTTGGCCGCGGCGGCCAGCTGCGGGTCACGCCAGTAGGTGCCGTTCTGGCTGTTAGTGATGGGGATGATGGGGCAGATGCCCGCGTAGTGGCCCCACATTTCGTTGGCCACCTCGCCGTGCACCTTGCTCACGGCGTTGGCGCGGCGCGCGAAGCGCAGGGCCGTGAGGGTGTAGTTGAGCGTGGTGCCGTCGAGGCAGGCCACCCGGCGGATTTCCTCTTCCGGCACGGGCCCGAAGAAGGTCATGTCGGTGAGCAGCTTCATGGGGCGCTCCTCGTTGCCGGCCAGCTCGGGCGTGTGCGTCGTGAAAACGAGGCGCTTCTGCACCTCGGCCAGCTTGCGGCCGTGCTTCTCGTAGAGATAGAACGCCAGCGGCAGACCGTGGCCCTCGTTGAGGTGGTACACGTCGGTTTGGCGGTTCAGCACGTCGAGCAGCTTGCCGCCGCCCACGCCCAGCAAAATGGCCTGGGCCACGCGCGCCGCCGCGTCCGGGTCATAGAGGTGGTGCGAGATGGTGCGCGAGATGTAGTCGTTCTCTGGGATATCGGTGGTCAGGAAGAACATCGGGGCCGTGCCGAATACCTCCGGGGCCAGGTACAAGGCCCGCACGTGCACGTCGGCCCCGTGGATGGTGATGGGGAACAGCAGCCCAGTGTCCTGCAAGTACGAATAGCTTTTCTGCGTGTAGTCCACGCGCATGGTCTGGTCGGGGCTGCGGTCCTGGTCGTAGTAGCCGTAGCTCCACAAAATGCCGATGCCCACCAGGTTCTGCTTCAGCTCGTAGGCTGAGCGCATGTGCGAGCCAGCCAGAAAGCCCAGGCCGCCGGAGTAGATTTTCAGCGCCTGGTCGAGCGCAAATTCCATCGAGAAGTACGCCGCCGCCTGCTTGTACTTGGCCGCGGGCGTGTAGGGTTTAAACGTGAATTCCATGAAAGAACTGCTGGGGTGAAGAAGAGGAACGAAGGTAGCCGCGGGCCGGGGCCCCACGCGGCCGCAAGGTGCGCATAGCCGCGCAAAAAATAGCGGCAACCGACTTTTCGTTCGGTTGCCGCTCCGTTTATCACTGCGTGATGGGTACTGTTATATAAGGAGTGGTTTGCACAGCGGTTAGCGCAGCGCCACTTCGCGCACTTGCCCGCCAATGCCCCAGACGAGCAGCCAGCGGCGTACGGCCTCGGCCTGGGGCCGCTCGCCAAACGTGCCCACGAGCACGCGGCTGCGCTGGCGGCCGTCGAGCAAGTCGTTGGCCAGTTCCACGTGCACGTTGGGGTCGAGGGACTGAATTTTAGCCAGCACTGATTGCGCATCAGCCACCGTGGCAAACTCGCCCACTTGCACTTCAAACGTAGCCGGCGCGGCTACCGGCGCGGCGGCTACCACCGGGGCCGCTTCGGCAGCAGCGGCGGGGTCCACGGTGTAGGTCGTGAATGGGGCGTGGGGGTGCGGGTCGCCCAGGCACAGGGCCAGCAGGTTGTCGGGGGCCGTGGTGGGGCCCAGGGGGGTTTCGGGAGCTACTACTTCGGCCACGATGGTGGTGGCGCCCAGCTCTTGCAGGTTCAGCTCTTTGCTGGCTTTTTCGCTCAGGTCGATAATGCGGCGGTGGCGGAAGGGGCCCCGGTCGTTCACGCGCACCACCACCGAGTGGCCGGTAAGCACGCTGGTTACCCGCAGGCGGGTGTTGAAGGGCAGGGTTTTGTGGGCGCAGGTGTAGGCGAAGCGGTTGTAGCGCTCGCCACTGCCCGTTTTCATACCCTGGAAGTATTTGCCGTACCAGGAGGCCCGGCCGCGCAGCACCATGTTGGCACTAACCGCGTGGGGCTCCAGCACGTGCTTGCACATGTGGGTGTGGGCAAAGCGCCGCACCCGGGCCGACCGCTTGGTGCGAGCCGAGCTGGGCAAGCTCAAAAGTAACGATAGGAGTAAAACGAAAGCAGAAGCAGGACTACGAAATAATTGCATCGATAGCATCGGGTGGTGAATGGGTCAAAATTACCCGCCCCGCCCAGGGCGTGCTAAGAATTAGGACCCCGCTGCCAAGCCAACTAGCTTAAAAATTGTCCTTTTTATAGAAAACTTGCACAAAATTCATCTTTTTGCTAAAAAGCAAAAGCTGCCTAAGATGCCGGGGAACCTGCTTTTCAAAAATCCGGACCCCTGAGGGCCTATATCACGAAATAAGATTATGCGGCGGGTGCAAAATTTTGGCCTCGTCAGCCGCACTTAGCCATTTGCCCGGTTGCACACGTCAGTTTTTTTTTGTAATGCCTGAAGTGCCGCTTTAGGGCGCCGGCGGGGGCCCCGGGCGGCCCCCGGCCCTACCTTTGCCCCATGGATTTTGGCCGCCTGCCCGACCTGCGCTACGTCAACTTTGGCCTGCCCCCCGACCACCCCGACACGGCCCCGCTGCTGGCCCGCGCCCGCCCGGCGCAACCCCTGCCCCCGGCCCTGTACGTGGGCTGCCCCATCTGGACGAACAAGGACTGGCTGGGCTCGTACTTCCCGCTCGGCATCAAGGAGCCCGAGTACCTGCACTACTATGCCCGGCAGTTCAACAGCCTGGAGCTGAACACCACCCACTACCGCATCCCCGACGCGCCCACCGTGCGGCGCTGGCGGGCGGCGGTGGGCCCCGGCTTCCAGTTTTGCCCCAAGCTGCCGCGCAGCATCAGCCACGAGCGCGAACTGTTCCAAACCGACGACCTGGTGGTGCCCTTCGCTCGGGCCATCGAGGAGCTGGGGCCCGCGCTGGGCTGGGCCTTTTTGCAGCTGCCGCCGCATCTGGGCCCCGAGCACCTGCCGCGGCTGGAGCGCTTCCTGCTCGACTGGCCCGCCGCCGTGCCGCTGGCCGTGGAGCTGCGCCACCCCCGCTGGTTTGCCGACCGCGGCCTGGCCGACGCCGTGTTTGCCACGCTGGAGGCCCTGAACAAAACGCTGGTTATCACCGACGTGGCCGGGCGGCGCGACGTGCTGCCCATGCGCCTGACCACGCCCACGGCCTTCGTGCGCTTTAACGGCCACGGCCTGCACAGCACCGACTACCAGCGTGCCGACGCCTGGGCCGAGCGCCTGGCCACCTGGTACGCCCAGGGCCTGCACACGGCCTACTTCTTCATCCACCAGCGCGACGTGCGCCACGCCCCCATCTGGACGCAGCACTTCCTGGCCCGAATAAAGGAGCTGACCGGCATTGTGGTAGCCCCGCCGGCCATCATTCCGCAGGCGGTGCAGGGCAGCTTGTTTTAGAATGTGAAACCATGCCTTTGTTGGGCAGCTTTCAAATTAAGGCGCGGCTCTCCGACGTTTTCAGTGGAGCCCCAGTCGGTTGTTGAAGGCTGTAGCTAGCTGAAACTTCGTGGGGCGGGCGTGGCTGGTGGCGGCCCAGCGCGCCCGGGCCGGCGTAGCTTTGAAACCGCCCTTGTGGCCCTTTCGCCCGCTATGGTTTTCAGCAGCACGCTCTTTCTTTTTTACTTTCTGCCCGGCTTTTTGCTGCTCTATTACGCGGTGCCGGCGCGTTTCAAGAACGCCGTGGCGCTGCTGGGTAGCCTGTGCTTTTATGCGTGGGGCGGGCTCAACTTCCTGGGCTTATTTCTGGCTTCGGTAGTCGTCAACTTCGGGCTCATCCGCTACATGGCGGCCACCGATGCGCGGTGGAAGCAGCGCATTTTCCTCATCATCAGCGTAGTGCTGAACGTGGGAATGCTGTTTTACTTCAAATATGCCAACTTTTTTCTGGAAAACGCCAGCGCCGTGCGTGGCTACTTCGGCGGGGGCCCCCTCACCTGGGCGCAGGTGGCGCTGCCCATCGGCATCTCGTTTTTCACCTTTGAGAAGCTCACCTACACCATCGACGTGTACCGGGGCGTGAACAAGCCGCTGCAATCCTTCTGGGATTTCCTGCTCTACATCATGCTGTTTCCGAAGATGATTGCCGGGCCCATCGTGCGCTTCCACGAAATTGCCGGCCAGCTTGCCGACCGCAGCGCCTTCGACACCGTGGACCAGAAGCTGGCCGGCGCGTTTCGCTTCGTGGTAGGCCTGGCCAAGAAGGTGCTGGTGGCCAACGTGCTCGGTGAGCAGGCCGATATAATTTTCAAGGCGGCGCCGGCCGGGCTGGCCCCGGGCCTGGCCTGGCTGGGGGCCCTGGCCTACACGTTTCAAATCTATTTCGACTTCTCGGGCTACTCCGACATGGCCATCGGGCTGGGGCGAATGATGGGCTTCCAGTTCCCCGAAAACTTCAACAACCCCTACGTGGCGCGCTCCATCACCGAGTTCTGGCAGCGCTGGCACATCACGCTCGGCCGCTGGATGCGCGACTACCTCTACATCCCGCTGGGCGGCAACCGCGTGGCGCCCAGCCGGCTCTACGTCAACCTGTGGACCGTCTTCATCCTGTCGGGCTTCTGGCACGGCGCGGCCTGGAACTTCATTGCCTGGGGGGCCTACCACGGCTTTTTCCTCATCCTGGACCGGCTGTTTCTGCTGCGCCTGTACGAGCGCCTGGGGGCCCTAAGCATCGTGCCCACCTTCCTCATTACTGTCGTCGGCTGGGTGCTTTTCCGAGCCGAGTCGCTGGCCGGGGCCCTGCATTATATACGGGCCATGTTTGGCGCGGGCGGAGCGGCGGCGGCACCACCGTTTAGCCGCGAGTTTTGGTACACGCTGGGCCTGGCGGCCCTGGTGGCGTTTGCCGCCGCCTTCCCGCGGGTGGAACGCTGGGAGCTAGGGCTCCTGGCCCGGGGGCACTTCACGGTGCGCGGGGCCCTGGGGCTCACCTTCGGCACGGCCGTTTTGCTGGTGCTCAGCCTGAGCTACGTAGTGGGCAGCTCGTTCAATCCGTTCATTTACTTTCGGTTTTAGCGCCTTCGGGTGGGCTGGGCCGGTTGCTTTTTTCCCGCGTGGTGCAGCTGCTATTCAAACGTCTTTTGCTCGTTTCGCTCCTGGCGCTGCTGGTGGGGCCCGCGCTCCAGGCCCGGTTTCACTTCCGGCACGAAAAGGTGCTGGACGGGGCCTTCACCATCGCCCCGCACCCGGCCCTGACTTGGGCGGGCCTACGCGCCAACACGTTTCAGCCCGCCCTGGAGCACTACCTCGAAGACCGGATCGGGTTCCGGTCGTGGCTGATTCGGCTGCGCAATCAGCTCGCCTTTTCCGTGTTTCGGGTATCACGCTCCGCTGATGTCGTCATCGGGGCCCACGACGTGCTGTTCCAGCACACCTACATCGAGGCCTACGCCGGCAAGAATTTGCTGCCCGCGGCCGAAGTGCAATTCCGCGTGCGGCGGCTGTGGGCCGTGCAGCAGGCCCTGGCGCAGCGCGGCGTGCAACTGCTGTTCGCCATTGCCCCCAACAAGGCCCGCTTCGAGCCCGAAAACCTGCCCCCATCCTGGCGCCCGCCCCTCGGCACGGTTACCAACTACGACCTGTTTACACAGCAATTGCGCGCCCAAGGCGTTAACCTGCTGGATTTTGTGCCGCTTTTTGCGAAGTGGAAGGGCACCGCGCCCTACCCGCTCTACCCTCGCAGCGGCATCCACTGGAGCGGCTACGGGGCCACCCGGGCCGCCGATACGCTGATGCGGCGCATTGGGGCCCTGACGGGCACACGGCTGCCGGCAGTGCGCGCCGTGGGGCCCCCGCACCTGGTGTACCGCAGCGATTCGCTGCGCTCGACGGACAACGACCTGGGCGCGACCATGAATTTGCTGTTTGAGCGCGAAACCACCCCGCTGGCCTACCCCCGGCTGGCCTTCGCCCCGCCCCGGCCTGGCCAGCGGCTGCCCTCGGTGCTGTTCGTTAGCGACAGCTTCGTGTGGGGCCTGATGGTATTCGCGCCGTTCATCCAGCACCAGCTGGCGCCCGACACGCGGGTGTGGTTCTACAACAAGTCGGTGCACGCCCCCGACAGCCTGTACCATGCCACCGGCGAGCAAGCCGGCGACCTGGACCTGCGCGCGCAGCTGGCGGCGCGCCAGGCCGTGGTGCTCCTTTTTACCGAGCACAACATGGTGGAGCAGGAATACGGCTTCACCGAGCGGGTGTACCGCCTGTTCTATCCCGCTACGGCGGCCGAAACCCAGGCCGTGGACCGCCTTGCCGCGACGCTCCAGCAGTGTGTGCCGCCGGCCGAAGCCCGCCAAAACTCGGGCCAACTGGCGCAGCGCCTGCACAAGCAGGCCCAGGCCCTGTACGACCGCGCCCACACGCCGTAAGCCACTATCGAGCACGGCCATGCTGAGCGCAGCCGAAGTATCTCTACTGCACAACTATACCCGTCACGAAGTTGTCTCGTCCGACTACAGCTGTACAGGTTGTCCAATCCTGAAAAAAAGTTGTCAGTTTTCGAGTGAGAAGAAAAGAGTTGGTTTTAGTCCTGATAGCAGGTTGTCAAGTTAGGCTATGTCGGTTGATGTTGGGGTCTGAGCAGCCTTGTATACTTTAGGTTTCCAGTGCTTTTGCAGCGGCTCGGTGCTAATGTGGGCGGCAGCCGGCGTTAGATACCCGCAACTCATATGGGGGCGCAGGTGAGCGACGCTCACCCGCACGATTTCGTTTTCCTGGAGTTTCCGGACCGTTTGGCGCCAAACTTTTTTCGGATGGGTAGTTTCAATTCTTGCTCGGCCACCTCCACCATCGTGTGGAGGGCTAAAATCAACAGATTGGCCTGCTGGAGTGCTTCTTCCAACTCGCCGTTGCGTTGCTGCAAGGCGTGCACGTCCCGTTTTTGCGTTCGCGTCATCGCCGGACTAGCGAACAAGCCCGTCTGCACCTTGCGCTGGTAGAGGCTTACCCAGTTGCGCAACGTATAGCTGTTGTGGATATCCAGGTCGGCCATTACCTGGCTGGGCTCTTCGCCCCCAAAGACAATGCGGAACACCGCCGTTTCTTTGAATTGCGCGCTGTACTGAAAGCGCTGGAGCAAGGCGCGAATGTGCTCTTCCATAAGACAGTTTTTTAAGCCAAAAACTGTCAACTTATTTCAGGACAAGACACAGCCCCAACGCCTGGCTAATCGTCGCGGCGGCATGTCCCTGGTCGAGCATGAGCGGCACCGGCACCTACCCCGCCTTGCCCCGGCAGGCGCTTTGCGCTTGCCGCAACAAGACCCGCTCCAAATCAGTCAAGGTCAATTCCACGATGTAATCTTACCCCTTTTTTCTCTTTTAACTTCGCGATGAGTATAGTTGAATGAACGTCATGCAGAGCGCAGCGAAGCAGCTCTCTCGCAGCAGTAATCAATTGAATTAATCCGCGGGAGAGCTGCTTCGCTGCACTCTGCATGACGGCCTTTTATCCCGTAATACGCCCAACCAACACGCTCAAATAAAAATGATTAACCTACTGCCCCTTACCGGCGACGTATCGCCCGCCGTGCGCGCCCTGGGCTGGGGTTGGGCCCTGGAAGACGCCTGCCAGCACTATGTAGCCCGCGAAGCCGTGCAGCTCGCCGAGGCCGATGCCGAAATGCTGCTTCAGGCCGCCGACACGCTGTACGACATGCTGGTGGCGGCCATTCCCGACCCCATCCCCGACGCTTTTTTGCAGCAGCTGGCCATTGCGCCCAACCTCTGGGAGGCCGTGCGCCACTCCTGGAACGATGAGCGCCACTGGCACCTCTACGGCCGCTTCGACCTGGCCCTCACCGCCGAGGGCCCCAAGCTGCTGGAGTTTAACGCCGACACTGCTACCGGCCTGCCCGAGGCCGCCGTGGTGCAGTGGGCCAGCCTGGTAGCCGCCGGCCAATCGGGCGACGACCGCCAGGCCAACGGCCTCTTCGAGGGCCTCGAAGACCAGTTCCGCCACTGGCGCGCCCTCAACAATGACCGCCAGGCCACCCTGCTGCTCGTGCACCTGCCCGGCAGTGCCGAGGACGAGGCCAACTGCGGCGTACTGGCCGAGGCCGCCCGCACCGCCGGCTTTGCCGACACCTACGTGTGCTCGGTTGACGATATGCGGGTGTCGGTGGACGGCGCCGACCGCGGCGTGTGGGCCGAAACCGTGCCCGGGCAGTGGCAGCGGTTCGACTTCCTGTTCAAGCTCGTGCCCTGGGAAATCCTGGCCGACGAGGAGCCGGCCCTCACCGCCGACCTCACCCACCTGCTGCTCGCCCGCGACGTGGTTATTGCCAACCCCGCCTACGCCCTGCTGTTCCAGAGCAAGGCCCTGCTGGCCCGCCTCTGGGAGGTGTTTCCGCACCACCCGCTGCTGCTCGAAGCCAGCCTGGGGCCCCTGCCCGGCCACCACGTGCGCAAGCCGCTGCTGGGCCGCGAGGGCCAAAACGTGACCGAAGTGGGCCCCGACGGACGCCCCGCCGCCGAAGTGCCCGGCGAGTTTGGCGACCAGCCCACCCTCTACCAGCGTTGGGCCGAGCTACCCACCGACGCCCAGGGCCGCCGCTATCAGGCCGGCGTGTTCTGGGCGGGCGAGGCCTGCGCTATCGGCTTCCGGCGCGACGCGGGGCTCATCACGAACCTATCGGAATTCGTGCCGCACCTGCTTGTCTGAACCGCAGATTACGTGGATTTAACAGATAAGAACGGATTCGTTGGGGCCTGTTTTGGGCTTTCTTTTACTGGTCTTTACCTTGGGGTTTATTGGGTTAAGTACCCGGTGGTAAATAGTTCATGTTAAGTTTTCCTAACCCGCCCCCCCAGAGTTGTTAAGTTCTGACGGGTTACCCTCCGGCAACCTCACCCCGTCGCTCCACCGGGACCCCTACCCGGCCGCCACGGTGCGGCGGATACCCAGCTTTTTCATGCGGGCTTCCAACGTTTTGGGATTGATGTCGAGCAGCAGAGCCGCGCCCTGGGGCCCGCTCACGCGGCCGCTAGTGTGGCCCAAGGCCGTGAGGATGTGGTCGCGCTCCTGTTCGCGCAGCGTTTTCAGCGGGCGGCTGGCCGGGGCTTCCTGGTCCGCGAGGGGCCCCTGCGGGGCTGCGGCGGGGGGTAGGCCGGCAAACTCCAGGTAGGGCCCCTGGCTGACGATGAGGGCGTGCTCGACCAGGTGCTCCAGCTCGCGCACGTTGCCGGGCCAAGCGTAGGCTTGCAGGGCGGCCAGGTCGGCGGGGCGGATGGGGCGCAGGGGCTTAGCCAGGCGCTGGCTCAGGCGCTGCACCGAATGGCGGAGCAGGGGCCCTACGTCTTCGGGGCGGGTGCGCAGGGGCGGCAGCGTGATGGGAAACACGTTGAGGCGGTAGTACAGGTCGGCGCGGAAGCGGCCGGCGGCCACCTCATCGGCCAGCACGCGGTTGGTGGCGGCTACCACGCGGGCATCGGTGGTGAGCACGCGGCTACCGCCCAGGCGCTCAAACTCCTTTTCTTGCAGCACGCGAAGCAGCTTGGCCTGCAAGTCGAGCGGCAGCTCCCCGATTTCGTCGAGGAAAATAGTGCCGCCGTCGGCCAGCTCAAACTTGCCGATGCGCCGCTCCGAGGCCCCAGTGAATGCGCCTTTCTCGTGCCCAAACAGCTCGCTTTCAATCAGCTGGGCCGGCAGCGCGGCACAGTTGAGCTTGATGAGGGCGCGGCTGCGGCGCGGCGAGGCGTTGTGCAGAGCCCGGGCCACCAGCTCCTTGCCGGTACCGGTTTCGCCGCTCACCAGCACGGTGGTGTCGGTGGGCGCCACCTGGGCAATGCGCACCTGCACCGCGTGCAGGGCCTCGCTGGGCCCAATCAGCTCGGCGAACGTGGCCGTGGTGTTGATTTCGTCGATGAGGTAGGTGCGCTCCTGCTCCACCTGGGCCTTCAGGGCCTCAATTTGCTCGAAGGCAAAGAGGTTGTCGAGCGCCAGAGCCACCTGGGGGCCCAGGCCCTCCACGGTGGCCAGATTGTCGGCGCTGAAGGCGTGGGGGTCCGAGCTGGCCAGGGTGAGCACGGCGGCCCCGTCGGGGCGTTGCCACAGCGGCACGAAAAGCAGCGCTCGCACGCCGTACGCCTCGTATACGTGGCGCATGGCCGGGTGGCGCACGGCCAAGTCCTTGAACTCGTCGCCCACGTACAGGTTGCGCCCCTGCGCCTGCTGGTCGCGCTGCGTGTACAGTAAAATGGGGTCGGGGTATTCTTTGCCCCGGTAGCGGTCGGGCGCCAGCGTTTCGAACGGCGCGTCCACGGCTTGGCGCCGGAATTCGGCAAAGCCCTCGAACGCATCGTGCTGCCCCGCCCGCTGCACCCGAATGCCGAAGTACTTGAACGGCACCACGCGGCCCAGCTCCTCGGCCACGGCCCGAAACAGCGGCTCGCGCTGCTTAATGCTAAGCAAGGCGTTGCTGATGTTGAGCTGCAAGGTGCGCTCCTGCTCGCGGCGGGCCACGTCTTCAAACGCCAGCGTGTTGGCCACGGCCACGGCGATCAGCGAGCCAATTTTTTCCAGCAGGCTTTCGTCGGCCGCCGTCAGGGCAGGCTTGCGGCGGGCAGCCAGCGTGAGGGCCCCCGTGAGGCGCCCCCCGAGCCGCAGCGGCACCGATGTAAGGTAGCGAATGCCCTGCGCCCGCATGCGCTGAAACGGTTCAAAGTCAGGGTATTCCAGTAAGTAGTCTGCTAGCTCGATGCGGTGCATGTGCGCACTTACCAGTACCGACTCGAAGGGCGAGCCCACGATGGGCGTGAAGTGGGCCGGCGGCGCGGGCAGGCTGGGGGCCAATTCTTCGGCGTAGAAGTAGTCGCGCCAAAACAGCCGCTTGTTTTGCACAGCGGCGTCGAACACGCTGATGCCGATGATGTCGAACGGGAAGATGAGCCGCAGCTTGGTAGTCACCGTTTTGAACAGCGTCTCCTTGTCGCGGGTGGTGGCGATGGTTTCGTTGAGGTGCAGCAGCAGGGTTTCGTCGGTCGTGGTCATTCCTGATATAGCAGGACCGTTTAATGAGGGATTCCTGTTATATCAGGAACAATGTTGTGGGGCCCCGTTGTTTCAAATGCACTCCATTTAAATTAAAAAGGTGCTCATGCAACCTTCAAAGGCACTTTTTAGCCCTGCGGGGCCCTGGCCAGGTGGCCCGGTTTTGGCGTGGCACAGGCTTGGCTAAAGCGGATGCAACACTTTACCGCTTTCGCTCTATGTTTCCACGATTTCAATCCGCGGGTTTGGGCCAGTCGCCGCTGTTGCTGGGGGCCGCCTTGCTGCTGGCCAGCCCGGTGCTGGCGCAAAACCAGCCCGGCTTGCCCGCTTCGTCCCAGGCCATTGGCCTGACCAGCGACTCGCTGACGCTGGGCGGCACTGTGCAGGCCGTGCTGGACGCCAACCCCAGCCTCACAAACCTGACCGAGTTGGCCAACGCCGCCAGCAGCCGCCTGGCCCAGTCGCAGGCCGGCTTCCTGCCGCAGATAACGGGCACGGCCGCCTACACGCACCTCACGCCGGTATCACACGCCGCCTTCGGGGGTGGCCAGGAACTGAGGTTTGCGCCCAGCAACAACTTCGACGCGCACATTACGGCGCAGTACGAGCTGCTGGACTTTGGCAAGCGCGGTGCCAGCACGGACCTGTCGCGCTCGCAGGTACAAACGGCCCAGGACAACGTGGTAGTAGCCCGGCGCGACCTGGCTTTCAACGCGGCGCAGGCCTATTATAACATCCTGTTTATGCGCGAAAGCATTCGGGTGCAGGACCAGCAGATTGCCTCACTAGTGACGCACCGCAACGAAATGCAGAAGCGCGTGGATGCCGGCGTGAGCACCAAGTTTGACGTGACGACCACCGACGTGCGCATCACCCAGGCCCAGAACACCAAGCTCGACCTGCAAAACCAGCTCCTCAACCAACAGGTGCAGTTGGCGCGGCTGCTGCACAAGCCCCAGCAAACCGATATTCCGGTGAAAGGCCGCCTCGCCTACGAGCCGCAAGCCGTGGACCTGGCCGCCGAGTTGGCCAAAGCCGCCGAAAACCGCCCCGAGGTGAAGCTCAGCAAAGACGCTGAGATGACCGCCGAGCTACAGACCAAGCTCATCGACCGTAGTAATATGCCCAGCCTGGGCGTGGGCGCGCAGGTGGGCGGCAAAAATGGCTACATTTTGCCCACCGGCACCATCAACGACATTCGGTTTAATACTTTGGCGCAAGCCCAGTTATCGGTGCCCATCTACGATGGCGGTAGAAACCGCAAGCAGCGCGTAGAGGCCGTGGCCAACTACCGCAGCGCCATGGCCCGCACCCAGGACACGCAGGAGCAAATCCGGGCCGACGTGCGCCAGGCGGCCAACAACATGGAGTTCAGCCAGGCCCGCTACGACAATGCGTTGCAGCAAGTGGCGCAGGCCACCGACGCCCTCACCCGGGCCCAGGGCCGCTACCGCTACGGCGTGGGCCAGAACCTCGACGTGCTCGACGCCGAAACCCAGCTGGCGCAGTCGCGCCTGGCCCGCGTCCAGGCCATGTACAACTACACCCTGGGCCAGTACCAGCTGCGCCGCGCCACCGGCGAACAGATTTGGCAATAATCATTAAATGTGGGAAATGTGGCGAATGAAGAATGTGAAAATAGCCAAGGGCTTTGCCGGGGCCCATCGCAACAACGGTGTTTCTTCTCCGCTCATTTTCACATTTTTAATTTCCAAATTTTCACATCTCCTGTCAAAAGATGACCCTCACCTCCATCCTCTGCCCGCTTGACTTTTCGGCCGCGACGCCGGGGCTGGTGGCCTACGCGGCGGCCCTGGCCGCCGCCACCGGGGCCGAGCTGCGCCTGCTGCACGTGCGCGAGCCGCAGGACGCCGAGCCCCCCGCGGGGGCCGACCGCCTGGCCGGCCTGCGCCTGGCCGCCGAGCAAGCCGGGGCCCCCCACGTGAGCACAAATACGGTGCAGGGCGAGGCTGCCCCCGCCATAGTGGCCGAAGCCGGCCGCCGCCACGCCGACTTAATTGTTATCGGGGCCCACGGCCAGACGGGCCTCACCCGCTTCCTGATGGGCAACACCGCCGAGGTGGTGCTGCGCACTGCGCCCTGCCCCACACTCCTGGTGCGGGCCCCCGACGCCTAGCCCGGAGCCCCGGGGCCCTACCAAACATTTTCTACACCAGCCTTTTCCGCACCGTTTAACGTTTATCTCCAATGGCTACTTCCACTGCTCCCCAAGACACTTTTGCGCCCGACGCGGCGCCCGAGGCCGGCGCCGAGCCCCTCGAAGCGCCCAAGCGCCGCAACCCCCTCGTGCTCGTTATCCTGGCCGTGGTGCTGCTGGCCGGCGGCTTTTTTGGCTGGACGCGCTACCAGTTCTCGCAGGCCCACGAAAGCACCGACGACGCGGCCGTAGAAGGCGACGTATACCCGGTCATTCCTCGCGCAGGGGGCCCGGTTATCAAGGTATATATTGTTGACAACCAAATGGTTAAGAAGGGCGACACGCTCGTAACCATTGACAAGTCGGACTACCAGCAGCGCGTGAACGCCATGGAAGCGGCCCTCGTGGCCGCCCAGGCCCAGGTAGTGGCCGCCCGCGCCGGGGTGGGCACGGCCCAAGCCAACGTGCGCACTGCCCAAACCACCATCGGCGTGAGCGCGGCCAGCCGGGCGCGCTTGCAGCAGGACTTGGCACGCAGCGTGAAGCTTCGCAAAGACGACATCATCCCGCAGAGCGACTACGACGCGGTAGCGGCCAACCTGAAAATGACCGCCGCCCAGCAAAGCACTGCCCAAGACCAGGTGAGCGTGGCCCGCCAGCAAGTGATATCGGCCCAGCAGCAAATCACCGTGGCTCAGGCCGTGGTGAAGCAGCGCCAGTCGGACCTCGACAACGCCAAGCTTCAGCTTAGCTACACCACGCTCGTGGCGCCCGCCAACGGCATTGTGAGCAAGAAAAACGTGCAGCCCGGCCAAGTGGTGGGCCCCGGTCAGCAGCTCCTCGGCTTGGTATCGAGCGGCAAAACCTGGGTTGTTGCCAACTACAAGGAAACCCAACTTGAGAACATGAAAGTGGGCCAGAAGGCTAAAATAGAAGTAGATGCCTACCCCAACGAGGCGTTCGAGGGCCACGTCGAGTCGCTGTCGGCCGCCACGGGGGCCCGCTTCGCCCTGCTGCCCCCCGACAATGCCAGCGGCAACTTCGTGAAAGTGACCCAGCGCGTGCCCGTCAAAATTGTGCTCGACAAGGAGGATGCCCAGCACCCGCTGCGCGCCGGCATGAGCGTAAACGCCATTGTGGCGGTTAAATAACCAGTGAATGAGTGAGTTGTGAATGAGTGAGTTATTAGCTGCGGATGAGTGAATTACACTTATAAAATCTACTCATCCGCAGCTAATAACTCACTTTTACCCAACCACTTCACACCCTCCTACTTTAACAAAGAATGGAAACCGGATTTACCAAATGGATCATCGTCGTGACGGTGGTTCTCTGCGTTTTGCTGGAGCTGATTGACACCAGCATCGTGAACGTGGCCCTGACCCAGATGATGGGCAACCTCTCGGCCACGCAGCAGGAAGTGAGCTGGGTGGTGGCGGCCTACGCCATTGCCAACGTGATTGTGATTCCGATGACCGGCTTTTTGGCTGAGCAGTTCGGACGGCGCAACTATTTCCTGGCCTCGGTAATTCTCTTCACGCTGGCCTCGATAGCCTGCGGGCAGAGCACCAACATCTGGGAGCTGGTGGCATTCCGCTTCATCCAGGGCGTGGGCGGCGGGGCCCTCATGGCCACGTCGCAGTCCATCCTGGTCGACACGTTTCCGCCCAGGCAGCTGGCCCTGGGCCAAGCCCTGTTCGGCATGGGCGTCATCATCGGGCCTACCATTGGGCCCACGCTCGGCGGCTACATCGTGGACAGCAGCCTCGGCTGGCCCTGGATTTTCTACGTGAACGTGCCGGTGGGCATCCTGGCCAGCATCTTCACTTTCCTGTTCATCCGCGACCCCGAGCGCATCCGCAACGCCATCCCGACGCCTTTGCGGCGGATTGACTGGGCTGGCATTGGGCTGCTGATAATGGGCGTGGGCTCGCTGCAATACGTGCTGGAGCAGGGCGAAACCGAGGACTGGTTCGACAGCCGGATCATCGTGCTGTTCGCGACGCTGGCCGCCGTGGGCATCATCGGCTTCATCTGGCGCGAACTGACGGCCGCCAAGCCCATCGTGGATTTGCGGGTGCTCACGAAGAGCCGCAACCTGGCGGTGGGCGCATTCTTGTCGTTCGTGCTCGGGTTCGGGCTGTTCGCCTCGGTGTTCGTGCTGCCCATTTTCACGCAGCGCATCCTGGGCTTCTCAGCCGCCCAAACGGGCCTGCTGCTGCTGCCGGGGGCCCTGGCCTCGGGCTTCATGATGCCGGTCATCGGCAAGTCGCTGCAAAACGGGGTGCCCCAGAAGCTGCTGCTGGCCATGGGCTTCACCATCTTCTTCGGCTTCACGTTTTGGATGAGTGCCAAGATTTCGCCCACTGCCGGCACCAGCGACTTCTTCTGGCCCCTGATTGTGCGCGGCGTGGGCCTGGGCCTCATCTTCCTGCCCATCACCACCATGAGCCTGGCTGGCTTGCAGGGCAAAGACGCGGGCCAGGCCGCCGGCCTCACCGGTATGATTCGCCAGCTCGGCGGCTCGTTCGGGGTGGCCATCGTGGGCACGTACCTCGAGCGCGGCATGGCCAGCACCCGGATGGGCCTGCTGCCCAACATCTCACTCTACAACCCCGAGACGGTGCAGCGCATTCAGGCCTTTACCCAGAATTTCATCAACCGCGGCTTCCCCGCCGCGCAAGCCCGCCAGCAGGCCTACGCCGCCCTCGAAGGCGTGCTGATGAAGCAGGTATCCATCATCACCTACTCGCAGATATTCACCACATTGGGCTTCTTCTTCCTTGCCTGCCTGCCGCTTATCCTGCTGATAAAACGCGTCAAAGCCGGTGAAAAAATAGACCTCAACGCCGCCCACTAAAAAAACGTGGTCCGCAATTTGCCTAAGCTATTATACGTGGCTTGATTAGGTGACGATTCACTAGGATATAAAAAGGGCTTCCTGCATTTAGCAGGAAGCCCTTTTGGTGTGCGGTGGGGCCCCGGAGCGCTACTGGTACTGCACGTAGAGCGGCACCGGGGTTAGCTCGGCCAGCACCTCTTTGGGCGTCATCAGGTGGAACGGCTTGCGCTTGATGTCGTACTCGTAGAAGAGCTTGAAGCCCGTGTACTGCACCGGCTGCTTCTGCACATAGGCCTTGTACGAATCCTTTTTCAGCACCGGGTCGCCCCAGCCGTCCATGTCTATAATGACCTGCACGCGGGGGTCGAGCTTGATGTTTTTGTAGTTCGTGAGCATGCCCTGGGTGAAGCGGTGCACTATCAAAATCTTGGGCGGCAAGTGGTTTTCGCTCACGATGCGGGCCAGGAAGTTGATGGCGTAGTTCACGTCCTTGGCGTCGTAAGTGCCGATTTTTTTGCCCGGCCGCGCGTTTTTAGTGGCCATGGCAAACTCGGGGTCGATGCCCAGATGAATAGTCGGGTCCTTGAGGTATTCCGTCAGCTTGGGCAGCTCGTGGGGCAGGTCGCTCAGGCCCACCTGCACGTCCATGAACAGCAGGGCGTTTTTCTCCTTGGCCCAGGCGCGCGTCTCCTCAATCGTGCTTTTCGAGTTCATCAGGCGGTACTTGCCGTCGGCGCCGGCCGCGCCCTGAGCCGTGATGGTGACGCTGTGCAGCGCCGGCATCACGGGCAGGCTGGGGTCGGCGGCCTGCCACTCGGCCAGCACTTTATCAAACTTGCGCATCATCTGCGCCTTGGGCTCGCGGCCCAAAATGCCCATCCCTTTTGAGCGGATATTACCATAAAACGCCACAATGCGGTGGCCCGGCAGGATGGCCCCCGGCAGCTGCCCGGTTTTGCGGGCAATGCTGTCGGCCTTCAGCGAGTCGCGCTGCAAGACCAGGCGCTTGATTTTGATGGTGTCGACGACGGCCGGCGGCGTAGTGGTGGCCGACTCAACCGCCGATTTTTCGCCCTCGGTGGGGCGGTTTTGGCACGCGGGCAGGGCCCCGGCGGCCAGCAAAGCGCAAGCGGCCAGCGGGCCGAAAAATTTCGATGAAAGCACTGAATAAAAATCGGTTGGAAGGGCAAAAGACCTTCTAAAGGTAAGCGCGTTTTGCGCACCGCGGCGGGGCCCCGCCCGGGCCCTTGGTTTCAAAACTGCGCCCGGTGCACGTGGGGGCCTATTGGAGTAGTTTGGCACGGTTTTGAAACCAGTGGGCTTGGCTATCTGCTGGGAATCACACCGCCCGGCCATTCGCGTGTTCTATTCTTTCGCCTTATTCCGAAGGCCCCGCTGCCAGTGCAGCGGGGCCTTCTTGTGGGGCCCCGGCTCAGCGGGCACCCATGGCCCCGGTACCGCTCAGGCCCTGGGCCAGGCCCACGAGGCGTACCAGCTCGGCGCGGTAGCCGTCGGCATCGGGGCCCCGGCTGCCGGCGGCCAGCGCGGCGGTGGCGGCCCAGGTGGCAGTGCCGGCCTGCGGGCTTTGGCGCAGCAGCAACCCAAACTGGGCCACGGCGGCAGCAAATCGGAAATCGGCCGAGGCCTGCGCTACGGGCCCGGCCTCGCCGTTCAGCACCTGGAAAAGCAGTTGGCTGGTACGGCTCTGGGGCTGCTTATAGCGCAGCTTCACGGTCAGCACGTCGTTGTTAATGAACTGCTGCATGGTGACGGGCGGCGTGGGTGCAGGCTGGTACTTTAGCCGGTCTACCAGGGGCTGGGCCGCGCCCACGGGCACCAGTTCGTAGAGGGCCGTGACGGTGTGGCCAGCGCCCAGCTCGCCGGCGTCTTTGCGGTCGTTGTTGAAGTCTTCGGCGGCCAGCAGGCGGTTTTCGTAGCCCACGAGGCGGTAGTGGGCCACACGAGCGGGGTTGAATTCGACCTGCAACTTCACGTCCTGGGCCACGGTGAAAAGCGTACCGCCGAACTGCGCTACCAGCACGCGCTGGGCCTCGGCGAGATTGTCGAGGTAGGCGTAATTGCCGTTACCCTTGTCGGCCAGGGTTTCCATGCAGGCGTCGCGCAGGTTGCCGCGGCCGCAGCCCAGCACGGTGAGGAATACGCCGCTTTCGCGTTCGCTCACAATTAGTTGTTCCAGCGCCGCGTCCGAGCTTTCGCCCACGTTGAAGTCGCCGTCGGTGGCCAAAATTACGCGGTTGTTGCCTTCTTTCCGGAAGTATTGCCGGGCCGTGGCGTAGGCCAGGCGCAGGCCCGCGCCACCGGCCGTGGAGCCGCCCGCCTCCAGCCGGTCGATGGCCCCGAGGATGGCCTCGGGCTGGCTGCCGGGAGTAGGAGGCAGCACCAGGCCGGCGGCTCCGGCGTAGACTACCAGGGCCACGCGGTCCTGGGGCCGCAGCTGGCGCACGAGCAGCCGCAGGCCGGCCTGCACCAAGCCGAGGCGGTCGGGGCCCTGCATCGAGCCCGATACATCGACCAAAAATACCAGGTTGGCGGGCGGCAACGCGCTGGTTTCCACGCTGCGGGCCCGGATGCCGATGCGCGCCAGCTGGTGCGCGGGGTTCCAGGGGCACACGGCCAGCTCGGTGCTGATGCGCACGGGGTCGGGGCTGGTGGGGGCGGGCGCGGGGTAGTCGTAGTGGAAGTAGTTCAGCATTTCCTCCACCCGCACGGCATCGGCCGGGGGCAACTGGCCTTCGGTAAGGAAGCGGCGCACGTTGGCGTAGCTGGCGTTATCCACGTCGAGGGCGAAGGTGCTGAGCGGCGCTTGCTGAACGGCTTGGAAGGCGTTTTCGGCCACGTGGGCGTAGGTATCGCCGGCCCCGGCTTCGGGCCGGGCGGGGTAGGGTAGAGCGGGGTAGGACGCCGGGGCCCCGGGGACGAAGCTGGCCGTGGCCGCAGTGCCCGGAACGGCCACCCCGGCCGCCTGGCCCCGCAACTTCCTCTGCGCGGCGGGGCCCGTCACCACCACTTCTTGCAGCGCGCGGGTGTCGGGCTTCAGCACCACATTTACCACCCCGTCCTTGCCCACGCGCCACCCCTGGGCCATGTAGCCCACCGCCGAAAACACCAGCGTGGCCCGCATGGCGCGGGGCACCAGCAGCAGGTAGTGGCCCTGGGCGTCGGTGCTGGTACCGCGCATGGTGCCCTTAATGAGCACCGTGGCGCCGGGCAGCGGCTGGCCCCCGGCCTCGCGCACGGTACCGCTGATGGCAATGGCCCGGGCCGTGGTGGTGTCCATCAGCACGATGCCGCGGGGCCGGATGACGGGCGCCGGCAGCGGGATGGGCTCTTGGGCGCGGGCGGGGGCCCCGGCGGCCAGCAGCAGCAACAGCAGGAGGTTTTTCATGGTGGTGAAGGGGTTGGGCGGTGGAAGCTGCCGGAGAGATGCGGCCCCGACCCGGATTGCACACGCGCTGCCCAAAAAAAATTCGGGGCTCCGGGCTACCTTGCCGCGGCCGATGTTTTTCCGCCGCTCCCCGCCCGCCGCCGCCGCGCCACTCTCCGACCAGGAGCTGCTGGCCCGCTACCGCCTGCGCGGCGACGTGGCCGACCTCGGCGCGCTGTTCGACCGGCACCTGCCGATGGTGTTCGCCACCTGCCGCCGCTACCTGGCCCCGCCCGACGAGGACGCCCAGGACGCTAGTATGCAGCTATTTGAGCACCTGGTAGGGACCCTGCAAAAGCACGCACCCGACAACTTCCCCGCCTGGCTGCACACCACCGCCCGCAACCACTGCCTGATGCAGCTGCGCGCCCGCCAGCGCGCCGGCCCCAGCGCGGGGCCCCTGGTCATCAGCCTGCCCGACGCGGCCGATGTGGAATTGGCCGCCGCCCGGCATCTTCCCGATGCCGCGGCGGCCGACGAAGCCGCGGCCGCCACCGAAACCACCCTGCAAGCCCTGGAACACGCCCTCACGCAACTTCCCGACGGCCAGCGCCGCTGCCTGGAGCTGTTTTTTCTTGAAAATAAATCGTACCACGAAGTGGCCGGGGCCCTCGGCCTCGACCTCGGCCAAGTGAAAAGCCATCTGCAAAACGGCAAGCGCACGCTGCGCCGCCTCCTCACCGACGACCCGGCCCCGGCCGTGGCCCCCGCCCATGCCCCCCGCCGCTGACCTGCTGCCCACGGCCCTTGCGGCCCCCCGCGGCCCCCACCCGGCCGCCGACACGCTGCGCCAGTACGCGGCCGGCACCCTCGCGCCCGCCCAGCAGCACCAGGTAGAAGCCCACGCCCTGGACTGCGAAAGGTGCGCCGACACCCTGGCTGGCCTCGCCCAAACCGACGCCGCTACCACCGACCAGGCCCTGGCCGCCCTGCGCCACCGCCTCCACGCCCGCGTGGCCGCCGAGGCCGCCCGCCGCCCCGCCGCCTGGCACTGGCCGCGCCTGGCCGCGGCCGCCGCGGTAGTAGCCGGACTGGCGGGCGGCGGTTTATGGGAATGGCAGCACCGCGCCGCGCCCGCCGCCGAAGTAGCCACTGTGGCCGCGCCACCCAAAGCAGCAAAATCTTCGGCCGCAGCAGATGCTTCGGCGGGGGTCCCTGCTCCGCCACCAGCTCCCGCAACGGCCCCCGCCGAAGCTTCGGAGCCGCTCGCTACCACTACCGCCGCGCCCGCTATGCGGCGGCCCGCCCCGGCCGTTGCTTACGAGCCCCAGCGCACGGCCGCCCGGAAAATTGTTGCGTCAAATATTGATAAAGAAGCGGTTATGAGTGTGAGCGTAGCCGCGGATGATGCAGTGGCCAGGGCCCCAGCATCCGCAGCAATGATGGCAGCAGCCCCCAAAGCCGCCACCGATTCCCTAGCTACGCCGCTAGGCGAGATGGCGGTGAGCCGAGCTAAGCAGTCCGCGCCGGCCGCCAGGGCCCTGATGGGCCGCGTGGCGGGCGTGGCCGTAGTGCCCACCGTACCCACCGAAACTACCGTTGTGGCGCAACGCCTGTCGTTCACGGCGCCTGCCAACAGTGCCGTGGTGGGCGCCATGCCCGCCGGCCCGGCCCTGGCGCCCGCGCCAGTGGGTGGCCTGGGGCCTCTGCGCGACCAGTTGCGCCGTGAGGCCGCCGAGTTCGTACCCGAAGAAATGCCCCTCAAAGGCAACGTACGGGTCCGCTTCACGGTAGGCAACGACGGCAAACTCAGCAACCTGAGAGTAGCACGCGGCCTGCGCGCCGACTACGACGCTGAGGCCCTGCGCCTGGTGTGCGAGGGCCCCAACTGGGTGCCCGGCGTGGCCGGCGGCCGCCGCGCCGCTTTGCCCGTGGAGCTGGATGTAGTGTTTTAGGCGAGCAAATAAACGGGTACTGGCCTGGGTACTGGCCGTAATTCAGCGCGTAGCGCATAACTGCGAGCCACGGCATGGGGCGAGTTTGTAACTCGCAAAGACGAACGGCCAAATAGCGCAACCCGTGGGCCGCTACGCGGCCGTGAGTCGCAGACTTACCCCATCCATCGGCCAGCAGTTGCGCGCTGCGCGCTAAACTGCGGCCAGTGCCGTGCTATTATCATACGCACTGCGCTCGTCGCGGACTCGCAGCGTCCACGCTACAGCGGTTTACATGGCCATACCGGCTTTGAACGACTTGTCGTCCACTGATTTGAGGAAGGTGAGCAGGCCTTTCATGTATGTTTCCTGGTCGTCGTACATGCTCATGTGGCTGCCTTGGGGACAGATGAGGGCGGCGCCTTTTTGTACTTTGGTGGCAATCATGCGCATATGGGCGGGGTCCATTGTATCGTACTGCCCGCCAATGGACAGGAACGGCACCGACAACTTGGGCAGGTCGGGCACCCGGTCCCAGTGCGTGAGCTTGCCCGAAACGCCGAACTCGCTGGGACCCTGCATAGTGACGTACAGCGACCGGTTGATTTTACTCATGGCGCGCGTCACCGGCTCGGGGTTGGGCACGATGCGGCACAGGTGCTGGGCGTAAAAATTGGGCTCAAGCAAGCCCATGTAGCGCGGGTTGCTGAAGTCCTTGGCGGCCTCAATTTTACGGATTTCGGCCAGCACTTCCGGCTTCATCTGCTTGGCCAGCACCTCGTCGGCGTACTTGCCGTAGGCGGGGCAGCTCATCATCATGTTGCTGATGATGAGGCCTTTCAAATTTTTCTGGTACTTGAAGGCGTACTCGGCGGCCAGGATGCCGCCCCAGGAATGACCCAGCAGGTAGAAGTTGGTGCTGTCGAGCTTCAGGGCCTGGCGCACCTGCTCCACTTCCTCTACGTAGCGCGGCAGGCTCCACATCGAGGTATCGCGCGGGTTGTCGGAGTTGCCGCAGCCGAGTTGGTCGTAGTAAATGAATTCGACGCCTTCCTTGGGCAGGAAGCTTTCCATGCACTCGAAGTATTCGTGGGTGGCGCCGGGCCCCCCGTTCAGCAGCAACACCTTGATTTTTGGGTTGTTGCCAAACCGCTTGGTCCATACGTTGAACGTGCCTTTGGGCGTCTTAATCGGAATTACCTGCACGCCGCCCGTTTTCACGCCCGTTTCAGTGGGCGCGAAATAGGCGCTGGGGGCCCCCGCGGCGGCGCTGGTTTCGGTGGTGGCGGCGGGTGAGTTGCAGGCGGCGAGCAGGGCGGCGGCGCCCAGGACTCCGGCGGCACGTTGCAGCGTGGAAAGGAATTTCATAGAAGAAACGACAGTGGGTGGGGGGAATAGTAGGGCAAGCTACCAATGTAGCACGTCATGCAGCGCATTCTGCGCATCAAGCAGAAACGAAGCATCTCTCCCGCTGAGTAATTATGAGACAGGATGCAGGCAGCATGACGTTTTTCCACGATTCTTTTTCTCTTATTTTCAGAGCCAAAGACCAGCTAATGTGGAACCCCGGCGCTACTGCGCCACCACGGCCTTGGTGTTGATGTAGCGCTCGAAGAACTCATAGGTACGCAGCATCTGGTCGATGCGCTGGCGGTTGTCGCCCGAACGGGTCAGCTCGTGGGTGCCGCCGGGGTGGCGCACGTACTCCACGGGGCGGCCCAGCACTTTGAGGCTGCGGAACATCATTTCGCTCTGCACGAAGCCCGTGCGCCGGTCGCTCTCGCCGTGGAAGATGATGTAGGGCGTGGTGATGTTCTGGACGTAGGTGATGGGCGACTCGCGGGTGAGCACGGCGCGTACCGCCGGCTCCCAGGGGTAGCCGCCGAAGTAGTTGGGCACCAGGCGCCAGGCGTTACCCTCGCCGAAGAAGGTGGCCAAATCGTACACGCCCCGTTGCGAACAGGCCGCCTGGAAGCGGTGGTCGTGGGCGATGATCCAGGCCACGAGGTAGCCCGCGTACGAGCCGCCCGTCACGACCAGCTTCTGCGGGTCGGCCCAGCCTTCGGCCACGGTTTTGTCGAGGTAGGCCAGCACGTCGGCGCTGGGGCCCGTGCCCCAATCGTTGATGTTGGCGCGCAGGAACTGCTGGCCGTAGCCGCCCGAGCCGCGGGGGTTGCCGTACACCACGCCGTAGCCCTGGGCGGCGAAGTATTGGAACTCGTGCCACATGCTGGCCTCGCCGGGGCCCCACATGGCCGCGGGCCCCCCGTGGATGTCGAGCAGCAACGGGTACTTGCGGCCGGCCTGGTAGGCGGTGGGCTTCATCACCCAATACTCCACCGTCAAGCCCTTGTCGTTCACGAAGCTGTGCTTCTCAGGCATGGATAATTGCCGGTTTTTCACCCAGTCGTTGAAGGTGCCGGCGCGCTCCACCTTACGCAGCCCGGCGTCGGCCACGAACAGATCGGAGGGGTTACGCACGCCGGTTTGGGCAAATACCACCCGGCCCTGGGCCACGTCGAAGCTCAGGATGCCGGTGTCGGCGGCCGAGAGTTTTTCAATTTTCCGGGTTTTCACGTTGGCCCGGTACAGTGGAGCCCCGCCGTTGGCCTGGGCCGTGAAGTACAGGTACTGCTCGTCGCTACTCCAGGCCAGGGCCCCCTTGCTGCGGTCGAAAGGAATGGTAATCATATCCTTAGCACTACCGTTCAGTGGCAGCAGGGCCAGCGTGGGCACGGCCACGCGCCCGGTGGGCTCCTGCTGGAACGCCAGCCACTTGCCCGAGGGCGACACCCTCAGGCTGGAATACGCGGTGCTGTCGCGGCCCAGCAGCAGGCGCGGGTGGCGGCCGGCGCGGTCGGTCAGGTAGAGCCCGTTTTCCTGGGCGCGGTCGGGGTGGCGCAGCGAATCGAGGGCGGCCAGCAGCACCAGGTGCTGGCCATCGGGCGTGAACTCAGCCTGCGAAAACCGGTAGAAGCCGTGGGTAACCGCCACGGGCGGGGCCCCCGCCTCGATAGCGCTGACGAGGAAAAACTGCGAAAAGCTCTGCTCCGCCGACACATCTTTCTCGTCCTGGAAATTCAGGTTATCAAGCACTTTGGCCTTTTTATCCACCTCGTTTTTGTCGAGGTAAGCACGGATTTCGGCCAGGTTACCGTCGGCGTTGGGTTTGGCGGGGCCTAGCAGGCTGTTCTTGGCAAAGCCCGGTTTTTCGAACGACCAGCCCGGCACGCCCTTCGCCGCGTTCAGCACCGAGTCGCGCAGCAATTCGCGCAGCGGCACCGGCGACGAAAACAGAATTTGCCGGCCGTCGGGCGACCATTTGGGGGCCCCAGCGCCGTACTTGTAGCGGGTCAGCTGGCGGGCTTCGCCGCCATCAATGGGCATGACGAACACCTGCGGCTTGTCGTCCACGGTGCGCACGAAGGCCAGCTGGCGGCCGTCGGGGCTCCAGGCCGGCTGGCTCGCGCCTTCTTTGCTAGAAGTGAGCTGCCGCAGCGAGGCCCCCGCCGCGGTGCCCACCTGGTAGAGCTGGGTCACGTTTTTGTAATCGCCCTTACTCTTCTCGTCGGGCTCCGCGGCCAGCACCGTGAAGGCCGCCCGGCGCCCGTCGCGCGTCAGCGTGATGCCGCCCACCTGCTGGATTTTTAGCAAGTCGGTCACCTGCACCGGCCCGGGGCTCTGCTGGGCCCGGGCGGCGGGGATAAGGCCACAGGCCAGAAGAATAAGGGTCGTTTTTTTCATGAGTTAAGGGGTTAATTTGAATGTAGCGTTGCCTTTTTCGCGGCAGTAAGCATGATTAGTTATGCGGGAAAGATGCTTCGCTGCGCTCTGCATGACGTTCTACTTCGCTCATCTTTAACGCCAGCCCCGGGGCCCCGGCTACTGCACCGGCGCGGGCCCCGCTACGGCGGCGGCGCGGTTCACCTGGCCCGCAAACCGCTCGATGGCAGCGCCGGTGCGCCGGATTTGCTCGTCGGCTTCGGCCCACTTGCGCTCCTCCACGGCTTCGCGGATGCCGGGCAGGGTTTTCACACCGTAGCCAGTGTAGAAACCGGGCGCGTAGAGCTGGTGCCGGTACCAAGGGCGGCGCGGCAGTCCTTCGACGCTGAGCAGCTGCTGCTCAGCTTGATATAGTAATTGGTCAAGCTCCTTTTTGCGGTCTTCCGACAGCTTATTGGGGCCCCGGCGGGCCTGGTCGTAGGCCTGGGCGCTTTGTTCCAGCTTGGCCAGGGCGTTGTCGAGGGGCGCGAAGTTGAGGTAGGGCACGGCCTCCTGGGGCTTGGGGGGCAGCAGGGGCTGGTCGGGGTTCGATACCAGGTCGAAGCGCTTCTCAGCCAGTAGCTTGGCTTGCTTTTCGGTGTCGGTGCGCATGGTTTCGGCCAGCTGCTTCACCTCGGTGCCGTACTTGGCCACGGTGTTCGACAGGTTCTGGAACTCGAAGGGCAGCACGTCGGCGTCGGCCAGGCGCAGTGTGCAGCGGCCCATGGTTTGGGCCAAGGCCACGCCGTAGGCGAAGGTGGGGTCTTTGAAGCGGGTGAAGTCGTCGAACGAATCGAAGATGGAGTGGTACTCGCCGCCCTCGCCTTCGCCGCCGAAGCCCACGTTCAGAGCCGGGATGCCCAGGTGCTGGAGGTAGGGCGAGTAGTCGGAGCCGGAGCCCAGGGCCCCGATGCGCAAATCGGGCCGGTCACGGGCGTCCTTCTGAGCCTCAGGGCTACCCTCCACCAAATCATAGGCCCGGCGGCGCTCGATGATGGACACCTGCTTTTCGGGGTCCATTACGTCACGCCCCACCTGATTGAAGAATTTCTCCAGCGTGTGCGAGCCGGCCGCGTCCAGAAAGCCGCGGTCACTGTTATCGGTGTTCAGGTAGGCCACCACGTGCTTTTGGATGGCGGCGGCGTTGGTTTCGGCCCACTCCGTCGAGCCCAGCAGGCCGGGCTCCTCGCCGTCCCAGGCGCAAAACATGACGGTGCGCTTGGGCCGCCAGCCGGTTTTTACCAGCTCGCCCAGGGCCCGGGCTTCCTCCAGTTCGGCCACCATGCCACTGAGCGGGTCGCTGGCGCCGTTCACCCAGGCATCGTGGTGGTTGCCACGCATAATCCACTCGTCGGGGTACTGGCTGCCCTTTAGCGTAGCGATGACGTTGTACACGGGCTCGGTTTTCCAGTTGAAGGCCAGCTGCAAGTGCACCCGCGCCGGCCCGGGGCCCAGGTGGTACGGGATGGGCAGGGCCCCGCGCCAGGCCTCCGGCGCCATGGGCCCGGCCAGGGCCGCGAGCAGCGGCAGGGCATCGCCGTAGGAGATGGGCAGCACCGGAATCTGGGTGATGGTGGGCGCCTTTTTATAATCCAGGCGCTTGGCGTTTTTGGTCGAGCCGTAGCCGGGCGTGAGGGGGTCGCCGGGGTAGGTGGGCATGTCGAGCACGGAGCCGCGCTGGGCCCCGGTTTCGGGCCTGAAGGGGCCCTTGGGGTACACGTCGCCCTGGGCGTAGCCGTCGTCCTTGGGGTCGGAGTAGATGAGGCAGCCGATGGCGCCCATTTCGGCG
This sequence comes from Hymenobacter nivis, assembly GCF_003149515.1. Lineage (NCBI taxonomy): Bacteria > Pseudomonadati > Bacteroidota > Cytophagia > Cytophagales > Hymenobacteraceae > Hymenobacter > Hymenobacter nivis. The sequence continues at coordinate 3,421,183 of NZ_CP029145.1, forward strand.
GCCACCTTGGGCTTGATGCCGCGCCACGAGCCGCCGTACCTGGCAATCACCACTTTACCCTTCACGTCGATGCCGCGGCGGGCCAGCTCCTCGTAGTCTTTCGGGATGCCGTAGTTCACGAACACCAGCTCGGCCGTCACGTCGCCGTCCCGCGAGAAGCAGTTGTAGGTGGGCAGCTGCTCGGCGGTCTGGCCCGAGGTAGCGTCCTCCGGCACGGGCTTTTCGGCTAGCACGGCGGTATACTTGGTGGGGCCCACCAGCTCCAGCACGCGCAGCTTGGGCGTCGGAAACAGCACGTACGACACGTCAATCCGCGTGTCGTAGCCCCAGCTTTTAAACAGGCCGGCCATGTACTCCGCGTTGTCCTTGTCGTAGGGCGAGCCCACGTGGTGCGGGTGCGCCGACAGTCGCTTCATCCAGTCCCGCAGGTTGCCGGCCTTCAGCTGGGCGTCGAACCTGGTTTCGAGCTGGTACTCGGCGGCGGCCGCAGCGGGCTCGAAGCCCAGCAGCGGCTTGGCCTCGGTGGGCGGGGCGGTTTGGGCGGGGGCAAGGGGCCCCGCCAGCAGGCCAGCGGCCAGGAAAAAGGCGTAGCGTTTCAGCATAGAACAGTCTTTTTTTCAGAAAATAAAAGCACTGGGGGCCCTATTGGTCCTTGGCAGCCTAGCCGTAGTGCCGCGCAAGATAGCACGGGGGCCCAAGCCGTTGGCACACATTATTCTGTAGCGTGGACTTTGTGAGTCCACGTCGCTTAACGGTAATCGGCAGGACGAAGCAAGAGCCGCGGACTACAAAGTCCGCGCTACACGCAAAAAGCGCCGTGCTGGGCAGCACGGCGCTTTTCAGCACGGCAAAAACTGGGGGCCCTAGCCGCTGTAGCCGCCGCCGCTTTCGGGCTCGGTGGCGCTGCCGCCGGGCTTGGTGGGGGTGGGCAGGCCGGTTTCGGTTTTTATTTCAACGTCGCTGTAGTCGGGCACGCCGTCGCCCTGCACGGGTACGGGCGGCTCGGTGTGCGGGGCGGGGGTCGGATCGGTCTGGCTCATGGCAGGGAAATATTTAAGGAAATAGCAACTGCTGGGGTGTACGGGCCGGGGGCCCCGATGGCTGCCCGCGGGGGCCGGCCGGCTTACTTTTGCGGCCGTTGCCGGTTATTTTTTCTTCCGCTTTTTACTCCCGCACCCGAGGCCATGACGCAGTTCCGCACCGAAAAAGACACCATGGGCACCGTGCAAGTGCCCGCCGATGCTTACTGGGGGGCCCAAACCCAGCGCAGCATCGAGAACTTCCCCATCGCGCAGGACATCAACAAGATGCCTAAGGAAATCATCCGCGCGTTTGCCTACCTCAAGAAGGCCGCCGCCCTCACCAACCGCGACGCGGGCGTGCTAGATGCGGAAAAAGCCGCGCTGATTGGCCAGGTGTGCGACGAGATTCTGGAAGGCAAGCTGGCCGATTCGTTTCCGCTGGTGGTCTGGCAAACGGGCTCGGGCACGCAGAGCAACATGAACGTGAACGAGGTGGTGGCCTACCGCGGCCACGTACTGCACGGCGGGGCCCTCGCCGACGAGAAGAAGTTCCTGGCCCCGAATGACGACGTGAACAAGTCGCAATCGAGCAACGACACGTTTCCGACGGCCATGCACATCGCGGCTTACAAAATCCTGGTGGAAACTACGATTCCGGGCATCACTAAGCTGCGCGACGCGCTGCAGGCCAAGTCCACCGAGTTCATGGACGTGGTGAAGATTGGCCGCACGCATTTCATGGACGCCACGCCGCTCACGCTGGGCCAGGAGTTTTCGGGCTACGTGGCCCAGCTCAGCCACGGCCTCAAGGCCATCGACCACACGCTGGCCCACCTGAGCGAGCTGGCCCTGGGCGGTACCGCCGTGGGCACGGGCATCAACACGCCCCCCGGCTACTCGGAGAACGTGGCCCGGCACATTGCCGACCTCACCGGCCTGCCCTTCGTCACGGCCGAAAACAAGTTTGAGGCCCTGGCCGCGCACGATGCCATCGTGGAAGCCCACGGGGCCCTTAAAACGGTGGCCGTCAGCCTAATGAAGATCGCCAACGACGTGCGGATGCTCAGCTCGGGGCCCCGGGCGGGCATCGGCGAAATCTCCATCCCCGACAACGAGCCCGGCTCCAGCATCATGCCCGGTAAGGTGAACCCCACCCAGTGCGAGGCCCTGACGATGGTGGCCGCCCAGGTGATGGGCAACGACGTGGCCATCACCATCGGCGGCAGCATGGGCCACTTCGAGCTGAACGTGTTCAAGCCGCTGATGATCTACAACTTCCTGCACTCGGCCCGGCTCATCGGCGACGCCTGCGTATCGTTCACCGACCGCTGCGCCGTGGGCATCGCGCCCATCCTGCCCAACATCAAGAAGCACGTCGATTCGTCGCTGATGCTCGTCACGGCCCTCAACCCGCATATTGGCTACTACAAAGCCGCCGAAATTGCCCAGACGGCCCACAAAAACGGCTCGACCCTGAAGGAAACCGCCTTGCAGCTCGGCTACCTCACCGCCGAGCAGTTCGACGAGTGGCTGAAGCCCGAGGATATGGTGGGCGAGATTAAAAAGTAGCGCCTGGGGCCCCAGCGCCTCGCTTAGCCGCCTTGCCTGCCCGGGCGGGGCGGCTTTTTTTATCGACATCTTTGCAGGGCTATGGATTATACCAATAACCTCGTACTGGAAAACCGCCGCGTGCGCCTGCGGCCCCTCGAAGCCGCCGATTTTGAGGCCCTCAAGGCCGTGGCTTTCGACCCCGAACTCTGGCGCTACACCCTCAGCCGCGCCGACGACGTGCTGAGCCTGGCCGCCTACATTTCGGCGGCCGAGCAGGCGCGGCAAGCCGGCCAGCGCTACCCGTTCGCCATCATCGACCGCATCACCGGCGAGCTGGCCGGCAGCACCAGCTACTACAACGTGGTGCCCGACGACCAGCGCCTGAGTATCGGCCACACCTGGGTGGGCACCGCGTTTCAGCGCACCGGCCTGAACCGGGCGGCCAAGCACCTGCTGCTGTGCCACGCCTTCGACGCGCTGCAATACGAGCGGGTGGAGCTGGAAACCGACAGCCGCAACCTCAAGTCGCAGGAAGCCATGCGCCGCATGGGCGCCACCGAGGAAGGCACCCTGCGCCGGCATCGCTTCACGCAGGACAACGTGCGGCGCGACACAATGATTTTCAGCATTATCCGGCCCGAGTGGGACGCGCTGCGGCACTCCGTGTTCGCCGAGTTCGATGCGTAGCCCGCGGCCCCGGGCCCTGTCGGCCAAGGTGCTGCTGCGGCGGCGCGTGGCCAGCTTCGGCCACGCGCTGCGGGGGGTAGGCGCGGCCCTGCGCTCGGAGCTGCACCTGCGCTTCCACGCCGTGGCCACGGTGGCGGTGGTCGGGCTGGGGTTTTACTACGGCATTGCCCGGCTGGAATGGGCCCTGGTGGCGCTGGCCGTAGCCGCCGTGTGGGCCGCTGAGCTGGTGAACACCGCCATCGAGGCCCTTACCGACCTGGCCTCGCCCCACTACCACGCCCTGGCCGGCCGGGCCAAGGACGTGGCCGCCGGCGCCGTGCTGCTGGCCGCCCTGGGGGCCCTGGTGGTGGGGGCCCTGGTGTTCGGGCCCCGGGCGTTTGCGGGCCATCCGTAGGCCGGGCCCCGGCGCCGGCGCCAACCATTGCCAACCTCGGGCGTAAGCAGGCGGGTGGGGCCCCCGGTGCTCGGGGGCCCCACCCGCTCCTCACGCCGTCAACCAATTCTTATGCGCCCGCTGCCTACCCTTCTTGCTGCCACCCTGCTGCTGGCCTCTGCCTGCGGTGCCGACCGTGTGACGGTGGGCACGCCCACTACCCAGCCCAACGGCAACAGCATCGCCGAGAACAGCACGCCCGCCCCCACCTCGGCCAACACCGTGGACCCCGTGCCCGCCCGCATAGCCATCGAAGACACCACCGCCCGGCCCCAGTGGCTGAAGGCGCGCATTGCCGCAACGCTGGGCCACCGCAAGCAGTACCCCATCATCCGCATCTACCGCTACGTGTACAACGACCAGACGGTGTACTGGGAAACGGCGCCTTGCTGCGACCAGCAATCGACGGTGTACGACACCAAGGGCAACGTGCTGTGCCACCCCGACGGCGGCATCACGGGCAAGGGCGACGGCCAGTGCGCCAACTTCGAGAAGCGCAAGGCCAACGAAAGACTGGTGTGGCAAGACCCCCGGTGATAGGAATGTGCGGAATGTGGGCGATGCGGATGAATGTGAAAGCCATTAAAATTTTCTGTTACGCTATTTTCTGTCACGCTATTTTAATGCGCCTTCCTGATTTTCGCACTTTCAGGCTCCGCTGAATTTTCACATCTCCACATTCCACCACATTGCCGAATCAATTAAATGATTAATACCATCGCCAAGCTCGGCGTTTTTAACGTGTGGGCCAACGAAACTTTGCTGCGCCGCCTCGACTCATCGGTGGCCGCCGGCCGGGAGGCGCCCCAGCCGGCGCTGCGCATTTTCAGCCACGTCATCAATGCCCAGGCCATCTGGATTGCCCGCCTTTCGGGCACGGCCAGCCCGCTCAAAGTATGGCAGGAGCACGACCTCGCCGGCCTGCACCACTGGCACGAGCAAACCTCGCAGACCTTTGCCGACCTGTGCGCCAACGCCGACGAAACCGAGCTGCTGCGCCACATTCAATACTCCAACTCGCAGGGCGATGCGTTCGACTCGCAGGTAAGCGACATCCTGACCCACTGCATAGTACACGCCAGCTACCACCGCGGCCAGGTGGCCGTGAAGATGCGCGAAGGCGGCCTAGAGCCCGTTAATTCCGACTTCATTACCTATTGCCGCGAACAGGGCGGCCAAGTAGCACCGCAGCTGTAAAACGGAGTGCACTCCGTTTCGGGTTGGGCACGTTCTGGCGGAAACGGAGTACTACTCCGTTTTACAATTTTGGCGGGCCGCCCGGCAGTTATACTCGTCACGAAGTAGGGTGCGGGGCTTGTCCCCGCCCGTCGTTGCACGAAAGCCGACGGAACCGTTCGAGGACGGGTGGGGGCAAGCCCCGCACCCTACTTCGTTTTCGCATTCCACTTCGTGAACAGTATAGTTACGGGGCGGTCTGTTCGCGTTTGGGGGCCCTGCGTATAGCTGGGCAGTACGTCCGTTCTCATGAAAATTCTGCTGGTTGAAGACGAGCCGCCGCTGGCGTCGTTCGTTAAAAAAGGCTTTGCCCACGAGGGCTACGACCTCACCGTGGCCTACGACGGGCGCACGGGCTGGTCGCTCTACGAGCAGCAGCCCTACGACCTGGTAATACTGGACGTGAACCTGCCCTACGTGAACGGCGTGGAGCTGTGCCGGCGCATTCGGGCGCACAGCCGGCTGGTGCCCGTGTTGCTGCTTACGGCCCTCGATAGCCTCGACGACAAGGAGGCTGGCTTTGCGGCCGGAGCCGATGACTATCTGGTTAAGCCCTTCGAATTCAGGGAATTGCTAATGCGTGCCCGGGCCCTCACGCAACGCTACGCCGCGGCCAGCGGCGAGCGCCGAGAGCTGCGCATGGCCGACCTCGTGCTCGACCTCGACGCCAAAACCGTGGCCCGCGCCGGCCAGCGCATTGCCCTCACTACCCGCGAGTACTCGCTGCTGGAGCACCTGCTGCGCAACCGCGGCCGCGTAGTGTCGCGCGTGGACATTGCCGAGCGCGTCTGGGACCTGGACTTTGACACCACCACCAACGTCATCGACGTGTACGTGAGCTACTTGCGCAAGAAGCTGGACCGTGATTTTTCGCCTAAGCTCATCCACACCGTGGTGGGCATGGGCTACGTGATGCGCGAAGAGTAGCGCGGATGCTACGGATACGCGCATGGGCCATTCAACGCGCGGACACCCAGCGCACACGCTACATTTGAAAGTACCATGCTGATTCGCAATAAGCTGATGCTGCGCTTTACGCTGGTGGTGCTGGCCATTCAGGTCAGCTTTTCGGCGTTCATTTATTACTTCAACGCCAGCACACGGGCGCAGCGTTTTGAGCACCGGCTGGGCACCAGCGCCACGCTGGCGGCGCGGCTGCTCATTCGGCCGGGCAAACTCGCAACCGGGCAGCTGGGCAGCCTGCGCCGCCGCGACCTGCTGACGCTGCCCGATGAGCAAATCAGCATTTATGGGCCGGACGGCGGGTTGCGCTACAGCAGCGCTGACAACATTGACCAGGCCCTAAACCGGGCGCGCCTGGGCCCCCTGCAACCGGGCCGGCTGCTGAGCTTCCGGGCCGGGGGGCGACGCGAGGCGGTGAGCCTGAGCTACGAGCACGACGGCAAGCAGTACACCATTTTTGTGTCGGCCGACGACCAGGTGGGCTGGGCGCGGCAGTACCAGCTGGGCCTGCTGCTGCTGCTGGGCAACGTGGGGGCCCTGGCACTCATTATTTTAGCAGGTTGGTACTTCGCGGGCGCAGCGCTGGCTCCGGTGGCGCGCATCAGCCGGCAGGCGGGCCGCATTTCCGCCACCAATCTGGGCCGGCGGCTGTCGGAAGGCAACGGGCGCGACGAGCTGGCCCAGCTGGCGCGGGCCTTCAACACCATGCTGGCCGGGCTGGAGCAGGCGTTTGAGTCGCAGCGGAGCTTCCTGGCCCACGCCTCGCACGAACTGCGCACACCCCTCACTACCCTCACCGGCACCCTCGAAACGGCCCTGGCCTACGACGCCACCCTGCCCGACGCCCGCGAGAGCCTGGCCCACTCGCTCGATGCCGCCCGCCACCTGCAGGGCCTCACCAACAGCCTGCTGGCCCTGGCCAAGGCCGACGGCACGCTGCCACCCTTTGGGCCAGTTCGGCTGGATGAGTGCTTGGGCCAGGCCCTGGATTTTACCCGCGCCAAGTACCCCGGCCGCGAGTTTCGCCTGGCGTTTGGCACTTTGCCGGCGGCCGAGGCCGACGTATTCATGTTGCCCGGCAACGCCGAGCTGCTCACCACGGCCCTGCTCAACCTGCTCGACAACGCCGCTAAGTACTCGGCCGGCCCCGTACTGGCCGAGCTGGCCTACGAGGGCCCCACCACCCTGCGCGTGCGCGTCAGCGATGCCGGCCCCGGCCTCAGCCCCGATGAGCTGAGCCACATCTACGAGCCGCTGTACCGCGCTGCCGGGGCCATGGGCCGCCCCGGCTACGGCCTCGGCCTGCCCCTTACCCAGCGCATCGTGCGCCGCCACGAAGGCCGGCTGGAGCTGACTTCGGCCGTGGGCCAGGGTACTACGGCCACGGTGTGGCTGCCGGCGTCGCCGGTATAAGGGGGGTAGACACGGAGCTGTTTCGTTCTGGCGCGTCGCCCTCCGCGAGCGCCTCACCCCCCAGCCCCCTTTCCGAAAAGGAGAGGGGGAAATAGCTCTAATAGTTAGCTTTATCTAGGACTAAAAACTAGTCCCCGTTCTCCTTTTCGGAGAAGGGGCTATGGGATGAGGCGCACACGGGTGACAATTCACTCCGTTTTCATCTTTTCTAATGCGGTTCTCATACCGTTTTAATGTCGCGGGGGGTGCTTTGTGGGCAGTTGCCACTGCCCCGATTACTCATGCCTACTCCCTTTCGGCCGTTGAATTTCCTGGCTTTGCTGCTGGCGGGGGCCCTGGCTTTGTCGCTGGCACTCAATGGTTTTTTGCTATATAGCCGCGCCCCGGCGACGGTCGACTACGAAGACCTTCAGGAAACCGAAGCCGACCTGCGCCTCACGCAGCGGCTGCTGACCCGCTGCCAGGCCGACCACCAGCAGCAAGATAGCCTGCTGGCGCTGCGGCCCGCGCTGCCGGCCATTTTGCCCACCGCTACTACCTCGACCCAGTAACCAGCCGAAATCTTTTCGCTTGCTCATTTTTTACCCCCATGAATTTCTTGTTTCGCCGCGCCTTCTTTCGCCCATTCACGCTAGCTGCTACGGCGGGCCTGCTGGCCGCCGGCCTTAGCGGCTGCTCGGCCAGGGCCGAAAAAGACACGGCCGAGGCCCCGCCCGTTGTGCCGGTGGTGACGCTGAAAATCTCCAGCCAGGAGCTGCACCGCGACTACGTAGCCGACGTGCAGGCCGTGCGCAACGTGGAGGTGCGGGCCCAGGTGGCGGGTTTTCTGGAGCACATTTACGTGGAAGAAGGCAAGCCCGTGAAGAAGGGCCAGCTGCTGTTCCGCCTCAATGCCAGCGCCTACCAGAACAAACTGGCCCAGGCCCGCGCCGTCGTGGCCAGCGCCCAGGCCCAGGCCGCCGCCGTGCGCGTAGAGCGCGACCGCGTGCGCCTACTGGTGGATAAAAACGTGATTGCCAAGTCGGAGCTGGCCCTTTCGGATAGCAAGGTCAACGATGCGCAGGCCCAGATTGCGGCCGCCCGCGCCGGCGAGGCCGCCGCCCGCCTCAGCCTGAGCTACACGCTGGTGCGCGCACCCTTTGATGGGGTTATTGACCGCATTCCGCTCAAAATGGGTAGTGTGGTGCAAGAAGGCACCCTGCTTACCACGGTGTCGGACCTGAGCTCTGTGTTTGCCTACTTCGACGTGGCCGAGGGCAGCTACATGGACTACAACAAGGCTAAGAAGCTACATCCCGAGCTACACCCTGATTCTGTGCATCTTACCCTGGCTAACGGCGACGTGTACCCCCTCACCGGCCACATCGAAACGGCGGAGAGCGAGTTCAACCCCAACACCGGCTCAATTGCCCTCAAGGCCCGCTTTGCCAACCCGCAGCGGCTACTGAAGCACGGGGCCTCGGGCAAGGTGCGCATTACCAGCGAGCTGCCCACGGCGCTGCTGCTGCCGCAAAAGGCCGTGTTTGAGGTGCAGGACAAAAACTACGTGTACGTGGTGGACCAGAGCGGCCTGATCCACACCCGCAACTTCGTACCGCAGGCCCGCATAGGCGACAGCTACGTGGTGAAGGAGGGCCTTAAGCCCGGCGAGCGTGTGGTGTACGAGGGGGCCCCCGAGCTGCGCGACGGCCAGCTTATCCGGGCCAAAGCCGTGCTCCTGGACTCGGCGGCCGTGGCCGCGCAATAGCGTACTTGAGCAGCAGCACTTGGCTAAGCTAAAAGACCGTCATGCTCATCTGGCGTCCGCTTATCGAAGCATCTCTACCGCTTGGTTGCGACGATTGAGTTACTACTGCGACAGAGATGCTTCGACAAGCGGACGCCAGATAAGCAAGACAGCCTATTCGGCTTAATCTTTTGATTATAATTCAGTTAATTCATGTTCGATATTTTCATTCGCCGGCCCATCTTGTCGCTGGTTATCTCTGTGTTTCTGGTGCTGCTGGGCGGGCTGGCGCTGTTTACGCTGCCCATCACGCAGTTTCCGGACATTGTGCCGCCCTCGGTGATTGTGACGGCCAAGTACACGGGCGCCAACGCCGAGGTGTGCGCCAAGGCCGTGGCCACGCCCCTGGAGCGCGCCATCAACGGCGTGCCCGGCATGACCTATATGTCGTCGGTGAGCAGCAACAACGGCGTGACGCTCATCACGATATTCTTCGAAGTGGGCACCGACCCCGACCTGGCGGCCGTGGGCGTGCAAAACCGCGTGACGACCATTCTGGACGAGCTGCCCGAGGAGGTTATCAAGGCCGGCGTGACGACGGAGAAGGAGGTAAACTCGATGCTGCTCTACCTCAACATCACGAGTGATGACAAGGATGTGGGCGAGAAGTTTATCTATAACTTCGCCGATATCAACGTATTGCAGGAGCTAAAGCGCATCAACGGCGTGGGCTTTGCCGAGATTATGGGCTCGCGCGAGTACTCGATGCGTGTCTGGCTCAAGCCCGACCGCATGATGGCCTACGAGGTGGGCACCGACGAGGTAGTGCAGGCCATTCGGGCCCAGAACGTGGAGGCGGCCCCTGGCAAGGCGGGCGAAAGCTCGGGCGCGGGCCAGGCCCAGGCCATGCAGTACGTGCTGCGCTACACGGGCAAGCTGTTTGAGCCCGACCAGTACCGCAACATCGTGATTCGAGCCAACCCCGACGGCTCGGTGCTGCGCCTTAAAGAGGTGGCTGATATTGAGTTCGGTTCGCTTACCTACGGCATGTCGTCGAAAACCGACGGGCAGCCCTCGGCGGCTATTATGCTGAAGCAGCGGCCGGGCTCCAACGCCAGCGAGGTAATTGCGGGCGTAAAAGCCCGCATGGCCGAGCTGCAAAAAAGCAACTTCCCGCCCGGCATGAAGTACAGCATCGCCTACGATGTGTCGCGCTTTCTCGATGCCAGCATTCACGAGGTGCTGCGCACGCTGCTGGAGGCTTTTATATTGGTATTTGTGGTGGTGTACCTGTTTTTACAGGATTTCCGCTCCACGCTCATTCCGGCGCTGGCCGTGCCGGTGGCCCTCATTGGGGCGCTGTTTTTTATGAAGCTCTTCGGCTTCAGCATCAACCTGCTCACGCTCTTCGCGCTGGTGCTGGCCATCGGCATCGTGGTCGATGACGCCATTGTGGTGGTGGAGGCCGTGCACGCCAACATGCAAACCAAGCACCTGCCACCGCGGGCGGCCACGTTTGCGGCGATGCACGAAATCAGTAGCTCGCTGATTGCCATTACCTTAGTTATGGCGTCGGTGTTCATTCCGGTCTCGTTTATGGACGGGCCGGTGGGTGTGTTCTACCGGCAGTTTTCGCTCACGCTGGCCATTGCCATCGTTATTTCGGGGGTCAATGCCTTGACGCTCACGCCGGCCCTTTGCGCGCTACTGCTGCGCCACGATGCCAGCGAGGCGGGCCAGGGCAAGGGGCTGAAGGCGCGCTTTTTTGGAGCCTTCAACCGAAAGTTTGAGGCCCTTACCAACCGCTACGAGCACCTGCTGGGCCGCACCGTGATGCGGCGCGCGCTCACGCTGGGCGTACTGGCGGCCTTCGCGGCGGGCACCTGGGGCGTGAGCCGGGTGCTGCCCTCGGGCTTTATCCCGACCGAGGACCAGGGCATGATTTACGTGAACGTGACGACCCCCGCCGGGGCTACCGTGGAGCGCACCGAGGCCGTAATGGCCCAGGTGCAGCGCATTGCCCAGAAACTGGGCCCCGTAGAGTCGGTGTCGACGCTGGCCGGCTACAGCCTCATCAGTGAGGTGGCGGGCAGCAGCTACGGCATGGCCATGATTAACCTCAAGCCCTGGGACCAGCGCAAGCAGTCGGTACCCGAGCTGATTCAGGAGCTGGAAGCCAAGACCAAGGGCATTGCCGATGCCGACATTCAGTTTCTGCCCCCGCCCACGGTGCCGGGCTTCGGCAACAGCAGCGGCTTCGAGCTGCGCCTGCTCGACAAGTCGGGCACCGGCGACTTGCAGAAGACTGCCGCGGCCTCCAAAACCTTTCTGGCGGCGCTGGATAAATCGCCGGCCATCAGCGGGGCTTTCACGGGCTTCGACCCCAACTTTCCGCAGTACCTCATTCACGTGGACCAGGACATGGCCGCCAAAAAGGGCGTGACCGTGGACCAGGCCATGAGCACCCTGCAAACGCTGCTGGGCAGCTACTACGCCAGCAACTTCATCCGCTTTGGGCAGATGTACAAGGTGATGGTGCAGGCCGGCCCGCAGTACCGCAGCCGGCCCGACGACCTGCTGGCCCTGCACGTGAAAAACAACCGCGGCGAGCTGGTACCGTTCTCGACTTTCGTGCGCCTGGAGCGCGTGTTTGGCCCCGACCAGCTCACGCGCTACAACATGTACAACTCGGCCATGATAACCGGCGATGCGGCCCCCGGCTATAGCTCGGGCCAGGCTATCGAGGCCATTAAGGCGGTAGCCGCCAAGACATTGCCCAAGGGCTTCACCTACGAGTGGAGCGGCATGACGCGCGAGCAAATCCTGAGCGGCGACCAGGCACTGTACGTGTTCGGCATCGTGCTGATATTCGTTTACTTGCTGCTGGCCGCGCAGTACGAAAGCCTGCTGCTGCCGCTGCCTGTGCTGCTGAGCCTGCCCACCGGCATCTTCGGGGCCTTCCTGGCACTAAAGCTGTTGGGCCTGGAAAACAACATTTACGCGCAGGTGGCGCTGGTCATGCTCATCGGCCTGCTGGGCAAAAACGCCATTCTCATCATCGAGTTTGCCGAGCAGCGCCGCCGCGCCGGGGCCACCGTGGTGGAGGCCGCCATTCAGGGGGCCGTAGCCCGCCTGCGGCCCATTCTGATGACCTCGTTTGCCTTCATCTCGGGGCTCATTCCGCTGGTTATCGCCAGTGGGGCCGGCGCCCTGGGTAACCGCTCTATTGGCACGGCGGCGGCGGGCGGCATGCTGCTGGGCACGGTGTTCGGCCTGGTGCTTATTCCGGGCCTCTACGTGCTGTTTGCCAGCTTCGAGAAGGTAAAAAACCTGGACTCGAATGAGGACGACGAAGTGCCAGTGCCCACAGAGCCGGCGGCAACGCCGGAGCTGGTGGCGCATTAAGGCATTGTTCAACAAAGCGCCTCATCCCCCGGCCCCCTCTCCGAAAAGGAGAGGGGGGAGCCGAACGATAGCAGATAATCAGTAATCAATTGGTTATCAAAATTTTATAAAAAACACGTGTCGCTCCGCCGTGGCCCCCCCTCTCCTTTTCGGAGAGGGGGCCGGCCCCAAAGGGGTCCCGTGAGGCGTCCCGCCAGCACGAAAAAACCCATGCGCTTTCTCGCTTCTATAGCTTCCAGCTTCCTCCTCCTAAGCCTGGCCGCCGGCTGCCGCGTAGCCGCGCCCGCCGGCCCGGCCACCAGCCCCGACGCCCCCAAGTCCTTCACCCAGGTGCCCCTCACCGATACCATCAGCATCGGGGCCACGCCGTGGCGGCAGTTTTTCCAGGACCCCGCCCTGGCGGGGCTCATCGACACGGCGCTGCGGCAAAACCTCGATTTGCGGGTGGCCGTGCAGCGCGTGGAGATATTCCAGGCGCAGTACCTGGCGCGGCGTGGGGCCCTATTTCCGTCGGTCATGGCCGGGGGCTCGGCGGGCCTCGACCGCTACGGCAAGTACACCATGACGGGCGTGGGCAACTACGACACCAACCTCTCGCAGAACATCGACGGCAACCAGCGCATCGCCACCGGCCTCACGCCCGATTATTTCGTGGGCCTGCGCAGCTCATGGGAAATCGATATCTGGGGCAAGCTGCGCAGCCGCCGCAAGGCCGCCTACCTGCGCGTGCTGGGCTCGGAGCAGGGTCGCAACCTGGTAATTACCAACGTAGTAGCCGACGTGGCGCGGGCCTACTACGAGCTCTTAACCCTTGATAACCAGCTGGCTACACTGGAGCGCAACGCCCGCTTTCAGCAGGATGGCTTGGCGCTGATTCGCATTCAGAAGCAGGCCGGCCGGGTTACCGAGCTGGCCGTGCAGCAGTTTGCTGCCCAGGCCTTGCGCACCGAAAGCCTGGCCTACGGCACCCGCCAGCGCATTACCGAAACCGAAACCAGCCTCAACCAGCTGTTGGGCCGCTACCCGCAGCCCATTGGCCGGGGCCCCGCGCTGCCCAACCAGCAGGGCCTGCCCACCCGCCTCGGGGCCGGCCTGCCCGCCACGGCCCTGCTGCGCCGCCCCGACGTGCGCCAGGCCGAGCTGGAGCTGCGCGCCACCAGCGCCGACGTGGATGCCGCCCGCGCCGCCTTTTTGCCCAGTCTCACCCTCACGCCCTACCTGGGCCTCAACGCTTTCCGGGCCAACCTACTGCTCGACGCCGGCTCCGTAACCTACGGCGTGCTCGGGGGCCTGGCGGGCCCCATCCTCAACCGCGCGCAGTACCGGGCCGATTTCCGCCAGGCCGTGGCCAACAACTACGAGGGCTACTACCGCTACCAACAGGCCCTGCAATCGGGCTTTCGCGAAGTGGTAGTGGGCCTGCAAGGCCTCGAAAACTACCGCGCCGTAGCTGACCTCCGCGCCCGCGAGGTAGCCCAGCTGCAAAGCGCCGTGGCTACCTCCAACGAGCTGTTCGTTGCCGGCTATGCCACTTACTTAGAAGTAATTACCGCCCAGCGCAGCGTGCTCGAAGCCGAGTTGAGCCTCGCCGATGCGCGCCAGGCCCAACTGCTACAAAGCGTGAATTTATACCGGGCCCTGGGCGGCGGCTGGTAGTAGGGGCCCCAGCCTCGTGGGCCAATAAACCGGAGCCGGGCGACACCAATTCGCCTGGCTTTTTGTTCATAGCCCTCACGCCCGACGCCCTTCCTGATGCCCATCACCTCCGCTCCCGTTCTTACCGCCGACCAACTGGCCACCGGCCTCACTTATGCTGCCTACCGCCAGCACATCACCGCGGTACTGGCCGCCCAGGGCCCCGACCCGCAGCTGGCCAAAATGCTGCCCCACTACCAAGAGGGCGAGGCCCGCATGAACGCCCTGGCCCCCACGGTGGCCGTACTACCCGAGCTGCAAGCGGCGCTGCAACGCATTACGCAACAATACGTTTGGGTGGTCATCACAGAAGGCTGGTGCGGCGATGCGGCCCAGCTCGTGCCCGTGATGGAAGCCGTGGCCCAGGCCAGCAACGGCCGCCTCACCACCCGCTATTTCCTGCGCGACGCTAACCCCGACCTCATTGACCGCTACCTCACCAACGGCGGCCGCGCCATCCCGATGACCGTCGTGCTCCACGCCGACTCGCTCGCCGAAGCCGCTGTGTGGGGCCCCCGCCCGGCCCCGGCCCAAACCCTGTTCCAAGACCTTAAGGCCAGCCAAACACCCTTCCCCGAGCTGGCCGCCCAGCTCCACGGCTGGTACGCCCACGACGCCACCCGCACCACCCAGCACGAGCTGTTAGACTTAGTGCAAAAGCTAGCCTAGGGCCCCGGGACCTAACCGACCTGGACCTGTACCTAGTCAGACCAATCTTGCTAAACCAAAAAAAAGCCGCTCCCTGCACAGGGAACGGCTTTCTTTGGTTTAAGGTATATTCAAGCAATTAATTCAGCGGCGTGGTACCAAGGTCCGTCACTTGGTCGTTGGTAACTGTGACGCCCGTGCGCACCACGTATTTGTAGGCGGGCTGGCCGGTAGGCGCCGTGCCAGTTGGGAAGAACTGCACTTGATAAGTACCCGCCGGTAGGGCCCCCAGCTGGAACGCCCCCGAGGCATCGGCAAAAGTGCTCACCGTGTCGGGGCCCACGATGGACGAGCGGATAGCCAGTACCTGGGGCCGCGCCGCCGCCGGACTCACGGTGCCGCGCAAGCCGCCTTTGAGGTCCTGGGCTACTACCCGGATGACCGGCTTTAGCAGGTAGCGCTCCTTCTTGTCGTTGCTGGCTTTCCAGTTGCCGCGCTCCACCACCGACTTGGCCACATCGAAATCGAGCAGCAGCTGAAACGTTTCGCGCTGCTTCAGCGTGACCTTGTCGAGCTTGAGTTTTACGCCCGAGGTTTGGCCGCTGGGCGTTTTCAGGTCGTACTGCTGGCCGTCGGTGCCCACCACGTAGCTGTTGGGGCCCAAAATGAGCCGGATTTCCTTCAGGTCGCCGGGCGCGAAGTCGGTGTTCACCAGCAAGGCCGATTTGCCGTTCACGTAATCGAGCACGTTCACGGTTTGGGGCGTGAAGCTCAGCGTTTGCCAGCCGTCGGGGTTACCTTCCTCT
This sequence comes from Hymenobacter nivis, assembly GCF_003149515.1. Classification (NCBI taxonomy): domain Bacteria; kingdom Pseudomonadati; phylum Bacteroidota; class Cytophagia; order Cytophagales; family Hymenobacteraceae; genus Hymenobacter; species Hymenobacter nivis. Next base: position 3,436,768 of record NZ_CP029145.1, read on the forward strand.
TTGAGGTGCACTTCAATCTGGCGCACGTCCAGTACCACGCTGTTGAAGTTGCCAGGTGCGTCCGTCAGCCGCACTTCCAGTTTGGCCGCGGTGGCGCTGGGGTCGTCCGATGTGCTTTTCGAGCAGCTAGCCAAGCCCAGCAGCGCAGCGCCGGCCAGACCCAGGAGAGAATAATTTTTCATACTATGATGGTAAAAGGGAAGAGATAAGGTGAACAAGAAGCGCTAAAAAGAGAACAATAAGCAGGTTAAACAGGACATAAGAACGGTTGGATAACCAATTGGTTATCCAACCGTTCTGTTCAAAAACCCAGCCAGAAGATACCGGTCTTACTTCTTCGCGGTATCGGCGGGCACTGATTTTTTACGGCCACCAAACAGGCTATTGAGGCCTGCTCCAATGGCTTGCCTCGCCTTGGCTTCGGCCTCCAGCTTACGCTTTTGCAGCTCCAGGTTCAGCTGTTCCTGGGCGTTTTGCTGGGTGATGGCGGTGGCTTTCTGGGTGCTGTCGCCCTTGGCTTTATTCTTGTTGGCGAGGCCCAGCAGCGCATCGGTGAGCTTGGTTTTCACCACGTTGGCCACAATGGCCTTGCCCTGGTCCTTGAGGCTGCCGCTGGTCAGCTTCACGGTGGGGTTAGTAATGGAGCCACCAATGTCGAGGCCCAGCGTCACGCGGTCGGTGCCCTGGATGTTCTGCACGCCGGTGAGCTGCGTGAGCTTGCTGCTCAGAGCATTGCCAAGCTTGCCGGTAGGCGCGTTGATGGCGGCCACGTAGTCCACGATGCCGGCCAGGCTGTTGGTACCGCCCAGCGTCAGCTTAAGGTCGCCCACCGTGAAGTCGAAGGGCTTCACCACCAGCTTGCCGTCTACGATCTGCGCGTCCACCACTTTATTGATAATGCTCAGGTTTTTCAGCTCGGGCAGCGTCGTCAGGCTAGCAATTTGGCTCAGCACCGGCGACTGCAATACACTGGCTTTCAAGATGTCAAACAGGCCCTTGCCGCTCAGCGTGCTCAGCTTGGGCAGCATGTCCTGGCCCATTTCGCCGCTCACGTTGAAGTTGGTGCTGAACACGCCCTGCACGGCCGCGGCCAGCGGCACCAGAGCCTTCACCGTGTTGAAGGCTTTGAAGGCGTTCTGGAAATCAAGGTTTTTGATGTTCAGCCCCAAATCGAACTTGGGGTGCGCCAGATTCTGGGTATTGTAGCTGCCGTTGGTGCCGAAGGTAGCCCCCAGTGTATTGAAGGTCAGGTTTTTGAGCGTCGCTATCTGGTTGTTCACCGTCACGGTGCCGCTGGCGTTTTGCAGCTTCAGGTTGTCGTAGGTCACATTGTCCACCTTGCTGTTGAGCACCAAGTCAAAAAACTTCGGAATCGGTACCACGCCGTCGGCCTTCGCCGGGGCCCCCTTGCCGGTGGCCGTACTCTTGTTGCTCACCGGATCCACCATGAACTCGTTCACGTTGAAATTGTGCGAGGTCACGTTCATCGTGCCCTTAAGTGCCTGGCCCGGCGTGAACAAGTAGCCCAGGTAGTTGCTCACCGTGCCGCTGGCCGCAAAATCGGACGTGCCGGACGTACCGTTCAGCTGCTGGATGGTAATCTGGTTGTTGTTGAACGTGCCGCTGGCCGAGCTGATGTTCACGCCCTGCGGCAGGTCTTTGCTCTTGTAGGTCACGTTTTTGGCCTGCACCGTGCCGCTGGCTTTCACGTTCTGGTAGCGGCCGGCGTCCACGTCGGCCATGTTGCCGGCGGCGGCGATGTTACCCGATACCCGCCCGGTCACGGTCATGCCCGCCAGCGGGAAAATCTTGGTGATTTTGGTCAGGTCCACCGTGCCCTTCACGTTGGCGTCGAACACCGGCTGGTTGATATTGTGGGCCGTGAGGCGGCCGTCGAGCGGCTCGCCCTCCAGCACCATGTGGAACTGCGGCAGGCTCACGTAGGTATCATTCACCTGGCCCGTGGTGTTCACCACCGTGCCGCTCAGGTTAATGTCCTCAATCGGGGCCGGGAATTTGTTCGACTTCACGTAGCCGTTGGTCATCCGGATGGCGGCGTTCACCACCGGCATCTGCGTTTTCGAGTAGGTGCCCTTGCCCGTGGCATCCACCGCCAGCTGGCCGCGCATACTTAGGCCTGGCACCGGGTACACCTTCAGAGCGTCGGCTAAGTTCACGTTGGCTTTCACGCGCCCGTCCACCTTCATCGGGTTCAGGCCGTCGATGGCCACGTTGCCGTCTACGGGGTCGGGCCCCAGATCGAGGTGAAACTGCGACACGTTCACTTTCACGTTGTTGGTAAAGCCCGAGGGGTTGTCCACCACCATCTTCACGTTGATGTTCTTGGCCTCCTGCGGCAGGTCGGGGTACTTGAAGCGGCCATTGGTCACGGCCAGGTTCAGGCCGTAGCCGGGCATCCGCAGCTTGTTCTGCACGCCCTTGTAATAGCCGTCGAAGGCCACTTTGCCGCTGGTGGCCACATTCTTGAATTTGTCGGTGTACACGCCCGGCACCAGGCTGAGCAGGGTTTTGAAGTCCGTCTCCAGGGCCCTAAACGTTACGTCGTAGGTAATATCCGTGGCGTTGGGCAACCCGATGGCCCCGGCAAAGCTGAACGGGAAGTCGTTGAGCTTGATCTTGTTGTCCTTGAACGTGTACAGGTGCTTATTCAGGTCCATGTTCATCGTCACGTCGGCGTCGAGCTTCTTGTCCGTCACGTAGGCTACGCCGCCGTAGCGCATGTCGAGGCGGCCAGCCGTGGTTTTCGATTTCATGTCGAACACGTTGCTGGCGAAGTCGCCGCTACCGGTGTGGTTCACCTGGCGCGCCTCCATGCGGAAGGGCAGCGTCAGGTCCTCGTAGCGCAGATGGCCGTCAGTAATTTTCCAGCCCTTGATGGCCAGCCGTACCTGGCTGGTGTCCTGACCCTTAGCCGCGGCCGCCGAGTCCGAAATCATCACGTCCCAGTTGGCACGCCCGCTCTTCAGCACCCGCAGGCTGATATCGGGCCGGTCCAATTCCACACTATTAATTTTGATTTCCTGGCCCTTGATAACGGTCATAATATCGAGGCCCACGCGCAGGCCGGGCAGGTAGGCCAGCGTGTCGCGGCTGAACGAGTCGAGGCCAATCACACGCAAGTCCTTGATATCCAACGTCAGGTCGGGGAAGGAGTGGAGCACGCTCACGTCGATGCTGTTCGGGTCGTACTGCACTTTGGCGCGCACCCGTTGGGCAATCTGTTTGTCGGCCAGGGCCCGCAGCTTATCCTTAAACAAGAACGGCGCGGCCACCACGGCCACCAGCAGCAGCACGATAAAAACCAGAAAACCAAGCAGAATCTTACGCATCAGGAGGAGAAATAAAGTGGCAGCCGGCCTCTTAAAAGCACAGCTATTGAGTTTATTAACGCGAAAAGGCCGCAAAGCGCTTTCCGCTCCGCATTTTTTTGCCCGGCGGCCGATGTTTGCCTGGGCAGTAGCTGGCCAAAAATAACGCAGCCGCGGCCTACCCTCAACTGCAAACAGGCCCCGGCTCGTGAGAGCCAGGGCCCACGGGTCTTTAAAAGGATAACCACCCCACGCTATTTTATTAGTAGCTTCTGCTGGACGCTTGCGTGGCGGCCGGTTAGGGTTAGCAGGTAGAGGCCGGGCGCTAAGCCGACCGTGCTAAGCTGCATGGTTTGGCGGCCCGCAACCGGCTGGCGGACGACGACGGCCCCCGTAGCGGTAAGGATGCGCACTTCCAGCGTCGGGTCAGAGGCATCGGTGAGCAGCAGCGACACTTGGTTTTGGGCCGGATTGGGGAAAACCCGCAAAGCCGGCTCGTTGGCGGCCAGCGCTGGCTGGGTGGCCGTAACGGTAGCGGCACCGAAACTGAAACTATCGGTGTTGAAGCCCGGCGTGTCAACGACAAAGCGCAGCACCGCCGCGCCCGCCGGCAACGCCAGCGCCGTGCCCACCGCCTGCCACTGCTGCGGCCCGCCCGTGGCAGGCACAGCCACGCTGGCCGAGCGTTGGCCCCCAGCTTCAAAGTGAAACGCCCCCCCGCCCCCCAAGGAGGACACTCGCACCGCAACGCGGTACGTGCCAGCCGCTTGCACCTGCACGGTGTATGCGCTCCATTCGCCCGCCTCGGCGAAGTCGAGGTTGTAGCCGCCCGCTGCGCAACGCTCAATGTCTACGCCCGTGTTGCGGTACAGCACGCTTAGGTTGGTTGGGGTGGTGTCGTGGAAGCTCACGCCCTCGCCGCCCTCGTCAAAGTTCTCAGCTTCGACCATCCCCGGCACCGTGGCGGCCACGCCCTGGTAGGGGGCCTGCGGCCGGGTGGGCGGGGGCACGCCTTTGAAGTCAGTGATTTTCTGCTTCATCAGGTCGTAGTACAGCGCGCCGTGCCCGCCCGCCATCGGCTCAATATCGGAGCTATATTCCGTCAGCCATTGGTCCACGAAGGTGGGCAGGCTGGTCTTGCTCCAGTTGCCGGCCGACCATTCGTTCCAGGAGTGAATGAACACGAATTTGACCCCAGCTTTCTGGGCCGCGTCCATGTACTTGGTAAAATAGGCCCCGTTTTGCCGGCCCACGGCCCCCGGCGTGGGGTTAATCCCGTCGGTAGTCATGTACGAGGCCTGCGTGGCCACGGGCGCGCACATTTCCTCGGGCTGGCCGTTGTAGTAAAACGGCGGCGGCGGGGTGCTGGAGTTAACCTTAAATTGCCAGCAGCTACCCGAATTATCGAGGCCCCAGCAGTGGCGGGTGGTATAATCGGCAAAAATACCGGCGGTCGGCACGGCCGGCTGGCCCTTGTCCGACTGCCCCAGGTTGTCGAGCGGCTTGGCAACGAGCACGAGCTTCTTACCCAGATACTCGTAAAAAAGGTCGCTGCGATAAACCTTAAAATACGTGTCGCGGATGGTGGCCAGCGTGGCCTCGTTTTGGGCGAAGAACACAATCCTGGGCGTGGGCAGGCCGGCGTTCAGGCGCTCCTGCCACCGCTGGCACAAGGCTTTCGTAGCCGATACGTACGACGGGCCGCTATTAGTAAAGTCCTGGGCCCCGTTGGTAAAATCTAGGATGATGAAATCTACCCCTACCTGGCTGATTAAATCAGCGTGGTAGTCGAGCAGGTCGTTGTTGGCCTGCCTGGGGTCGCCGTTGAAGTAGAAGAGGTAATTGTTTTTGAGGGTACCGTCGCCGTGCGTGGTGGCCCACAACGGCTTGCCCCAAAAATGCGGCGTGCCCCCGTTCGGGCCATAGGCTGGGGTTTGCCCACGCATAATCCACGAATCGCCGGAGGGCGAGATAAACTTTGGCAGGTACAGGGTGTGGCCAAAGACCGGAAAATAAAACAGGCCCACCTGCTTTTGGGCACGGGCCGGGCTTACGCTTGCCAGCAACAACGTGCTACTGAGCAGGCCTCCTAGCAGCAAGCGCCGGCAGGGCCCCCAACGGCAAACGGCACGAGCGGTACCCGCCGGATATTCCTGGTTCATAACGAGTTATTTTTTACGATGAAAAGGTCGGGAGTTTCCCGATTGGGAGCCGCTGGGTTTACTAAGCAGCCTGGAAGCCGCCGCCGCGCGCAGGCGCTGAGCCGGTCATTTTATTATCGGCTTGAACTGCACTTGCAGGCCGGGGCCGAGTATTTCCACTAGGTATACCCCCGGTTTCAGCGCGGCACTACCAATAACGGGGCCGATGATTACTTGAATAAATTTTACATCAAAATACTACGTACGTACACCGTGGCGAATTAGCAGTAGCTGGTAGTGTAAGCGCAGTGCTGGGGTAAGCGGAGTTTCAAAGTTCCTTTCCAGGGCCCTAAACGTCACGTCGCAGATAATCCGTGGCGTTGCACAGCCCGATGGCCCCAACAAAGCCGAACGGAAAGTCGTTGAGCTTGAGATTTTTGTCTTCGAACGTGCACGGGTTAGGCAAGCCAGCGTGTGGCGGCTGAGCGAGCCGAGCCCGAGCGCACGCAGGTTCTCTTGAGGTCCACCACCGAATCTTGCGCAGAGCCAGTCGTACTAAACTGAATCAGATAAAAGTGGGCCGCCCGCCCGTTGCCCTCGCCTTAAACGGCCGGCCGGGGCCCTGGTGTTCATTCTCTGGGGCCCCAGCCGGACTTCCGGAGCCCCCGGCCGTACTTTCGTTGGCCGGCCGTACCAAAACCGGGCCCAACTACGTTTAGCCTGCCTTTATGCTCTGCTCCCTTCCACTGCGCGGGGCCCTGGCCCGCTGGCTGGGGCGTGGCACGGCCCTGCTGCTGGCCGTAGGGTTGGCCGCACCCGCCGCCCAGGCCCAGGACGTGTACTTCTCGCAGCCTTTCGCCACGCGCCTGCACGCCAACCCTGCCTTCACCGGCCTGCTCGACGACTACAGCGTGACGCTGAGCTACCGCAACCAGTTGCCCTCGCTGGCGGGGTCGTTCGTGACCACCCAGGCCGCGGCCGACTGGCGGCCCGACAAGCCCGGCCAACACCACGCCTTCGGCCTGCTCGTGGACCAGGACCGGGCGGGCTCCGTGGGCTACACCCGCATCCAGGCCGGGGCCCTGTACGCCTACCACACCCGCCTGACCCGGCAGGTGGCCCTGAGCGGGGGCCTGCGCGCCAGCTACGGCCGCCAGCGCGTGAGCTACGGCAACTTCACGTTCGGCGACCAGATTTCGGCCGACGGCCAGCTCACGGGGCCCTCGGCCGAGGCCATCGACTTCGCGCCCAGCAACTACCTCAGCGTGGGCACCGGCGTGGTGCTGTACTCCGACCAGGCTTGGCTGAGCATTGCCGGGCAGCACCTCAACCAGCCCAGCCTCGGGTTTCGGGCCCAAAGCCAACTACCGCTGCTGCTGAACGTGAGCGGCGGCTACAAATTTTTTGTCCTGAAACCGGGCGCCGGCCGCGAGCTGAGTTATACCCCCGTGGCGGCCTACAGCCGGCAGGGCGGCTCGCAGCGCGTTGAGGCCGGATTGTATTTCACCGCGTCGCCCGTCACGCTGGGGGCCGTGTACCGCAACCTTTTCGGCAACACCGGCGTTGGGCCGCAGCACGTGCTGGCCGTGGTGGCGGGGGTGCAGGCGGGGGCCCTGCGCCTGGGCTACAGCTACGACGTGGGCCTGAGCAGCTTAAGCGCAAATTTGGGCGGGGCCCATGAAATAACTTTGGCCATCAGGGCGTTTGACAAGCTCGAAAATGCCTACCAACGCCTGCGCCGGAGAAATTATCCTATCGCGCCTTGCCCGGCATTCTAGATTTTTTGTAATATTGCATTTAAATTGCAACCGAATTACTACTGATAACGATTCTTCACCCCTAGTTGAACTAGTCCAGTCATGAAATTATCCAACTATCTATGCCTGGGCGCACTCGCACTCGGGGCCTTAGCGAGCTGCAAGGACGGCCAGCGCAGCGCTACTAACCCCGGCAAGGATTCGTCGACGACGGGGGTCGAATACAACACCGAAAAGGGCATGCAGGTGTCCAGTTACAAGGGCCTCCCGGCCGGCCCGGGCCTCGTGTTCATCGAGGGTGGCCGCACCGTCCTGGGTACCCTAGAGGAGGATGTGACCCTTTCGCACGACAATATCGAGCGCACCGTCACCATTGCCTCGTTCTATATGGACGAGGCCGAGGTAGCCAACATTCACTGGCTGGAATATTTGCACTTTATCCGCACCGATTCGGCGGAGGAGTTCTATAAGTCGGCCCTGCCCGACACCACCGTGTGGGCCCGCGACCTGTCGTTCAACGACCCCTACGTGACCTATTACCTGCGTTATCCCGGCTTCCGCTACTTCCCCGTGGTGGGCGTGAGCTGGCTCCAGGCCAACGACTACTGCACCTGGCGCACCGCCAAGGTGAACGAAGGCCTGGCCAACACCGAAGGTAGTTCGGGCAAAAAGGGCGGGGGCTTGTTCTCGCGCAAAAAGAAAGACACCGCTGCCGAAGGCACTGCGGCCGCCGATAGCAAAAACCGTGTCTCCATCGAGAACGGCAATACTTTGCCTAACTACCGCCTGCCCACCGAGGCCGAGTGGGAGTACGCCGCCCTGGCCCTCATCGGCACCCAAGAGGTGGGCAACGAGAACCAGGAGGAAAAACGCATTTACCCCTGGGACGGCCGCACCACCCGCAACGCCTACGGCCACAAGCAGGGCCAGTTCCTGGCCAACTTCAAGCGTGGCCGTGGCGACTACGCCGGCATTGCCGGCAGCCTGAACGATGGCGCCATGATTACGGAGCAGATTTACGCCTACCCGCCCAACGACTACGGCCTCTACAACATGGCCGGCAACGTGAACGAATGGGTGCAAGACGTCTACCGCCCCCTTTCGTACCAGGACGTGGAAGACCTGAACCCCTTCCGCCGCAACGGCGTGCTGGACCCCGCCGACAAATACGACAAAAAAGGCTACCAGTCGTTGATCGACGACAAGGTGCGCGTGTACAAAGGCGGCTCGTGGCGCGACGTGGCCTATTGGCTCTCGCCCGGCACCCGCCGCTTTATGGCCCAGGATTCGGCCACGGCCACCATTGGCTTCCGCTGCGCGATGATCAACGCCGGCAGCAACAAGTAGGACCGCAGATTAAGTGGATTTAACGGATGAGAACGAGTTTTTAAAGTTCTGTTTCCAATTTCAAAATAAAAAAGGCGACCTATCCGGGTCGCCTTTTTTAATTCACAATCACCTACATACCATGTATACACCAGTGGAAGTAGGGTCTTGGGAATCCGTTTTATCTGTTAAATCCACGTAACCTGCGGTCAGGCACACGCAATAGTGGCGATGCTGATTTCCAGGGCCCCAGCGGCCAGCAAGGCCGCGCCGCAGGCTTCGAGAGTAGCGCCGGTGGTCAGCACATCGTCGACGAGCAGCACGCGGCGACCGGCTACCGACGCAGCATCGGCGGCTTCGAACACGGTGGCTACGTTTTCCCAGCGCTCGGCGCGGTTCTTTTTGGTTTGGGTGGCGGTGTGGGCGGTGCGGCGCAGAGCGGGGGCCCAGGGCAGGGCCAGGCCGGCGGACAGGCCTTCGGCAAACACCTCGGCTTGGTTGAAGCCGCGCCGGGCTAGCTTGCGCGGGTGCAGCGGCACGGGCACGATGAGGTCGAAGTCGGCGGCCAGGCCCGCCGCGGCCAACTCGGCGCCGTAGAGGCGGCCCAGGGCCGTGCCCACGCCGCGCTGGCCGCCATACTTGAGGCCATGCAGCAGGCGCTGCACGCGGCCCTGGCGCACAAACTGCAAGTAGCTGAGAGCGTGCCGCACGGGCAGCTTGCCCCAGAAACGGCGGGCCAGCGGGTTGGCCTCGGGCGGCAGGCGGTGGAAATCAGTATAGGGCAGCTCGGCGCGGCAGGCGGTGCAGAGGTGCGCCTCGCCCCGGGCCAGCGGCTCGCGGCAGGCCGGGCACAAGCGCGGGAAAACAAGGCCCACGAAGTCGGCCAGCCAGGAGCGGAGCATGGGCGTAAATTTGCGTTTTAGTTAGTGAGGCTACCGACGACTAAAGGTCGTCATGCTGAGCGCAGCCGGAGCATCTCTCCCGTAACAGCAGTAATTGCTCGACGAGAGAGATGCTTCGACAAGCTCAGCATGACGTTCTGGGGGCCCCATCGTTCAGCAAATAACCGATAATTCTACCATGTCCCAAGTAACCGAATTCAACGACTACCGCCAGCGGATGAACGAGAAGATTCTCGCCGCCGACAACAAGGTTATCAAGCGCTTTTTCAACCTTGATACCAACACCTACGCCGCCGGGGCCCTCGATGTAAAAACCAAGGAAATATTGGGCCTGGCCTGCTCCATGGTGCTGCGCTGCGACGACTGCATCAAGTACCACTTAGGTAAATGCTTTGAGGAAAAGCTCTCGGACGAAGAGATTTACGAGGTATTCGCCATCGCCAACCTCATCGGGGGCAGCATCGTCATTCCGCACTTCCGCCGCGCGGTGGAGTACTGGGAAATATTGAAGGAGGAAGCCGGCCAGAGCCTGCCCGCGCCCGACCACGCCCATGCCCACGGGGCCCCCGCCGCATGAGCGACGACCTGACCGCCCCGGAACACCTCGAAACCGAAGCCGATTTCGAGCACCGCTGGAACGCCCTGCTGGCCGAAATGGAAGCCCGCTTCGGCAAGCGCCCCGACCTGAACGCCCTACTGCTGCTCATCGGCGTGCAGGAGCTGGGGCAGGGCGTGGCCGAATTCACCAAGGAGCAGAAGCAGGACCTGATGCACATCGCCACCTGCAAACTGTTCAGCCTTAGTGGCCACTACGAGCTGGAGCGCGTGGACGAGGACGGCTGGCCGCACTACAAGCTGCTGCGCCCGGTGCCCTTCGCCTTCCTCAAAGAGCAGGAACGCATGATGAAGTGGCACATGCTGGAATATTTTAGCCTGGACGACTAGGAGAGCATGACGGCCTGAATTTTACAATAAACTGTTGAAAATCATTTCTTACAACGTCAACGGCCTGCGCTCGGCCCTGAGCAAGGGGCTGCTCGACTGGGTGGCGCATGCTGACCCGGACGTGCTCTGCCTCCAGGAAATAAAGGCTGGCGTGGGGCCCCTGGACGTGTCGGGCTTCGAGGCGCTGGGCTACTACGCCTACCTGCACCCGGCCCAAAAGCCCGGCTACAGCGGTGTGGCTACGTTCTCGAAAACCAAGCCCGTGGCCGTGGTGCACGGCTGCGGCACGCCCGCCTACGACGACGAGGGCCGCGTGCTGCGGCTGGATTTTGAGGACGTGTCGGTGCTGAACACCTACATGCCCTCGGGCACGAGCGGGCCGGCGCGGCAGGCTTTTAAGGTGGAGTGGCTGCACTTTTTCCGGCGCTACGTGGCCGGGCTGCGGACCCGGGGCGGGGCCCCGCTACTCATCGGCGGCGACTTCAACTGCTGCCAAACCGAAATCGACCTGCACAACCCCAAGGCCAACCAAAACAGCCCCGGCTACACGCCCGAGGAGCGCCAGTGGTTCCGCGATTTCCTGGCCGATGGGTTCGTCGATACCTTTCGCCACCACTACCCGGGGGCCCCGGGCCACTACTCGTGGTGGAGCTACCGGGCCGGCTCGCGCCCCCGCAATGTGGGCTGGCGCCTCGACCATTGGCTTGCCGATGCGGCCCTGCAACCGCGCCTAGCGGCGGCCGGCCTACTGCCCGACGCCGTGCACTCCGACCATTGCCCGGCTTGGGTGGAGCTAGGATGAAGCCGGGGGCCCGCCGATTGAACCAACGCCGCCGCGGTTTGCGTATCTTTCCCAGAGACAAGACCTGACTTATGGCTGTAGTGGTGGAGCACGATGCGCCCGGCGCGGACCAGTACCCGGCCCTGGCGCGGGTGCGGGCCGAGCTGGAAGCCTTCAAGCGCAAGTTTTACCTGAATTTGTTGGTGCGGGGGGCCCTGGTGGCGGGGGGGCTGTTGCTCACGCTGTTCGTGGCCTTCAGCCTGCTCGAATACTTCCTGTACCTGCCCACGGCGGTGCGGGCGGTGCTGCTGTTTGGCTTTTTGGGGCTGGCGGCGTACGCCTTTGCGCGCTGGATTTGGCGGCCCCTGGCGGCCCTCACCCACCTGCGCCGCCTGCTGAGCGACGAGCAGGCCGCCCGCCGCGTAGGCGAGCTGTTCCCGCAGGTGCAGGACCGCCTGCTGAACGCCCTCCAGCTGCAAGGCCAGGCCCGCGGCAACGCCCTGGTGGCCGCCAGCTTGGAGCAGCGTGCCGCCCAGCTCGGCCAAATTTCTTTTGCCGGAGGCATTAACATTCAGCAGCAGAGCCGCCCGCTGTGGAAGTATGCGCTGGGGCCCCTGGCGCTGCTGGGGCTGGCGCTGGCCGTGTTTCCAAGCTTTTTAAAGCAGGGCACCGAGCGCATCTGGCACTACCAGCGGGCGTATTCGCCGCCCGCGCCGTTCGAGTTCGTGCTGAAAAACAAGGAGCTGACAGCGTTTCGGGGCGAGAATTTTACCCTCGACGTGGCCGTGACCGGCAGTGCCCTGCCCGCCGAGGCCAGCGTCCGCTACGGCGGGGCCGAGCGCAAAATGCAGCGTGTGCCGGGCCACCCCGACCAGTTCCGCTACGTGTTCGAGCAGCTCCAGGCCGACGTTGATTTCCAGCTAACTGGCGCCGGCTTTGCCTCGCCCGAGCACCGGCTAGTTGTGCGGGAGCGGCCCAGCCTGCGCGACTTCAAGGTGCGCATCAGCTACCCCGCCTACACCGGCCGGGGCCCCGAAACCGTGGAAAACGGCGGCAACCTGACCGTGCCCGAGGGCAGCACCGTGCGCTGGGAATTTGCCACGGCCGCCACCCAAGCCTTAGCCCTGGTATTCGAGAACCCGGCCGAAACGCTGGCCGCCCAGCGCGACGGCGACGCCTTCGTGGCCACGCGGCAGGTGCTGCGCTCGCAGCCCTATCAGCTACGGCTGCAAAACGCCGCCAGCCGCAACCCCGACCCCATTGCCTACCAGCTCACCGCCGTCCCCGATGCGCCGCCCACGCTCACGCTGGAGGCATTTTCGGATACAACTTCGCTGAATTTCCTGGCCCTGGGCGGCACCGCGCGCGACGACTACGGCCTCACGCGCTTGGTGCTGCATTACACCGTGCACCGCGCCGGCCAGGGCCAGGGCCCCAATGCCGCTGGTGCAGCGCACGCCACGCCGCTGGCACTGCCCCGCGGAAGTGCGGGCACTTACAGCCACACCTGGAACATTGGGGCCCTGAGCCTGAAGCCCGGCGACCGCCTCGAATACTTTATGGAAGCCTGGGACAACGACGGCCTGCACGGCCCCAAGGCCACCCGCACCCGCCCAGCCGAGTTCCGGCTGCCCAGCCGCCGCGAGCAGCAGCAGCAGCTGGCCGCCGCCTCGCAGGCCGTGGCCAGCCAGATGAGCCAGGCCGCCAAGCAGAGCGAAAAGCTGGAGCGCGAGTTGGCCAAAACGTCCGATAAGCTGAAAACCAAGCGCGAGCTGAGCTTCCAGGACCGCAAACAGTTGGAGAATATGCTCGACCAGAAGCAGCAGCTCAACCAGCAAGTAGAGCAGATGCAAAAGGCTTTCGAGCAATTGCAGCAGAAGCAGGACCAGCTCGACCCCAAAAGCGAGGAGTTGGCCAAGAAGGCCGACGAGCTGAAAAAGCTGATGGCCGACCTGCTCGACCCCGAAACCAAGAAGCTGTACGACAAGCTACAAAAGCTGCTGGAGCAGCAAAAGCAGCCCGACGCCGAAATGCAGAAGCTGATGCAGCAGCTTGAAAACAAGGAGAATACCTTGCAGAAAGAGCTGGACAGGGCCCTGGAGATGTTCAAGCAAATGCAGTTTGACCAGAAGGCCGAGGCCACGGCCGACAAGCTGGAAAAGCTGGCCGAGGACGAGCAGAAATTAGCCGAAAAAACCGCCCAGAACGATAAGGACAACCCCGCCAACAAGGCCTCGAAGGAGCAGCAAAAAGCAGCGCAGGAGCAGCTCAAGCAAACCCAGGCCGAGAACCAGCAGCAATTTGAGGACCTGAAAAAGGACTTGCAGGACCTCAAGCAGCTGGACAAGGAAATGGGTAACCAGAACGGGGCCGACGAGCAAAAACCTGAGCAGGAGCAAACCGACCAAGACATGCAGGAAGGCCAGCAGCAGCTGGGCAAGAACCAGAACCAAAAGGCCGCCGCCAAGCAAAAAAGTGCCGCCCAGCGGATGCAGAAGATGGCTAAGAAGATGCGCGACCAGCAGGACCAGGAGGAGAGCGACCAGGCCCAGCAGAATATCGACGACCTGCGCTACATCCTCAAGAACCTGCTGACGCTCAGCTTCGACCAGGAGGGCCTGATGAAGGATTTCCGCCGCGTGGACCAGAGCGACCCGCGCTTCGTGCAGCTGGGCCAAACGCAGCGTAAACTGCGCGACGACTCGCGCATCATCCAGGACTCGCTGTACGCGCTGGCCAAGCGCGAGCCCAAAATCCAGAGCTTCGTGACCCGCGAAGTGGGCGACATGAACGGCCGCATGGACGAGGCGCTGGGCCACATCCAGCAGCGCGACGTGGGCCGCGCCACCGCTACCCAGCAGCAGGCTATGACCAGCATGAACAACCTGGCCCTGATGCTGAGCAGCTCGCTCAACGACATGCAGCAGGCCCAGGCGCAGGCCCAGGGCCAGCCCAAAAACGGCCAGGGCAAGCCCGGCCGCAAAAAGGGCAAGGGTAAAGGGCAGGGGCAAGGCAAGCCGGGCCCCGGCAACCTCGGCCAGATGCAGCAGCAGCTCAACCAGCAGATTCAGCAGCTTTCGCAAAGCGGCAAAACCGGGCGCGCCATGTCGCAGGAGCTGGCCAAGCTGGCTGGCCAGCAGCAGATGCTGCGCCAGGCCATGCAGCAGCTCGACCGGATGCAGGGCCAGGGGGGGCCCGGCGGCAGTGGTAAGCCCGGTGGCAAGGATGGCAAAGGCAACAATCCCAGCGAGAAAGATGCCAAAGGCGAGCAGAGCGGGGGTGGCAGCGGCGAAGTGAAGAAGCTGATGGAACAAACTGAAACCGACCTCGTAAACAAGCGCCTGACGGAGCAAACTTTGCTGCGCCAGCAGCAAATTCTAACCCGCTTGCTGGAGGTGGAGAAATCGGCTCGGGAGCGCGACCAGGACAGCAAGCGCGAGGCGCAAACGGCCAGGCCACAGCCGCCCGTGTTCCCACCAGCCTTTGATAAGTACAAAGTTTTGGGCCAGCGCCAAACCGACCTTTTGCGCACTAACCCCCCGACGCTCACGCCCTACTACCAGCGCGAGGTGGGCGAGTACTTCCAGAAAATGAAATAATTTACCGCAGGGGCCGTATTGGCTAGCCTGTATTTATCGTTAAAGTTTTTAATTTTGCCGCCCGGCGCCTGTCACTCTCCTTTGCCCTTTACTATATGAAACAAGTAAAAATCCAGATTCCGTCGCTGGTCGAGAACATTCGCGTGGTGGAGAGCTTCATCGATAACTCGAAGGATACCTTTCAGATTGAGGACGATATCTACGGCAACATCATGGTGGCCGTGACTGAAGCGGTGAACAACGCCATCCGCCACGGCAATAAATTTGATAAGGACAAAAACGTGTACCTCTCGCTGTACGTGCAGCCCAACCAGCTCAAGTTTGAGATTGAGGACGAAGGCACGGGCTTCAACCCTGAGAATCTGGACGACCCCACGGCCCCCGAAAACCTCGAAAACCCCGGCGGCCGCGGCATCTTTCTCATCCGCCACCTGGCCGATGCGGTGGAGTTCAGCAAAGAAGGCCGCCGCGTGGAGCTGACGTTCCAGCTGGCACCCGCCGAAACCTCGCCCACCGCCGCCGCGTGAACACTGCCCCGCCCGTAGAGCCGCCCGATTCCGATTCGTTTCCGCCGGGGCCCCTGCACCACGAGGCCCCCGGCATCGAGTTCATGGTGGAGGACGCGCCTAACTTTGCGCTGGCCGACGCCGAGGAGCTGGTGGACTGGATTGAGCGCGTGGCCGAAGTGCACGAGCACCGCATTGTGCAGCTCACGTACATCTTCTGCTCGGACGAGTACCTGCACCGCATGAACGTGGAGTACCTCGGCCACGACACGCTCACCGACGTCATCACCTTCGACAACGCCGACGATTCGGACATTCTGGAAGGCGACATTTTTATCAGCACCGAACGGGTAGCCGACAACGCCAACGACTTAGGCATCAGCTTCCGCGACGAGCTGCACCGCGTGATGATTCACGGCGTGCTGCACCTGCTGGGCTACCACGACAAGGACCTACTGAGCCAAACGGCCATGCGCGCCAAGGAAGACCATTGCCTGTCGCTGCGCACGTTTTAGGGGCCCCGGGCCCGTTTATTTGCCTGCCATGCCGCTCGTAATTCCCGGCGCCACCCTGGACTATTACCTGGGCCAGGGCTACTACCGGATGCGGCAGGACCTGTTCACCTGCCAGTTTTTGCCCCACGACGACCAGCTCTACACAGTGCACTGGCTGCGCGTGATGCTGCGCGACGTGCAGTTCGGCCCCAAGCAGCGCCACTTGCTGCGGCGCAACGCGGCGTTTTCGATGGCGGTGCGACCGTTTCGCCTCACGGCGGAATACGAGACGCTGTATAGCCTTTACCATCAATCCCTTGATTTTGAGGCTTCGCCAAATCTTGCCGAGCTGCTGCTTGCCGAAAAAACGATGCATTCGGTGTTCAACACGGCAATTGTGGAAGTGCGCGACGGCGAGTTGCTGGTGGCGGCCGGCATCTTCGACCAGGGCGTAGACAGCATTGCTGGCATCGTCAACTTCTACCACCCGGCTTACCGCCAGTACAGCCTGGGCAAGTACCTGATGCTGTTGAAAATAGCGCACGCCCAGCAGCAGCAGAAAACGTACTACTACCCCGGCTACGTGGTGCACGGCTACCCCAAATTCGACTACAAGCTGTGGGCCTGCCCGGCGGCCACCGAAGTCTTTGATTGCTACAGCCGCCAGTGGCCGCTTTTCTCCTGGGAAGTAGTGGCGCAACAGTCGGCAGCCATTGTGGCCGATTGGCTGGCGCGGGAGGGCCCCGGCAGCGTGGCGTAAAGCCATTGCGTATCTTTGCGCACGTTTTGAGCTAGTTGCGCTCTTTGCCCGCTGCAATAAATTTGGAGGCCGCAACTCGTTTTAATTGAAACGGGTAGCGGCTTTTTCGCGCAAAGTGCCGCGAAGTTGAAATTAAGTTTCGCAAAACTTTGGTTTCAATTTCGGCCGGCCCACTTGGCGCGGCGGCCTTGGCGAAAGCGGCGGCCTTGCCGAAACTTAATTTTTAAACTCAGCGAAACTTCGCGCGATATGTTTCCTTCCTCCGAATACGACGTGATTGTAGTGGGCGCCGGCCACGCCGGCTGCGAGGCCGCCGCCGCCGCCGCCCGCCTGGGCTCGCGGGTGCTGCTGGCCACCATGAACCTGAACACCATCGCCCAGATGTCGTGCAACCCGGCGATGGGCGGCGTGGCCAAGGGCCAGATTGTGCGCGAAATCGACGCGCTGGGCGGCCAATCGGGGCTCATCACCGACCAAACCATGATTCAGTTCCGGATGCTGAACCGCTCGAAGGGCCCCGCTATGTGGAGCCCGCGCGCGCAGAGCGACCGGATGCGCTTCGCCGAAGCCTGGCGCCTGGCCCTGGAAGGCATCCCGAACGTGGATTTCTGGCAGGAATCGGTAACGGGCCTGCTGGTGGAAAACGGGGCCGTGGCGGGCATCGTCACCCAGCTCGGTATCGAGTTCAGGGCCCCGGCGGTGGTACTCACTAACGGTACATTTCTGAACGGGCTCATCCACATCGGCGAGAAAAACTTCGGCGGCGGGCGGGCGGCCGAGAACGGCAGCCGCGGCCTGACGGAGCAGCTGGTGGCGCTGGGCTTCGAGGCCGGGCGCATGAAAACCGGCACCCCGCCCCGCGTGGACGGCCGCAGCCTGGACTATTCCAAAATGGAAGTGCAGGCCGGCGACGCCGTGCCCGGCAAGTTCTCGTACCTGGATACCGAGCCGCTGGCCCAGCAGCTGCCCTGCTACATCACGTACACCAACGAGCGGGTGCATGATATTTTGCGCGAAGGGTTCGAGAAGTCGCCCATGTTCCAGGGCCGCATCAAGGGCCTGGGGCCCCGGTACTGCCCGAGCGTGGAGGACAAAATCAACCGCTTTGCCGACAAGGACCGCCACCAGATTTTTGTGGAGCCCGAGGGTTGGAGTACCGTGGAGTGCTACGTGAACGGCTTTTCGAGCAGCCTGCCCGAGGACGTGCAGTACCGGGCCCTGCGCGCTATCGTGGGCTTCGAAAATGCCAAGATGTTCCGCCCCGGCTACGCCATCGAGTACGACTACTTCC
This sequence comes from Hymenobacter nivis, assembly GCF_003149515.1. Lineage (NCBI taxonomy): Bacteria > Pseudomonadati > Bacteroidota > Cytophagia > Cytophagales > Hymenobacteraceae > Hymenobacter > Hymenobacter nivis. The sequence continues at coordinate 3,454,599 of NZ_CP029145.1, forward strand.
CGCCCACGCAGCTGCGCGCTACCCTGGAAACCAAGCAGGTAGCGGGCCTCTACTTCGCGGGCCAGATCAACGGCACCACCGGCTACGAGGAAGCCGCCTGCCAGGGCCTGATGGCCGGCATCAACGCCCATAACAAGGTGCAGGGCCGCGAGCCGTTCGTGCTTTCGCGCAGCGAGGCCTACATCGGCGTGCTGATTGACGACCTCGTAAACAAGGGCACCGACGAGCCCTACCGCATGTTCACGAGCCGCGCCGAGCACCGCCTGCTGCTGCGCCAGGACAACGCCGACCTGCGCCTCACGCCGCTGGGCCACGCCCTCGGGCTGGCCTCGGACGAGCGCCTGGTGCGGGTGCAGCGCAAGCAGGCGCAGGCCACCGAAGCGACCGAGCTGCTGAGGGATTTTGCCATCGAGGCCCCCGCCATCAACCCGCTGCTGGGGGCCCTGGGCTCGGCCGAAATCCACGAGCGCACCCGCGCCATCAACCTGCTGCGCCGCCCCAACCTGGAGCTGGCCGACTTAGCCGGGGCCCTGCCCGCGCTGGCCGAGGCCCTGGCCGGCTTCGACGCCGAGGCGCTGGAGCAGGCTGTCATCGGCATCAAGTACGAGAGCTATCTGGTGAAGGAGCAGCAGCAGGCCGTCCGGATGCTGGAGCTGGAAAACTTCGTCATTCAGGGTCGGCTCGACTACAAGGCCATGCCCGCCCTCAGCCACGAGGCCCGCGAAAAGCTACTGAAGATTCAGCCCGAAACGCTGGGCCAGGCCAGCCGCATCAGCGGCATCTCGCCGGCCGACGTGTCGGTGCTGATGGTGTATTTGAACCGCTAGGCGGCGGTTGCACTCCCGGGCCGGGCGGCCGGGGCCCCGCAAGCGGTGGGGCCCCGGCCGCCCGGCCCGCCCGTTTACCTTTGCCGCGTTAGGCGTCGCGTTGCGGCGGGCGTGGCCCGGGCTTTGTCCGGCCGGCTCCGCGCAGCCCGCTCCCCAATTTGCACAGCCTGTGAACTACGAGAAAATAGAAAAATGCCCGGTTTGCGGCAAAACCGAGTTTCGCAACAAGCTGGTGGTGGAAGACCGCACCGTGAGCCACGAGAGCTTCGCCGTGGTAGAGTGCGTGGCCTGCGGGTTTCAGTTTACCAACCCGCGCCCGGGGCCCGCTGACATTGGGCGCTACTACGAATCGGCGGCCTACGTGTCGCACAACAGCGGGGCCGCCGGCCTCGTGAACCAGGTGTACCGCCTGGCGCGAGTGTTCACCATGCGCAGCAAAGTACGCCTGCTGGGCCGCTACGCCCCCCAGCGCGGCCGCGTGCTGGACTACGGCTGCGGCACGGGCCACTTTTTGGCCGCGGCCCGGGGCGCCGGCTGGCAAGTGGCCGGCCTCGAACCCAACGCCGCCGCCCGCGCCGAAGCCACCCGGCGCGTGGGCCAGCCCATTGGGGCCCCCGAGGATTTGGCGACGCTGAAAGCAGGCTCGTTCGACGCCATCACCCTCTGGCACGTGCTTGAGCACGTGCATGCCCTCAACGAAACCCTGGCCCAGCTCGTGCGGCTGCTGCGGCCGGGCGGCGTGCTGCTCATCGCCGTACCCAACGCGGCCAGCTTCGACGCCCGGCACTACGGGGCCCGGTGGGCGGCCTACGACGTGCCTCGCCACCTCTACCACTTCGTGCCCGCCACCATGGCCCGGCTGCTCAAAAAGCACCGGCTGGCCCTGCGCGCCACCCTGCCCATGCCCCTCGACGCCTACTACGTGAGCCTGCTGAGCGAGCCTGCCACCGGCGGGGCCGGCCGCCTGCTGCGGGCCCTGCGCCTGGGCTACGCCTCCAACCGCGCCGCGGCCCGGCACGAAGGGCAATATTCGAGCCTGCTCTACGT